>NZ_NEUB01000011.1 GCF_002910825.1 Streptomyces sp. SM1 | reverse complement strand
CCTCCTCGGCCTCCGTTCGTACGGTGCGCGTTTCGGCCAGCTCGGCCTCCGCCTCCTCTGCGAAGGCCCGCGCCTCGTGCGCCGTGCCGGCCAGTTCCGTGAGCCGCCCGGCGGGGCAGCCGGTGCGCCAGGAGGCGAGCCGGGCGGCGAGTTCCCGGTCCTTGGCGAGCCGGGCGGCGAGGGCGCGGATCTCCTCGTCCCGCTCGGTCGCCCGGGCGCGCAGCGTCTGCCGTTCCTCGTCGGCCGCGTGCTCGTCGTGCATGGCCGGGTTCGGCGGGACGAGGAAGACGTCACCGGTGTCCGTGCCGGGCGCCGGTGTGGGGGCGAGCAGGGCCCCGGCCGTGCCGACGGCGACGGCGGAACGGGGCAGCAGGGCGGCGTCGCTCAGGGCGTCGCGGGCGCGGAGGTGGGAGTCGGGGTCGGTGATGATGACGCCGTCGACCAGTTCGGGGCGGGCGGCCAGCACACGCGCGTGGTCGGCCGGGTCGACGGCCTGGGCGAGGTAGCGCCACCCGGGGAGCGCCGGGATGCCGTGCTCGCCGAGGAACTCGACCGTGGCCAGTACGTCCGGGCCCGGGGGGAGGAGTCCGCCGTCGCCGAGGGCGCCGAGGATGCGGGCGTCGTCCGCGGCGGCGGTCCTCAGGTCGAACAGCTGCCGTTCGGCGGAGGAGACGGCCTCGTCGAGCAGTTCGCGCAGTTCGTCGCCGAAGCGGTCGAGTTCCCCGGCGGTCAGGGCGTCTTCCGTGGGGGAAGGCCCGGCGGCGGAGTCAGCCGTGGCGCGGTCGGTGTCCGTGCGCGGTCCCGGAAGTCCGGTCCGCCGTGCGTCGGGAACTCCCGGCAGGCTGAGCAGTTCGGCGAGCCGCTGCTCGGCCGCGAGGGCCTCGGCGGTGC
>NZ_NEUB01000175.1 GCF_002910825.1 Streptomyces sp. SM1 | reverse complement strand
GCCACCAGCGCCGCCGCGTCGGGCAGCGTGAGCACCCCGGCGCAGTGCGCGGCGGCCAGTTCGCCCACCGAGTGGCCGAACAGCAGGTCGGCGCGTACGCCCCAGTGCTCGACCAGCCGGAAGAGCGCGACCCCGAGGGCGAACAGGGCGGGCTGGGTGTACTCGGTACGGTCCAGCAGCCCGTGGCCCGGGTCGCCGGGGGCCGCGTCGATCACCTCCCGCAGGGGACGGTCCAGCAGCGGGTCGAGTTCAGCGCAGACCGCGTCGAAGGCGTCGGCGAACACCGGGAACCGGGCGTACAACTGCGCGCCCATGCCGGTCCGCTGGCTGCCCTGGCCGGGGAAGAGGAAGGCGGTCTTGCCGGCCGGGCCGGTGACGCCGCGCACCAGGTCCGCGGACGGCTCGCCGGCGGCGAGGGCGCCCAGCGCGTCCAGCAGGCTCTGCCGGTCCGTGCCGGTGAGGGCGGCCCGGTGCTCGAAGGCGCTGCGGT
>NZ_NEUB01000010.1 GCF_002910825.1 Streptomyces sp. SM1 | reverse complement strand
GGTCATCCGGCGCTCCCCGGTCCGTCTCCGCGATCAGCGCCTCCCGCAGCCGCACCCCGCTCAGCACGCGCGGGGACCGCGCGGGAAGGCACCCGGAGGCGGCGGCGGACGTAACGGCTGACGGGGACGGGGAAGGAGGCGGCGGTGGTGGAGACCGCGAGACACCCTCGGGATGGGGACGGGCAGGTCGCGGCAGGGCCGGCACACAGTCGCGTGCTTTTTCCCACTTCTTCAGGATGGTTCGAGGGAACGGCCACCGGTTTCCTCCGGGCTCCTCGTCGGGCTCCGCACCCCTCACGCTAGCCTCGGCCACCGACAGCGGCGCGGCTGCACGATCAAGGGGTGTCATGAGCAGGCTGAACACGGACCGTCCGTACGACATCGTGCTCTTCGGAGCGACCGGCTTCGTCGGGACGCTGACCGCGGAGTACCTCGCCGGCCACGCACCCGCCGGGCTGCGCTGGGCGATCGCCGGCCGCAGTACCGGAAAGCTGGAACGGCTGCGGGAGCGGCTGCCCGGCGGCGCGGGGATCGGGGTGCTGCGGGCGGACGTGTCCGACCCCGACTCGCTGCGCGCCCTGGCCGAACACGCGCGCGTGGTGGCCACGACCGTGGGCCCGTACACCGAGTACGGCGAGGAACTCGTGGCCGCCTGCGCGGACACCGGGACGGACTATGTCGACCTGACGGGTGAGCCCGAGTTCGTGGACCTGATGTACGTCCGTCATGACGCACGCGCCCGGGAGACCGGGGCGCGGCTCGTGCACGCCTGTGGTTTCGACTCGGTGCCGCACGACCTGGGCGCGTACTTCACCGTGCGGCAACTGCCGGAGGGGGTGCCGCTGACCGTGGACGGCTTCGTCACCGTCGACGCGGCCTTCTCGGGCGGGACCTTCGCCTCGGCGCTGAACCAGTTCGCCGGGCACCGGAGGCTCCGCGCGGCGGCCCGCGAGCGCAGGCACCACGAGCCGCGGCTGGTGGACCGCCGGACCTCGGCCCCGCTGGGCGCGCCGCACTACGCACGGGAGGTCGGCGCCTGGGCCCTGCCCCTGCCGACGATCGACGGGCAGATCGTGCGCCGCTCGGCGAAGGCACTCGACCGGTACGGTCCCGACTTCCGCTACCGGCACTACGCGGCCGTGCGCCGTCTCCCGGTGGCGGTGGGCGGGGTGGCGGCCGTGGGGGCGCTGGTCACGGCGGCCCAGTTGCCGTCGCTGCGGCGCCGTCTCTCCGACCGGTTCAGGCCCGGCGACGGGCCGAGCCCGGAGAAGCGCGCCAGAAGCTGGTTCACCGTCCGCTTCGTCGGCGAGGGCGGCGGGCAGCGGGTGTACACGGAGGTGGCGGGCGGCGACCCCGGCTACGACGAGACGGCGAAGATGCTGGCCGAGGGCGCCCTCTGCCTCGCCCTCGACGACCTCCCGACGACGGCGGGGCAGGTCACGACCGCGGTGGCGATGGGCGACGCGCTGATCGACCGTCTGCGGGCGGCGGGCATCCGCTTCCGCGTCGCGGCGACCCGCTGACCACCCGGCGGGCAGGACCGCGGCGGCCCCTCGGCCGACGTGTGGACGCTGGTGCCCTCCGGTGCAAGCCGCGCACCCGGTCAGCTCGGGGGCGCGCCCTCAACGGGGTGCGAGAGGACGGCCTCCGCGAGCGCCCGACGGCACAGGGCGTCCGCTCTGCGGGTGGTTTCGGGGAGGCGGTAGGCGGGGGTCAGGGCGAGGGTGTGGGCGCAGGCGTTGTCCAGGCTCACCCGGTGGCCGACCGAGACGAAGACCGGCTTGACGGCGTCCCTGGTGCGCAGGGCGCGGCCGACCTCCTCGCTGCCCGCGAGCAGCGGGGACGTGCTGCCGCGCGAGGTGCCGGGTGCGTCGTGGGTGAAGGTGAAGGGATTCTTGGCGACGCCGATCGTCGGCAGGCCCGTGAGGACGCCGAGGTGGCTGGCCAGGCCGAAGCGGCGTGGGTGGGCGAGGCCGTAGCCGTCGCAGACCACCAGGCCGGGCGGGCACGGCAGGGCGTCGAGCGCGGCGAGCACGGTGGGGATCTCACGGAAGGCGAGCAGTCCCGGAACGTACGGGAAGGAGATCCGGCCGACGGCCGTGGCCTCGGCGACGACCTCCAGGCTCGCCGCGTCCAGGACGACGGCCGCGGCGGCGACCAGGTCCCGCTCGTCGTCGTACGCCACGTCGACTCCGGTGACATGGCCCGTGCCGGGCGGCGGGCCCGGTTCGTCGAGCACCACCCTCGCGCGGAGTCCGTCCTGCACCGCACGGGCCTCTTCCTCGGTCACCGGCCGGCCGGCGGGTGTGCTCTCGGTCGCCATGGTGGCTGAGCCTACGGGGCGGGGGTGCTCCGCGCGGAGGGGGTTCCAGCGGCCGCGCGCCTCCGCGCGGAGGCGGCTCACTTGCCGAGCGCCCGCTGGAGCTGGCTCTTGTTCATGTTCGAACGGCCCTCGACGTTCCGCTTCTTGGCCTCCTCGTACAGCTGGTCACGTGTGGGGCCCTGGGAGCCCTTGCCGGACCGCTGCCCGCCGCGCTTGCCGGACGACATGTCCTGCGTCGACGTGCGGCTGGCCGTCTTCGATTCGCCGGACCGGGCGCGCTCCTTGTTCACCGTCCGCGCGGCGATCTCCTTGGCGCGTCCGGTGCTCTCGCCCCGGTCCTCGGCGCTGTCCTTGATGTGCTCGTACTGACGCTCCCGCTTGGGGCTGGAACCGCTTGGCATGTCCGCTCCCTTCCTCTCGCGTACAGCGAACGGGTACCCATGTCGGCAGCGTTCAGGGCCCCTCGCATGCGTCAGGGGTCCAGGCGGGCCACCCGCCCCTTCTCCCCCGCGGCCCAGCACCCGTGGTCGGGCGTGCAGTCGACCGTGTCGTACGAGCCGCTGTCGACGGTCCGCCAGGTGCGGCCGGCGTCGGTGGTCAGGTCGGTTCCGGTGGGGCCGACGGCGAGCGCGGCGCTGCGGCTGTGCGGGAGCCAGGCGACGCC
>NZ_NEUB01000174.1 GCF_002910825.1 Streptomyces sp. SM1 | reverse complement strand
CTCCCCCTCCGCCTCCCCCTCGGCTTCCGCGTCCCCGGACGACGGGGAGTCGGAGGACGCGGAGGAGGAGAACGGGGCCGGGGAGGACACGTCGTCCGCGCCCGAGGACGTCCCTCCGGGCGATCCCGCGACGCCTCCGTCGGGCGGGGCTTCCGGGGGGCCGGAGAGTCCCGGCCCGGACCCGACCACGAAGAGTCCCGAACCGGAGCCGGAGCCGTCGGAGACGTGCGACCGGTTCCTGTGGTGGTGCACCTGAGCGGTCCCCCGCCTGCGGGGTGCACCGGGGCGGGTGCGGCGGTGGTCCGTCAGGTGGCGTTCAGCATGGTGCGCAGGGTGTCGCGCAGGGCCACCCGTTCCTCCTCCGAAAGCCCCGCGAGGGGTTCACGCGCGAACCGCAGGGACTCCCGCATGCTGCGCGCCACCCGGCGCCCCTCCGCCGTCGCCGCCGCCAGCTTCACCCGCCGGTCCGCCGGGTCCGGGCGGCGCTCCACCAGACCACGTGCCTCCAGCCGGTCCACGATGCCCGTCACGTTGGACGGCTCGCACTTCAGCCGCTGCGCCAGCTTCCGCATCGGAAGCGGCTCCAGTGACAGCAGGCTCAGCAGCCTCGCCTGCGCGCCCGTCAGCGCGTGACCGGCGGCGGCTTCCTCGTACTCCTCGTGGTAGCGGGCCACCACCGAGCCGATGAGTTCGACGACCTCCAGGGTGAGGGCGTCGGCGCGGCTGGGCGTGTTGCGGGGTGTGGCCATGCTCTCCAGGGTACCCAGTTGCTTGACATCCTGAAATATTCAGCCGCATGGTTGTTTCAGGTAATGAAGTATTTCCAGGAAGGTGCCAGCTCATGTCCGACGCCCCCACGCCCCCCACCACCGGCCGCGAGTGGCAGCTGCTGAGCCGGCCCGTCGGCTGGCCGAAGCCCGAGGACTTCGCCCTCGTCGAGGCGGAGGTACCCGCTCCGGCCGAGGGGCAGGTGCTGGTACGGAACACGTACCTCTCCGTCGACCCGTACATGCGCGGCCGCATGAGTGACGCCAAGTCCTACGTCGCCCCGTACGAGCTGGGCAAGGCCATGCAGGGCGGCGCCGTCGGCGAGGTCGTCGCCTCGAACGCCGAGGGGATCGCGGCCGGCGACCACGTCCTGCACTTCCTCGGCTGGCGCGAGTACGCCGTCATGGACGCGAAGAACGCCGTCAAGGTGGACCCCGAGGCCGCGCCCCTCTCGGCCTACCTGGGCGTGCTGGGCATGACCGGGCTCACCGCCTACGCCGGCCTGCTGCGCACCGCCTCCTTCAAGGAGGGCGACTCCGTCTTCGTCTCCGGTGCCGCCGGCGCCGTCGGCAGCCAGGTCGGGCAGCTCGCGAAGCTCAAGGGGGCCTCGCGGGTGATCGGCTCCGCCGGCTCGGACGAGAAGGTCAGGCTGCTCGTCGAGGAGTACGGCTTCGACGCCGCGTTCAACTACAAGAACGGCCCGGTGAGCCGGCAACTGCGCGACGCCGCCCCGGACGGGGTCGACGTGTACTTCGACAACGTGGGCGGCGACCACCTGGAGGCGGCCATCGGGTCCCTCAACCGCGACGGCCGGATCGCGATCTGCGGAGCGATCTCCGTCTACAACAACACCGAGCCGGCCCCCGGCCCGCGCAACCTCGCCCGGCTCATCCAGACCCGGGGCCGCATCGAGGGCTTCCTCGTCGGCGACCACTACGACCTCCAGCCGCAGTTCGTCCAGGAGGTCGGGCCCTGGGTCCGCTCGGGCGAGCTCAAGTACCGCGAGACGGTGGTCGAGGGCATCGAGAACAACCTGGAGGCCTTCCTCGGCGTCCTGCGCGGCGACAACACCGGAAAAATGATCGTCAAACTCTGACGCGACCACCCACAGGGCCCTCGCGAGCCCAGACTCCTCACCCCCGAGGCCCTCGCGCT
>NZ_NEUB01000173.1 GCF_002910825.1 Streptomyces sp. SM1 | reverse complement strand
GGCCCTGCCCCCGACGCTGCGGCCGACCGGCGGCCGGGTGGGAGACGCCCGCTCCCGCTCGGCCCTGTCACTGCCGGCCGTCCGCCGGGCCCGGGTCTGCTGCGGCCTGACGTACGTCTCCACGGGCCAGCTCGACCGCGCCCGCGCGGTGCTGCGCCGCACCCTCGACCTCCTGGAACCGGTCCTGGCCACCGACGCCCCCCTGGTCGTCCTGGAACCGAGCTGCGCGGCGACCCTGCGCACGGACGCCCCGGAACTCCTCCACGACGACCCCCGCGCGGCGCAACTCGCCTCGCGGGTCCTGACGTTCGCGGAGACGCTGGAGCGGTACGCCCCCGGCTGGACCCCACCGTCCCTGAACCGTCCCGTCACCGGCCAGACCCACTGCCACCAGCACGCGGTCCTGGGTGACGCCCCCGACCGCCGCCTCCGCGCGGCGGCCGGCCTCACCGGCGAACTGAGCGGCGGCTGCTGCGGCCTGGCGGGCAACTTCGGCTTCGAGAAGGGTCACTACGAGGTCTCGGCCGCCTGCGCCGAGGACCAGCTCCTCCCTTCGGTACGTGAGGCCCCGGACGAGGCGATCGTCCTGGCCGACGGCTTCTCCTGCCGGACCCAGCTGGAACAACTGGCGGGCGTCCGGGGCCGCCACCTGGCGGAGGCACTGGCGGTCGCCCTGGAAAAGACGTGAGCATTCGCCCCCCTTCCGCCCCCGACGCGCTCAGTTGAGCCGCTGCACCCTGCGGTCTGCCGCAATGACTCCTGGACGGTACGTGTCCCGTGGGCGCCCGTGGTCCCTCGGTCGTGAAGTCGTCGGCCGAGCTCGGTGTCGACGCGTCGACCGCCCGGAAGGTGCCGGCCCACCTGAAGGCGGACTGGTCCGTGCGGAGGTGGGCCTCGGCTCGTTCGTCGCCGAGCGGTCCGAAGGGGACGGCGGCACGTGACGCCCGCGGTGGCGAACGCGTGCTCCCGTGCGGCGGAAGGGCCGCTCGTCAGTTCTCCAGCCGCGCCGAACCCCAGGCGGCCTGGCCCGTATAGGCCCCGTTCGTCGATCCGCTGACGTGCTTGGCCACAAGGCGGAGCTGGACTCCTTCCGTGACCTTCTCTTCGATGTGCGCGGACCGGGTGACCGTGGTCCTGTGGGTCTCACCGAGTTGCCGGCCGTCGAGATACACCTCGAAGTCGATCACGGCGTCGGCGCGTGAATCGCTGTCGGGGCCGACGTCCGCGACAAAGGTCGTCCACTTTCCGTCCAGCGCGTACACGACGTAGACGCTGCTCAGGTTGTCGCTCGGCCCGATGTCCTTCCAGATGGAGGACGTGTACGGAGTCCCCGCGATCTGGGCGGTCCCCGAGTAGGCCCTCTTCTCGATGGGACGCATCTCGCTCAGGTGTGTCGTCTGCGGCCCTAGCGAGGACTCCTCGACGCCCGTGGAGGGAGAATCCTGACCTGGGTCCGTATCGCCGCCGGCGGACTGGCGGGAACCCGGGTCGGTCGGATCCTGCGTTGCGGATGCCGAGGCCGGAGCGCCGTCCGACGTGGCGGAGGCCTCGAGCGAGGGATCACCGCCCCCTGAGGCTCCGGCCGACGGCCCGTTGGCGTCATTGTCCTCCCCGCAGACGGACTGCCCCTCGCAGGTGTTACTCGTACATCCGGAAAGGCCGAAGACCGCGAAGGCGAGGGCGACGCACGCGGCGACTGCCGGTTTCCCCCTCATTTCTTCTCAAGGGGTTCGCCGCCGCCTACGCGGTTGTTGTCGTTGTTCTCACCGCAGACGGCTCCTCCGTGGCACGTGTTCTGGGTTCCGGGGCCTGTCTGCTGCATGGCCGCCCATGCCCCGATGCCCGCGATGGCCACCGCGGCGAGAACGCCCAGTGCCTTGATCCACACAGCTTTTCGCTGTGTGCCGTTCATCCGCTGCGCCATGTGCCGCTCCAGAACTGTGAGTTGCGGGCCATCATGGTTGCGGCCGGTCCGCACGCGTGACGTAGCCGATTGCGTTAACCCACCGCGGGCAGTCTTGTAGGATCCTGGCGATGTGCCAGTTGGACGCGGCAAGAGGATGGCGGGGTTCCAGGTGCGCCTAGTTCTTTGAGCGTGGCTCATCTACGGTCGACGCCGACTGGCATCGCACCGCGTGGTTCTCACGCTGCCCGTGCCGCCCCGGAGCATGAGTCCCGGGCCGCGGGGAGGAACCGTGTCCCCGGTGGTAGAGCCGCGGGTTCATGACGGGCGGGCGGACTCACGGCGCCGTCTCGCCCCGCGCCAGCGGACCGCAGACCGGCTGGATTCCCTCCGGGAGGTCGTCCGGGCGGCACCAGCGGGACTCCAGGATCTCGAGGGGATCGAGGCGGAGTTCGCCGCCCAGGAGGCGGGCCTCGTAGGCGACCTCCATGCGGGTGCGCAGTCCGCTGTTCAGCATGACGAGGCGGCCCACCTCCACGTCGAGGTTGGTCTCCTCCTTGACCTCGCGCACCACGGTGTCCCGGAAGTCCTCGCCCTTGTGGGCGAAGCCGCTCGGCAGGCCCCACTGGCGGTGCGGGGGCCACATCCGGTGCCGGAGCATCAGCACGCGCCCCTCGTCGTCGCGCACCACGCCGGTCACGCCGACCACGAACTTGGCGTGCAGCAACCACATGACGCGGCTCTGTACCGGGCGCAGGAGTCGCCAGAGACGGACGAGAAGGCGTCGCAACAGGGCCTCGGATGCTGGGAACGGACGTGGGGGGTCACCGGTGGAAACCGTACCCGGTGGGGTCCACGTCGTGGACGGAGTTGACCGGGGCGCGGCGCGGGCCTCATCGTCAGGCATATAAGCCCTTTACGGTGCTGACGTAGTTCAATAGAGTGGACTGAATAGTGCATCAGAACGCATACTCGGTCTAGGCAAGTGTCCGCTCCGACATCCCTGGAAGGCCCCGTGACCACCCCCAGCGCCACCACCCCGTCCACCGCGCCCGGGACGGGCCACGCCCCCGCGCCCACGCCGGACGGCGTCCCGCGCGGGCGGGGTTCCCTGGGGCCGGTCGGGCTGGTGCTCGCGGGCGGGGTCTCCGTGCAGTTCGGCGGGGCGCTGGCGGTGACGCTGATGCCTCGTGCCGGTGCGCTCGGCGTGGTGACGCTGCGGTTGCTGGTGGCGGCGGTCGTGCTGATGGTGCTGTGCCGGCCGAAGCTGCGCGGGCACTCGCGCGCCGACTGGGGCACGGTGATCGTCTTCGGTGTCGCCATGGCGGCGATGAACGGGCTGTTCTACCAGTCCGTCGCGCGGATCCCGCTGGGCCCGGCGGTCACACTGGAGGTGCTCGGCCCGCTCACGCTGTCCGTACTGGCCTCCCGGCGGGCGGTCAACCTCGTGTGGGCCGCGCTGGCCCTCGCCGGTGTGTTCCTCCTGGGCGGCGGAGGCTTCAGCAGCCTCGACCCGCTGGGCGTCGCCTTCGCACTGGGCGCCGGCGCCATGTGGGCGGCGTACATCGTCTTCAGCGCCCGTACGGGGCGCCGCTTCCCGCAGGCGGACGGGCTCGCCCTCGCGATGGGGGTGGCGGCGGTCCTCTTCCTGCCGCTGGGTGTCGCGGAGTCCGGTACCAAGCTCCTCGACCCGACGATCCTCGCCCTGGGCGCGGCGGTCGCGGTGCTGTCCTCCGTGCTCCCGTACACCCTCGAACTCCTCGCGCTGCGACGCCTGCCCGCCTCCACCTTCGCCATCCTGATGAGCCTGGAACCGGCCCTCGCCGCGGCCGCCGGCTTCCTCATCCTCGACCAGGCCCTCTCCACCACCGAGGCCGCCGCCATCGCCCTGGTCATCGCGGCGAGCATGGGCGCGGTGCGGACGCAGGTGGGGCGGGGGAAGGTGAAGGGAACGAGGGCTGTCTCCTGACGATCGCCGGGCGTGGCGAGGTGTGTCAGGGCTAGAGTCGCTCTCGTCTCTCGAATCAACCGGCCCCGTCGCGTGACCGGCCCGTCCCCAGAGGTACGAAGGGAACAGCGCCATGAGCGTGCAGCACACCGAGACCGTCGGCGATCGCCCGCTGATCCCCCGCCCGGAGCGAACACCTGGCGCCCTGCGGGCTGCCTGCACGGTTGTCGCTCCCGGCCTGGTGGCGGCGTATGACCAGGCTAAGGACCAGGCCCTCGCGGAGGCGGTGGAGCACGGTTCACTCAAGCCGGTACACGCTTACCTCAGCCATTGGGCTGCCCTGATCGAGATCGAGCGGCACCCGGCCACGGCCAGGGAGTACCACCGCGCGGTGTACCTCGCCCAGATCGCCACCACGGTGGACGAGGCCCAGGAACATCTCAGGACAGCGAGTTCCCTCTATCGCGAGGCTGCCGAGGCGGTGCGCGCGGAGTGACCTGGCGTTGGGAGTACGTGCCCGACCACGAGACGGTCGCGGGCGGAGCTCCGGCCGACTTCCTCGCCGAGGTGGCGAAGATGGCCGATGAACTGGTCAGGGCGGCTGAGGTCCTTCACCTTCATGGGCCCGGATACCAGGGCGCCGACGAGGGTGCCAAGCACGCCTTCGTCGCCGGCGGCTTTTTCGTGTACATGATTACGCCGCGCTCGGAGCTCGTCACCATCTGGCAGGTGACACCCGATCCCCTCGCCTGAGGATCCCGGCGAAGAACCAGGCGGTCGTTGAGGGCGAGCGAGTTGCGCCGCCGGAACGGTGCGTCCCAAAAATTCATGCAAGCATGCTTGCTTGTTTCTCATCCTGCTGCCATGCTCCACGCAATCGCGCCGCACACCGCCGTGCCCCGAGGGGAGCGCCTCATGTCCGATCCGACGCCCGTGATCGACGACCTGCGTGAGGAGAGCGAGGCGGTCGACCGGCTCGTGACCGAGCTCCCTTCCGAGCAATGGACGCTGCAGACGCCCGCTGCCGGCTGGACCGTCGCGCACCAGATCGCCCACCTCGCCTGGACCGACCACTCCTCGCTGCTCGCCGTCACCGACGCGGACGGGTTCCAGGCGTTGGTCGAAGGGGCCCTCGACGCCCCGCACACCTTCGTGGACGACGGAGCCGAGGAGTACGCCCGGTCCGCGCCCGCCGAGCTGCTCGCGCGGTGGCGGCAGGGGCGGGCGGCGCTGGAGAAGGCACTGCGGGAGGCGCCGGCCGGGGCACGGTTCCCCTGGTACGGGCCGCCCATGTCGGCAGCCTCCATGGCCACCGCCCGTCTTATGGAGACCTGGGCACATGGGCTGGACGTGGCCCACACGCTCGGTGTGGTGCGGCCACCCAGTGACCGGCTCCGGCATGTGGCGTGGCTCGGGGTGCGGACCCGGGACTTCGCCTTCGGGGCGCACGGGCTCACCTCGCCCGCCGACCCCTTCCGCGTAGAACTCGCCGGGCCGGGCGGTGACATCTGGGCGTACGGCCCCGAGGACGCGCCCCAGCGGGTCACCGGGCCCGCGCTCGACTTCTGCCTGCTGGTCACCCAGCGCGCCCACCGCGCGGACCTGGCCCTCACCGCGGACGGCCCCGACGCCGACCGCTGGCTGGACATCGCCCAGGCCTTCGCCGGACCGCCCGGCGGCGGACGGGAGCCGAAGGAGGGCACCGCGCGGTGACGGCGAAAGCGACGGCGGGGGCGGGGGCAGCGACGACGACCCTGCGCATCGGGAACTTCTCCGGCTTCTACGGAGACCGCGCCGACGCCCTGCGCGAGATGCTCACCGGCGGCGAGGTCGACGTCCTCACCGGCGACTACCTCGCCGAGCTGACCATGCTCATCCTCGCCCGCGACCGGCTGAAGGACCCCGGAGCCGGGTACGCCCGTACCTTCCTGCGGCAGCTGGAGGACACCCTCGGCCTCGCGCACGAGCGGGGCGTCAGGATCGTCACCAACGCGGGCGGGCTCCATCCCGCGGGGCTCGCGGACGCCGTGCGCGCCCTCGCCGGCCGGCTCGGCATCGCCGTACGGGTCGCCCACGTCGAGGGCGACGACCTCACCGCGCGGTACCCCGGCAGCCTCGCCGCCCACGCCTACCTCGGCGGCTCCGGGATCGCGGAATGCCTCCGCGCGGGCGCCGGCGTGGTGGTGACCGGCCGGGTCACCGACGCCGCCCTGGTCACCGGGCCGGCCGCCGCCCACTTCGGCTGGGGGCCGACGGAGTACGACCGGCTCGCGGGGGCCGTCGTCGCCGGGCACGTGCTGGAGTGCGGGACGCAGGCCACCGGCGGGAACTACGCCTTCTTCGGCGAGCGCGACCCCCGTGACCTCCGGCGGCCCGGATTCCCGCTCGCCGAGATCCACGCCGACGGCAGCAGCGTCATCACCAAACACCCCGGCACCGGCGGCTTCGTCGACGTCGGGACCGTCACCGCGCAGCTGCTCTACGAGACGGGCGGCGCCCGGTACGCCGGGCCGGACGTCACCGCGCGGCTGGACACCGTACGGCTGACCCAGGACGGGCCCGACCGGGTGCGGGTCGAGGGGGTCCGGGGAGAGGCGCCGCCGCCCGCGCTCAAGGTCGGGCGCAACCGGCTCGGCGGCTTCCGCAACGAGGTCGTGTTCGTGCTCACCGGGCTCGACATCGAGGCCAAGGCGGATCTGGTGAAGGAGCAGATGGGCGACGCGCTCGCCAAGGCGCCGCCCGCCGAGGTGTGCTGGGAACCGGCCCGCACCGACCGGGCCGACGCCTCCACCGAGGAGACGGCGAGCGCGCTGCTGCGGCTCGTGGTGCGGGACCCGTCCCAGGAGAAGGTCGGGCGGGTGCTCAGCGGGGCCGCCATCGAACTGGCACTGGGGAGCTACCCCGGGTTCCATGTGATGGCACCACCGGGGAAGGGCTCCCCGTACGGGGTCTTCGAGGATGTGTACGTCCCCCATGGCGACGTCGGCCATGTGGCCGTCCTCCATGACGGTCGTCGTGTCACCGTGGACGCGCCGAACGACACCGCCGTACTCGAGGACGTACCGGCGCCCGCGCTCCCCGAGCCGCTGCCGCCGGGACCCACCACCAGGGCCCCCCTCGGCCTCCTCGCCGGCGCCCGCAGCGGCGACAAGGGCGGGAACGCCAACGTCGGCGTCTGGGTCCGCGACGACGACGCCTGGCGGTGGCTCGCGCACGAGCTGACCGTCGAGCGGTTCCGCGAGCTGATCCCCGAGGCCCGCGACCTCCCCGTCACCCGGCACGTACTGCCCCGCCTGCGCGCCCTCAACTTCCTCGTCGAGGGCATCCTCGGCGAGGGCGTCGCCGCGCAGGCCCGTTTCGATCCGCAGGCCAAGGCGCTCGGCGAATGGCTGCGCTCCCGGCACCTCGACATCCCGGAGGTCCTCCTGTGACGGTCCTCGAATCCGCCCTGAACCCGGCCGACCCGGAGTACCGGGAGCACCGCGACGCCATGCTCGCCAAGCTCGCCGAACTCGACGCCGAGCACGCCAAGGCCCTCGCGGGCGGCGGTGAGAAGTACGTCGAGCGGCACCGCACGCGCGGCAAGCTGCTGGTCCGGGAGCGCATCGAACTGCTCCTCGACCCCGACACTCCGTTCCTGGAGCTGTCCCCGCTGGCGGCCTGGGGGAGCGACTACACCGTCGGCGCCTCGCTCGTCACCGGCATCGGCGTCGTCGAGGGCGTGGAGTGCCTGATCACCGCCAACGACCCGACCGTGCGGGGCGGCGCCAGCAACCCCTGGAGCCTGCGGAAGGCCCTGCGCGCCAACGACATCGCGCTCGCCAACCGGCTGCCCGTGATCAGCCTCGTGGAGTCCGGCGGCGCCGATCTGCCGTCCCAGAAGGAGATCTTCATCCCCGGGGGTGCCATCTTCCGGGACCTCACCCGGCTCTCCGCGGCCGGTATCCCCACCCTCGCCGTCGTCTTCGGCAACTCCACCGCCGGAGGCGCGTACGCCCCCGGCATGTCCGACCACGTGATCATGGTCAAGGAGCGGGCGAAGGTGTTCCTCGGCGGCCCGCCGCTGGTGAAGATGGCGACCGGTGAGGAGAGCGACGACGAGTCCCTCGGCGGCGCCGAGATGCACGCCCGCGTGTCGGGCCTCGCCGACCAGTTCGCCGTCGACGAGCAGGACGCGCTCCGCCAGGCCCGCCGGGTCGTCGCCCGTCTCAACCACCGCAAGGCGCACGCCGACCCGGGGACCGCCGCGCCCCCCAGGTACGACGAGGACGAACTCCTCGGCATCGTCCCGGGCGATCTGAAGATCCCCTTCGATCCGCGCGAGGTCATCGCCCGGATCGTCGACTCCTCCGACTTCGACGAGTTCAAACCCCTCTACGGGACCAGTCTCACCACCGGCTGGGCCACCCTCCACGGCTATCCCGTCGGCATCCTCGCCAACGCCCAGGGGGTCCTCTTCAGCGAGGAGTCCCAGAAGGCCGCCCAGTTCATCCAGCTCGCCAACCAGCGCGACATCCCGCTGCTCTTCCTGCACAACACCACCGGCTACATGGTCGGCAGGGAGTACGAGCAGGGCGGCATCATCAAGCACGGCGCGATGATGATCAACGCGGTCAGCAACTCCCGCGTCCCCCACCTGTCCGTCCTCATGGGCGCCTCCTACGGCGCCGGGCACTACGGCATGTGCGGCCGCGCCTACGACCCGCGCTTCCTGTTCGCCTGGCCCAGCGCCAAGTCCGCCGTCATGGGCCCGCAGCAGCTCGCCGGCGTGCTCTCCATCGTCGCCCGGCAGTCGGCGGCGGCGAAGGGACGGCCCTACGACGACGAGGCGGACGCGGCGCTGCGCGCCATGGTGGAGCAGCAGATCGAGTCCGAGTCGCTGCCCATGTTCCTGTCCGGGCGGCTGTACGACGACGGCGTCATCGACCCGCGCGACACCCGCACCGTCCTCGGCCTGTGCCTGTCGGCCATCCACACCGCGCCCTTCGAGGGCGCGCGCGGTGGCTTCGGCGTCTTCCGGATGTGAGGCCCACCATGCCCATGATCAATTCCGTACTGGTGGCGAACCGGGGAGAGATCGCCTGCCGCGTCGTCCGCACCTGCCGCGAGCTGGGGATCCGCACGGTCGCCGTGCACTCGGACGCCGACGCGGACGCGCTCCACGCGCGCGTCGCGGACACGGCCGTACGCCTGCCCGGGGCGGCGCCCGCCGACACCTATCTGCGCGGCGACCTGATCGTGAAGGCCGCCCTCGCGGCCGGCGCGGACGCCGTGCACCCCGGCTACGGCTTCCTCTCCGAGAACGCCGGCTTCGCGCGGGCCGTCCAGGACGCCGGACTGGTGTGGATCGGGCCGCCCCCGGAGGCGATCGAGGCGATGGCGTCCAAGACGCGCGCCAAGGAACTGATGGGCATCGAGCCCCTGCGCGAGGTCACCGAGGCCGACCTGCCGGTCCTGGTGAAGGCGGCGGCGGGCGGCGGCGGACGCGGGATGCGCGTCGTCCGGCGTCTCGCGGACCTGGACGGTGAACTGGCCGCCGCCCGCGCGGAGGCCGCGAGCGCCTTCGGCGACGGGGAGGTGTTCACCGAGCCGTACGTGGAGGGCGGACGCCACGTCGAGGTGCAGGTCCTCGCCGACACGCACGGCACGGTGTGGGCGCTCGGCACCCGCGACTGCTCCCTCCAGCGACGGCACCAGAAGGTCATCGAGGAGGCCCCGGCCCCCGGCCTGTCCGCGCGCCTCACCGAGGAACTCCACGCCCTCGCCGTACGGGCCGCGCGGGCCGTCTCCTACGCCGGGGCCGGCACCGTGGAGTTCCTCGTCGCCGACGGCCGCGCGCACTTCCTGGAGATGAACACCCGCCTCCAGGTGGAACACCCGGTGACGGAGGCGGTGTCCGGCGTCGACCTCGTCGCCGAGCAGATCCGCGTCGCCGAGGGGCACACCCTGGACGGCGAACCCCCGGCCGTGCGCGGGCACGCCGTGGAGGCCCGCCTCTACGCCGAGGACCCGGCACAGGGCTGGGCCCCGCAGACCGGCCGGCTGCACCGCCTCGCCGTCCCCGACGGCGTGCGCCTGGACACCGGCTACACCGACGGCGACGACATCGGCGTCCACTACGACCCCATGCTCGCCAAGGTCGTCGCCCACGCGCCCACCCGCGCGGAGGCGATCCGCAGACTGGCCGCCGCCCTCGACCGCGCGGTGATCCACGGCCCCGTCACCAACCGGGACCTCCTCGTCCGCTCCCTGCGGCACGAGGAGTTCGCGTCGGCCCGCATGGACACCGGCTTCTACGACCGCCACCTCCCCGCCCTCACCGAACCCGCCCCCGACCCGCACGCCCCGCTCGCCGCGGCCCTCGCCGACGCCCACGGCCGCTCCCGCTTCGGCGGCTGGCGCAACCTCGCCTCGCAGCCACAGGTCAAGCGGTACGCCATCGGTGGCGAGGAACACGAGGTCCGCTACCGGCACACACGCGAGGGCTTCGAGGCCGACGGCGTGGGGGTCGTGCACGCCGACGCGGGACTGGTGATCCTGGACGTGGACGGCGTACGGCGCCGCTACGAGGTCAGCCGCTACGGCGACCGCGTGTACGTGGGCGCCACCGCGCTCACCGCCCTGCCCCGCTTCCCCGACCCCACCGCCCAGCACGCCCCCGGCTCCCTGCTGGCACCCATGCCGGGCACGGTCGTCCGTGTCGCCGACGGAGTGACCGAGGGAGCCGCGGTGGAGGCCGGACAGCCGCTCCTCTGGCTGGAGGCCATGAAGATGCAGCACAGGATCACGGCCCCGGTCACCGGAGTCGTCAGCGCCCTGCACGCGACCCCGGGCCGACAGGTGGAGGTCGGCACCCTCCTGGCGGTCGTGGAGGAAACCCCTTAGAGACGCGAGGAACCACGCCTTTCAACGGCGCGAGGAACCACGCCCCTCAGGGGCGCGGGGAACTGCGCGAGAAACCACGAAGCACCCGCACTCTCGCGACAACCCGAAGCACCCGCACTCTCGCGACAACCCGAAGCACCTCCCCCTCAGGAGCGCCCATGCCGGTGATCGAATCAGAAGAACACAAGGCTCTCCGCGAAGCGGTCGCCGCGTTCGCGAGCAACCACCCCCGCACTACCTCCCGCACCGACAACCGCCCGTTCTGGCAGGAAGCCGCCAAGCTCGGCTACATCGGCGTCAACCTGCCGGAGGCGTACGGCGGTGGTGGCGGCGGCATCACCGAACTGTCCCTCGTCTCGGAGGAGATGGGCGCCGCCGGCAACCCCCTGCTGATGATGATCGTCTCCCCGGCGATCTGCGGCACCGTCATCTCCCGCTTCGGCACCGAGGCGCAGAAGCGGGAGTGGCTGCCCGCCCTGGCCGACGGCAGCCGCCTGATGGCCTTCGGGATCACCGAACCCGACGCCGGATCCAACAGCCACCGCATCACCACGACGGCACGCCGGGACGGCGCCGACTGGCTCCTCACCGGCCGCAAGGTGTTCGTCTCCGGGGTCGACATCGCCGACGCCACCCTCATCGTGGGCCGCACCGAGGACGCCCGCACGGGCAGACTCAAGCCCTGCCTGTTCATCGTCCCGCGCGATGCCGAGGGCTTCCGGCGGCGCCCCATCGACATGGAACTCCACTCCGTGGAGAAGCAGTTCGAGCTGGTCCTCGACGACGTGCGGCTGCCCGCCGACGCGCTCGTCGGCGACGAGGACGCCGGACTGCTCCAGCTCTTCGCCGGCCTCAACCCCGAGCGCATCATGACCGCCGCCTTCGCGATCGGCATGGGCCGCTACGCGCTCGGCCGCGCCGTCGAGTACGCGCGTGAGCGCACCGTCTGGAAGGCCCCCATCGGCTCCCACCAGGCGATCGCCCACCCCCTCGCCCAGGCGCACATCGAACTCGAACTCGCCCGCCTGATGATGCAGAAGGCCGCCCACCTCTACGACGCCGGTGACGACATCGGCGCCGGAGAGGCCGCCAACATGGCCAAGTACGCGGCCGCCGAGGCCTGTGTGAAGGCCGTCGACCAGGCCGTGCACACCCTCGGCGGAAACGGCCTCACGCGCGAGTACGGGCTCGCCTCGCTGATAACGGCCGCGCGCGTGTCTCGTATCGCCCCGGTGAGCCGGGAGATGATTCTCAACTACGTCTCCCACCAGACCCTGGGCCTGCCCAAGTCGTACTAGGCCCGCCCGGCCTCCCGGCCGCCTTGGAGGAACCATGTTCCGAAGCGAGTACGCAGACGTCTCCCCGGTCGACCTCCCCATCCACGACGCGGTGCTCGCCCGGGCCGCCGAGTTCGGAAGCACCCCGGCACTGATCGACGGCACCGACGGCACCACCCTCACCTACGAACAGGTCGACCGCTTCCACCGGCGGGTCGCCGCCGGCCTCGCCGAGGCGGGCGTCCGCAAGGGCGACGTGCTAGCCCTGCACAGCCCCAACACCATCGCCTTCCCCACCGCGTTCTACGCGGCCACCCGCGCGGGCGCGGCCGTCACCACCGTGCACCCGCTGGCGACCGCCGAGGAGTTCGGCAAACAGCTCAAGGACTCCGCGGCCCGCTGGATCGTCACCGTCTCACCGCTCCTCGAGACCGCGCGCAGGGCCGCCGAACTCGCGGGCGGGGTGGAGGAGATCTTCGTCTGCGACAGCGCGCCGGGACACCGTTCCCTGATCGACATGCTGGCCTCCACCGCCCCCGAGCCGGTCGTCGCGATCGACCCGGCCGAGGACGTCGCCGCGCTGCCGTACTCCTCCGGCACCACCGGCGTCCCCAAGGGCGTGATGCTCACCCACCGGCAGATCGCCACCAACCTCGCCCAGCTCCAGCCGTCGATCACGGCCGGCCCCGGCGACCGCATCCTCGCCGTCCTGCCGTTCTTCCACATCTACGGGCTCACCGCCCTGATGAACGCCCCCCTGCGGCAGGGCGCGACCGTCGTCGTCCTCCCGCGCTTCGACCTGGAGACGTTCCTCGCGGCCATCCAGAACCACCGCATCACCGGCCTGTACGTGGCCCCGCCCATCGTGCTGGCCCTCGCCAAGCACCCCCTGGTCGCCCAGTACGACCTGTCCTCCCTCCAGCACATCATCAGCGCCGCCGCGCCCCTGGACGCGAGCCTCGCCGCCGCCTGCTCGCAGCGGCTCGGACTGCCGCCCGTCGGACAGGCGTACGGCATGACGGAGCTGTCGCCGGGCACGCACGTCGTCCCCCTGGAGGCCATGAACGAGGCACCGCCCGGCACCGTCGGCAAGCTGATCGCCGGGACCGAGATGCGCATCGTCTCCCTCGACGACCCCGGCAAGGACCTCGCGCCCGGCGAGTCGGGCGAGATCCTCATCCGGGGACCCCAGGTCATGAAGGGCTACCTCGGCCGCCCCGACGCCACCGCCGCGATGATCGACGAGGACGGCTGGCTGCACACCGGGGACGTCGGGCACACCGACGAGGGAGGCTGGCTGTTCGTCGTCGACCGCGTCAAGGAGCTCATCAAGTACAAGGGCTTCCAGGTCGCCCCCGCCGAACTCGAGGCGCTGCTCCTCACCCACCCGGGCATCGCCGACGCCGCCGTCATCGGCGTCTACGACGAGGACGGCAACGAGGTCCCGCACGCCTTCGTCGTCCGCCAGCCGTCCGCGCCGGAACTCGCCGAGGGCGAGGTCATGATGTACGTCGCCGAGCGGGTCGCCCCGTACAAGCGGGTCCGGCACGTCACCTTCGTCGACGGCGTCCCGCGCGCCGCCTCCGGAAAGATACTGCGCCGCGAACTCCGCGCGGCGCACGAGGAGCCCACGTGACCCTGATCGGCCGCACCCGCACGCGGGGCGTCGAAACGCTCTCCCTCGACGCCCCGGAACGCCGCAACGCCCTGTCCGCCGCCCTCGTCGGCGAACTGGCCGACGCGCTGACCGACGCCGGCCGGGACAGCGGCGTCCGCGCGGTGCTCCTCACCCACACCGGCAACACCTTCAGCGCCGGCGCCGACCTGCGCGACCCGCCCGCGCCCGAGGCACTGGTGGGCCTGCTGCGGCAGATCGTCGAACTGCCCAGACCCGTCGTCGCGCGGGTCACCGGACACGTCCGCGCGGGCGGGCTGGGGCTGCTCGCCGCCTGCGACATCTCCGCCGCCTCCCACGCGGCGACGTTCGCCTTCACCGAGGTCCGTATCGGGGTCGCCCCGGCCGTCATCTCACTGCCGCTGCTGCCCCGCACCGACCCCCGCGCGCTGGCCCGCTACTACCTCACCGGCGAACGCCTCGACGCCGCCGAAGCCGCCCGTATCGGCCTGCTCACGGCGGCCGGCGAGGACGTCGACGAGACCCTCGCCCCCATCCTCGACGGCCTGCGCAAGTCCGCCCCCGAAGCCCTGGCCGAGACGAAACGGCTGCTCACGGCTAGGGTGCTGGAGACATTCGACCGGGACGCGGCCGACCTGACCGCGCTCTCGGCACGCCTCTTCGCCTCCGCCCACGCGCGCGAGGGAATGACGGCCTTCCTCGAACGACGGGAACCGGAATGGGTGATGTGAGCACGGCCGACCGTGCGGAACGAGTCCCCAAGCAGGACCGCAGCCGGGCCACCCGGCAGCGGCTCCTGGAGGCCGCCGTGGCCTGCCTCGCCGAGCACGGCTGGTCGGGTTCCACGGTCTCCGCCGTCGCCGAACGCGCGGGCGTCTCCCGGGGAGCCGCCCAGCACCACTTCCCGACCCGCGAGGACCTGTTCACGGCCGCCGTCGAATACGTCGCCGAAGAACGCTCCACCGCGCTGCGCGCCCTCTTCCCGGAGGGCGCCGCCGCGAGCGACCGCCACGCGGTGATCGCGGCACTGGTCGGCCTCTACACCGGACCCGTCTTCCGCGCGGCGCTCCACCTCTGGGTCGCCGCCTCCAACGAGGAACAGCTGCGCCCGCGCGTGACCGAGCTGGAGCTGCGCGTCGGCCGCGAGTCCCACCGCATCGCCGTCGAACTCCTCGGCGCCGACGAGTCCCGCCCCGGCGTCCGCGAAACCGTCCAGGGCCTCCTCGACATGGCCCGCGGCCTGGGCCTCGCCAACCTCCTCACCGACGACACCACCCGCCGCGACCGGGTGGTGGCCCAGTGGGCGGCACTGCTGGACGAGGCGCTGGACCGGACCGCCCCCGGGGCGCCCCGGGTCACGGACTGAGGCGACGGTTCACGGGCTCAGCCGCTCCACCCGCCAGCCCCCGTCCGCCTCGGCGACGTACCGCAGGCGGTCGTGCAGGCGGTTCTCCCTGCCCTGCCAGAACTCCACCGCCTCCGGGGTCACGCGGAAGCCGCCCCAGTGCGGTGGCACCGGTACCTGCTCGCCCTCCGGATAGCGGGCCGCCAGGTCGGCGTAGGACGCGTCCAGCTCCGCGCGGCCGGCGATCACCGAGGACTGGCCGCTGGCCCACGCGCCCAGCTGGGAGCCGTGCGGACGGGTGCGGAAGTAGGCGGCCGTCTCGTCGCGGCCGGTGCGGCGCGCGGTGCCGGTGACGATGACCTGCCGGGCCATCGGGTGCCAGGGGAAGAGGAGCGACACGCGGGGGTTCTCGGCGAGGTCGCGGCCCTTGCGGGAGCCGTAGTTCGTGTAGAAGACGAACCCGTCGTCGTCGAAGTGCTTCAGCAGCACCGTGCGTGAGCCGGGCCGCCCCTCCGCGTCCGCCGTGGAGACGATCACGGCGTTCGGCTCGAAGAGCCCGCCGTCCGTCGCGGCCTGTTTGAACCAGCGCGCGAACTGCTCGACGGGCGTGGCGGCCAGGTCGGTCTCGGAGAGCCCCTCGGTCCGGTACTGCTTGCGCATCGCGGCGAGATCGAAGGGAACGGCGTCTCGGTCGGTCACGCCGTCATCCTGCCCCATGAGCGTGGCCGCCGGGAGGGGTGTCCTTCATCACGCAGTGGCACTGAGTGCCGCGAACACTCCCCAAAGATGGCACTCAGGGATATCGTGCTGGCACTGATCCGGTTGGGTGACCGTCAGCCGGGCATCACAGGGATGACGTCCAGGACCGCGAGTCCACACACCGTGACCGCGGAACCACCGGACGCACCCGATCGCGCCGCCCGGTCCGACACATGGTCGTCCCACCCCCAACACCATCTGTCACCCACCTCACAAGGAGCCGCCAGATGTCCGACTTCGTACCCGGGCTCGAAGGAGTCGTCGCGTTCGAGACGGAGATCGCCGAACCGGACAAGGAGGGCGGCGCCCTCCGGTACCGGGGCGTCGACATCGAGGATCTGGTCGGGCACGTCTCCTTCGGCAATGTCTGGGGGCTGCTCGTCGACGGGGCGTTCAACCCCGGGCTGCCGCCCGCGGAGCCGTTCCCTATCCCCGTGCACTCCGGTGACATCCGCGTCGACGTGCAGTCCGCGCTCGCCATGCTGGCCCCCGTATGGGGCCTCAAACCGCTCCTCGACATCGATGCCGCGCAGGCCCGCGACGACCTCGCGCGCGCCGCCGTCATGGCGCTGTCCTACGTCGCCCAGTCCGCGCGCGGCCAGGGTCTGCCCATGGTGCCGCAGAGCGAGATCGACAAGGCCGAGTCCGTCGTCGAACGCTTCATGATCCGCTGGCGCGGTGAGCCCGACCCCAAGCACGTCGCCGCCGTCGACGCCTACTGGACCTCGGCCGCCGAGCACGGCATGAACGCCTCCACGTTCACCGCGCGGGTCATCGCCTCGACCGGAGCGGACGTCGCGGCGGCCCTCTCCGGAGCCGTCGGCGCCATGTCCGGACCGCTGCACGGCGGCGCGCCCTCGCGCGTCCTGCACATGATCGAGGAGATCGAGCGCACCGGGGACGCCGACGCGTACGTCCGGCAGGCCCTCGACAAGGGCGAGCGCCTGATGGGCTTCGGCCACCGCGTCTACCGCGCGGAGGACCCCCGCGCCCGCGTGCTGCGCCGCACCGCCCGGGACCTGGGCGCCCCGCGCTTCGAGGTCGCCGAGGCCCTGGAGAAGGCCGCCCTGGCCGAACTGCACGCCCGCCGGCCCGACCGGGTGCTGGCCACCAACGTCGAGTTCTGGGCGGCGATCGTGCTGGACTTCGCCGAGGTCCCGGCGCACATGTTCACCTCGATGTTCAGCTGCGCCCGTACCGCGGGCTGGTCGGCCCACATCCTGGAGCAGAAGCGCACCGGCCGCCTGGTCCGCCCCTCGGCCCGCTACGTCGGGCCGGGCACGCGCGATCCGCGCGAGATCGAGGGCTACGGGGACATCGCCCGCTGAGCCGCCCGCGGGAACGCAAACGACCCGCGAGTCCGGTTCCTCCCGGAGGAGGAGCCGGCCGGACGTTACCGGCGACTCGCGGGTCGGGTGACTGCGTTGGATTGGGCCGGCTGCGTGCATCGCGCACACGCTGGTCCGGCGCCGAACCGAGTACGGCGGCGGGCCACTAGCCCACAGCCACCTCTTCCGTCCGGTCTGCATACATCTGCCGAACCACCTCCTTTCCGAAGTACCGCCACACTAAGAAGCGATCGCCGCGGGATCAACCACTTTTTTTCGTTGATCTCCGCGCGGGGGCGCGCTTGGCTTGCCGGATGAGTGATCCCCGTATCGAGACCGTGGACGGCGAGGCCATGCGGGAGCAGTGGCGGCACGTCCACAACGTGATCGTCCCGCCCGCCGCGATGACGCCCGACGAGGTGCGCGAGCGCCTCGGACGCGGGTACCGGCTGGAGAACGCGTACGACGGTGACGTCCTCGTCGGCTGCTCGACGGTGCGCCCGCCGGCGGGGGGAGGACGCCGTCGCGACCGTCATCGCGCGGGTGCTGCCCGAGCACCGGGGCAGGGGATTCGGGGCGGCGCTCTACGAGGCGGGGCTCGGGCACGCGCGCGCGGCGGGCGCCCGGGCCGTCGAGACGGTGGTGCTCGCCGCCAACGAGGACGGTGTCCGGTTCGCCCGTGCGCGGGGCTTCGACGAGGTCGAGCGGTATGTTCTGCCGGGGGAGAGGGAGCTGTGGCTGACGCTGCGGCTGGAGACTTGTCCCTCGTGAACGGGTCGACGCGGCTGCGGCGTACAACAATTCTCCCAATCTTGTCGAGAACCCGATGTGCGCTGAGTCACGTTCAAGTTGAATGATTGCGAGTGAGCGAACCGTCGTACCGTACGTGCGGACGCAGCCTGCAGGGGGTCCAGGTGAGTGCTTCCCGGCGTAGTGGGACCACCGACGAGCTGGGGCCGGACGAGCCCGAGCCCGCGCGGGAGGGGTCGGACGGCTCCGACCTTCTCGCCGCGCTGCTCGACGGCATGGACGCGGCCCTGTGCGCCTTCGACGCGGACGGGACGGTCACGCACTGGAACCGTGAGGCCGAGCGGATCCTCGGCTGGAGCGCGGACGAGGCGGTGGGCCGGGCCGGTTTCGCCGGGTGGGCCGTGCGCAGCGCGGACGCCGAGGAGGTGGAGGCGCGGCTGCTGGCGGCCATGGACGCCCCGGGCCGGCAGGTCAACGAGTTCGCGCTGCTCACCAAGGACGGCGGCCGGGTGCTGGTGCGAACGCAGTCCGCGGCCGTGCGCGGGCCGGACGGGAAGCCCGCCGGGGTGTACTGCGCGTTCAGCGAGGTGCACGCGCAGATCGATCTGGAGCGGTCGATCGCGCTGAGCGAGGCGCTGCTGGAGGACGCCAGCTGGGGTGTCGTCCTGGTCGACGCCGACCTGCGGCCCGCGGTCGTCAACGCGCACGCCGCGCGGGCACTGGGCGCGGGGCGCACGTCCGTACTGGGCCGGCCGCTCGGGGAACTGCTGGTGCAGGGCGTCGAGGAGCTGGAGAGCGCGCTCACCCATGTCCTCGCCGAGGGGGCGCCGCCCGCGCCGGCCGAGCTGTGGGTGAGCGTGCGCACGCCGGAGGGGGAGCGGCGGCGGTGCTGGCGCAGCGGGTTCGTGCGGCTGGCGTCACCGCTCGCGGAGGAGCCGGTGCCGCTCGGGGTCGGCTGGCTGTTCCAGGACGTGACCGAGTACCGGCAGAGCGAGCAGGAGGCCTCGCTGCTGCGGTTCCGCGCGCAGCAGCTGCACCGCGCGGCGCGCGCGGCGGCGGAGTGCGAGGACCCGGCGGAGGCGGCGACGGTCCACCTCGACTTCGCGCTCGCCGGATTCGCCGACCACGCGCTGATCGACCGGGTGGCCGACTGTGCGGAGGATGCCGACCTGGTGCGGCTGGTGCGGATCGCCGCCACACCGTCCGGCGCGCCG
>NZ_NEUB01000172.1 GCF_002910825.1 Streptomyces sp. SM1 | reverse complement strand
GAGGCCCCGGCGTCGCTGGCCGCCACTGCCGACCTGCGCGCCCTTCTTGCCGGACATGCGGCGGTTGTTCGCGGCCATGAGGTATCCGTCTCCGTGAAGTCGTGGGTGTCCTGCTACTGCTGTGGTGCGTGCTACTGCTGTGGTGCGTTCGTCCGTGACGTGTGCCTATGAAGTGTGCCGCCCGGAGAGCCGGACGGCACAGTCGATCTTCGGGTGCCCCGACCGCTCAGCGCGCGCCGAGGCTCCAGCGCGGTCCCTGGGGGCCGTCCTCGATCACCAGACCGGACTGGCCGAGCTGGTCGCGGATGGCGTCCGCGGTGGGCCAGTCCTTGCGCGCCCGCGCGGCCTCGCGCTGGTCGAGGACCATCCGGACCAGGGTGTCGACCACGCCGTGGAGGTCCTGGCCGTGGTCGCTTCCGCCGGCCCACCGGGGGTCCAGCGGGTCGAGTCCGAGCACGCCGAGCATGGCGCGGACCTCGGCGAGACGCGCGACGGCCTCCTCCTTGTCGTCGGCGGCCAGCGCGCTGTTGCCCTGCCGGACGGTGGTGTGCACGACGGCGAGCGCCTGCGGGACGCCCAGGTCGTCGTCCATCGCCTCGGCGAACACGGGCGGCACCTCGCCGGCGGGCTCGACGGCACCTCCGGCCAGCTCCGTCACGCGCTGCGCGAAGCCCTCGATCCGCGCGAACGCGGACTCGGCCTCGCGCAGGGCCTCCTCGCTGTACTCGATCATCGACCGGTAGTGCGGGGTGCCCAGGTAGTAGCGCAGCACGATGGGCCGCCAGCGCTTGACCATCTCGGAGACCAGGACGCTGTTGCCGAGCGACTTCGACATCTTCTCGCCGCTCATGGTGACCCAGGCGTTGTGCACCCAGTACCGGGCGAACTCGTCACCGTAGGCCTTGGCCTGGGCGATCTCGTTGTCGTGGTGCGGGAAGATCAGGTCCAGGCCGCCGCCGTGGATGTCGAAGGCGCTGCCGAGGTACTTGTGCGCCATCGCCGAGCACTCCAGGTGCCAGCCGGGACGCCCGAGGCCCCATGGCGTCTCCCAGCTCGGCTCGCCGGGCTTGGCCGCCTTCCACATCGCGAAGTCGCGCGGGTCCCGCTTGCCGGTCTCGCCCTCGCCGGAGGGCTGGAGCAGGTTGTCGAGTTCCTGGTTGGACAGCTCCAGGTACGCGGGGAACGAGGCGACGGCGAAGTACACGTTGCCCTCGGCCTCGTAGGCGTGCCCGCGCTCGATGAGACCGCGCATCATCTCGACCATCTCGGTGATGTGGCCGGTGGCGCGCGGCTCGTAGGTCGGGGGCAGGCAGCCGAGGGCGCGGTAGCCGTCGTTGAACGCCCGCTCGTTCTCGTAGCCGATGGCCCACCAGGGGCGGCCCTGCTCGGCGGACTTGGCGATGATCTTGTCGTCGATGTCGGTGACGTTGCGGACGAACGTCACCTCCAGGCCGCGGTACTCGAACCAGCGGCGCATGATGTCGAAGTTCAGCCCCGAGCGGATGTGCCCGATGTGGGGCGCCGCCTGCACGGTGGCACCACACAGGTAGATCGAGACGCAACCCGGCTGGAGCGGGGAGAAGTCACGGATCTGCCGGGCGCTGGTGTCGTACAGGCGAATAGTCACGACACCAGGGTAGTAGGCGCGACGGTGTGCGCGGTGCGTGGTGCCGTCCGGCGGCCGGGCGGTTCCCGGGCACCGG
>NZ_NEUB01000171.1 GCF_002910825.1 Streptomyces sp. SM1 | reverse complement strand
GCGGCAGCCGCAGGGGCGCCGCGAGCCATCCGGCCACCGCCCGCAGGACACGGAAGGCGGCCCTCTCCCCGTGGGCCAGCCACAGTCCGGTGAGGAGCGCGGCGAGCAGGTGGGCGGCGAGCATCCCGAGCGACGACATGTCGCCGGTGCGTCATGGTGGTCACGGTCGTGTGTGTGGTCGCCACCCATAACCTGGCGATCGGTGTGGTCGTCGGATCGGTCACCGCGATGGTCGTGTTCGCCAAGCGGGTCGCGCACCTCGCCGAGGTCACCGCCGTCACCGACCCCGACGGCGGCACGGTCGTCTACCGGGTCACGGGCGAGCTGTTCTTCGCCTCCTCCAACGATCTGGTCGGACAGTTCGCGTACGGCACCGATCCCGGGAAGGTCGTCATCGACCTGTCGGCCGCTCACATCTGGGACGCCTCGTCCGTGGCCGCGCTGGACGCCATCGAGACCAGGTACGCCCAGCGCGGCAAGAGCGTGGAGATCGTCGGACTGAACGAGCCCAGCGCCCGCATCCACAAGACGCTCAGCGGCGAGCTCACCGGCGGTCACTGACCGGCGGTCCGCCCGCTCCGTGGCGCGGTGAGGCCGTCGAGGGTCTCCAGGAGCGCGGCCTCACGACCGGGGTCGTACGACTCCTCCGACGAGCGGGCCGTACGGCCCCGGTCGACGTACGACCCGCTCGGCGCCGGTGTGGTGCCGAGGACGACGTCGGCGAGGCGGCGGCCCGCCGCCCCGGGGCTCAGGGCGAGCGGGGTGAGGGTCAGCGCCGGCAGGACGCGGCCCATGGCGAACCGGGCGACCGGGCCGGCGTACGGGCGAGACCGGTGCCGGGCACGAAGCCCGCCTTGCAGGCGACGGCGTCGATCCCGGCGGGGAGCGGGCGCGCGTACGCGTGGACGAGGCAGAGGGTGGCCGGCTCGCTGGTCGCGTACGCGGTGCGGCCGGCCGCCGCGGTGCCCGGCCCGGCGAAGGCGCCCGGGCGGGCGAGAACCCCGGGGGATGCCCGGACCGGGCCGGGCACCATGCCCATGTTGTGCCGGACGTCGCCGAAGTGGGTGTCGCTGGTGGTGATGACGATCCTGGCCGGGGCCCGGAAGCGGTCCTGGAGCAGGCGCACGAAGAGGTGGTTGGCCAGTACGTTCACGGCGAAGGTGGACTCGAGCCCCTCGGGCGTCTCGGTGAGGGCGTTCGTGTGCTGGATGCCGGCGTTGCCCACGAACAGCCCACCGTGCTGCCCTGACCGGTCATTTTTCGAGAAGCGGCGACGGCCCGGTCACCTCTACCGTCGAAGGCATGAACTCCATCGACTCCGTGACCCTGGAAGTGGCCGACCCCGAGGCCGCCGCACGCTTCCACGCCGACGCCTTCGCACTGGACCCGGCGCGGGTGCGCGTGCGGGGCTCGGACGCCGGCTCGACCGGCTTCCGCGGCTTCACGCTCTCCCTCGTGGTGTCCCAGCCGGGCAACGTCGACGCGCTCATGGCCGCCGCTCTGGACGCCGGCGCCACCGCGGTCAAGCCGGCCGCGAAGTCGCTGTGGGGCTACGGCGGTGTCGTCCGGTCCCCCGACGGGACGATCTGGCAGCTCGCCACGTCGAAGAAGAAGGACACCGGGCCGGCCACACGGGACATCGACGAGATCGTGCTCCTGCTGGGTGTCGAGGACGTCAAGGCGAGCAAGCAGTTCTACGTCGAGCGGGGCATGACCGTGGGCAAGAGCTTCGGCGGCAAGTACGTCGAGTTCACCACCGCCCCCGACACCGTCAAGCTGTCGCTCTACAAGCGCCGCGGCCTCGCCAAGGTGGCGGGCGTCCCCGCCGACGGCACGGGATCGCACCGGCTCGCGATCACCAGTCCCACCGGCCCGTTCACCGACTCGGACGGCTTCGTCTGGGAGAGCGCCGGCCGGTGATCCGGGTCCCGCTCGGGGTCGCCGTCCGGACAGTCGCGCCATGCGGGGAAGGCGACCCGCGCCGGACCGGCTGCTCCCGCGCCGTGCCCCGGCGCGAGCCCGCCCTCTCGGCCGGACTCGCGCGTCGAGCCGTGTCAGAAGCCGAAGACCTGAGTCCACGTCCAGTCGTTCTGGGTCACACCGACACCGAGGGACTTGAGCGAGCAGTTGAGGATGTTCGCGCGGTGGCCCGGGGAGTTCATCCAGGCGTCCATGACGCTCGCGGCGGAACTCTGGCCCTTGGCTATGTTCTCGGCGCCGGGGCTGGAGTGGCCCTGCGCCTTCGCCCGGTCGACGAAGCTGCTGCCGTTCTGGCCGGTGTGGGAGAAGTAGTTGTTGGCGGACATGTCCTCGCTGTGCAGCTGGGCCGCCCTGGCCAGCCGGTCGTCGAGCGTGACGGGGCCGCAACCGGCCTTGGAACGCTCGGTGTTGGTGAGGCTCAGTACCTGGGCGGCGGGGCCCCCGGCCGGGGGTGCGGCCGGCTCGTCCGACTGCTGCCGCGCCGGCGGTTCCGCGGGGGCCGTGGTGCGTGCGGGGGCGGACTTGGCCTCGGACTTCTCCGGCCGGGGCGTGGCGGACGGCTTCGGCTTCCTGCTCGGCTCACTGGCCGACGGGGAGGCCGAGGGGGAAGGGGACGAGGAGGAGGCCCCGGCGGACGGGGTGGCCGGCGGGGAGGTGGGTGCGGCCGGCTCCGGTGCGCTCTCGGAGGCCGCCCGCACCCGGTCCGCGTCCCCGTCCGGGGTGAGGATGGCTATCCCGGATATCGTGCCGCCCGTGACCAGCAGCGCGGCGGCCACGGCGGCGACGGTCCGGCCGCGCCGCCTGCGCTGACGGCTGCGTGCGCGGAGGTTCGTACGGTGGCCCACCACCGTGCCCGCGTCGTGGCTTCCGGTGGG
>NZ_NEUB01000170.1 GCF_002910825.1 Streptomyces sp. SM1 | reverse complement strand
GCCGCGCCCACCCGTGCCGCCCTGCGGCACGACTGCCCGCGGCTGGGGTGGGTGGGGTGGTGGGGTGGTGGGGTGGTCGCGGCACGACTGCCCGCGGCTACGGTCGCTGGGGGGTCAGCGGAGGGCGTCTGCTACCTCGCGGGCCGCGTCCATCACGCGGGTGCCCACCCGCTCCGGTACGACATCCGCCAGCATGACCACACCGACACTGCCCTCGACCCCGGTCACCCCCAGCAGCGGCGCAGCCGCCCCGCAGGCGCCTGCCTCCAGCTCCCCGTGCGTCAGCGTGTACCCGGGTTCGTCGGACGCCTGCTGCCGGGCGGAGAGGATCGCCTTCCCCGCGGCCCCCCGTTCCAGGGGATGCCGGAACCCGGCCCGGTACGCCACGTGATAGTCCGTCCAGGACGGCTCGACCACCGCCACGGCCAACGCCTCCGCCCCGTCCACCAGCGTCAGATGCGCGGTCGCGCCGATGTCCTCCGCCAGCGACCGCAGCGCCGGCATCGCGGCTTCACGCACCAGCGGATGCACCTGCCGCCCGAGCCGCAGCACGCCGAGCCCGACCCGGGCACGTCCGCCCAGATCACGGCGTACGAGCGCGTGTTGCTCCAGCGTGGCGAGCAACCGGTACACGACGGTCCGGTTCACACCCAGTTTGTGGGACAGCTCCGTGACGGTCAGCCCGTGATCGGTGTCGGCGAGCAGCTTGAGGACACGTAGTCCCCTGTCGAGCGTCTGAGAGGTCTCCGCGGTCACGACGCCCACTCCTTAGTGGTGAGGTCGGCGGTCCCCCTCGCGGCAGATGCGTCACCGAGTCCCGTCGGTCACGCGCTTCAGAGGCCGCCGATCGGCCGGCGGCCCGGCAGTGTCCCGGGCACAGTCGCTTCACGGCTGCGCTCCGCGGCGGCGCTGCCACGGGGCGTGTGCGTAGCGGGGACAGTAGCGAGCCGGTTCGGTGAGCGGAAGTCTCCGTCCAGAATCCGGGCACTCTCAGCGGGAAGTGGTTCCGTTTGTCCTCATACGTACACCCGGTGTCATCGCATGCGCGTGGCCCACTCCTGCACCTTTTCGATCCGCTGGCTCAACTGTCCCGCGGTGGCCTCGGCGGAGGGCGGGCCGCCGCAGACCCGGCGCAGCTCGGTGTGGATCACGCCGTGCGGTTTGCCGCTCTGGTGGACGTACGCGCCGACCAGGTTGTTGAGCCGCTTGCGCAGCTCCATCATCTCCTTGTGGGAGACCACCGGGCGCCGCTCGGCGGGCATCTCGAGCAGGTCCGCGTCCTCGGCGGGCTTCTTGCGGCTGTGCGCGATCTGCCGGGCCTGCCGCTTCTGGAGCAGCAGTTGCACCTGGTCGGGTTCGAGGAGTCCCGGGATGCCGAGGTAGTCCTGCTCCTCCTCGCTGCCGGGGTGGGCCTGCATGCCGAACTCGGCGCCGTTGTACATCACCCGGTCGAAGACGGCGTCGGACTCCAGCGCCTCGAAGGGCAGCATGTCCTGCTCGCCGGTGTCCTCGTCCTGCTCCCGGTTCGCCTCCTCCATCTCCTTCTCGGATTCGGCGTACGGGTCCTCCTCGCCGTCCTTCTTGGGCTTGTCGAGGACATGGTCGCGTTCGCGCTCCATCTCGTTCGCGAAGCCGAGCAGGTCCGGGATGGTCGGCAGGAACACGGACGCGGTCTCGCCGCGCCGCCGGGACCGTACGAAACGGCCGACGGCCTGGGCGAAGAACAGCGGGGTGGAGATGGTGGTGGCGTACACGCCGACCGCGAGGCGCGGCACGTCGACGCCCTCGGACACCATGCGGACGGCGACCATCCAGCGGTCGGTGTTCCGGCTGAACGCGTCGATGTTCTTCGACGCCCCGGTGTCGTCGGACAGGACCACGGTGGCCTTGTCGCCGGTGATCTCGCGGATCAGCTTGGCGTAGGCCCGCGCGGAGTCCTGGTCGGCGGCGATGACGAGGGCGCCGGCGTCCGGGATGGCCTTCCTGACCTCGGTGAGCCGCTGGTCGGCGGCGCGCAGCACGGCCGGCATCCACTCGCCGCGCGGGTCGAGCGCGGTGCGCCAGGCCTGGCTGACGGCGTCCTTGGTCATGGGCTCGCCGAGGCGGGCGGCGATCTCGTCCCCGGCCTTGGTGCGCCAGCGCATGTTGCCGCTGTACGACATGAAGATCACGGGGCGGACCACGTTGTCGGCGAGGGCGGAGCCGTATCCGTAGGTGTAGTCGGCGGACGAGCGCCGGATCCCGTCGTCGCCCTCCTCGTACGCCACGAAGGGGATGGGGTTGGTGTCGGAGCGGAACGGCGTACCGGTCAGCGCGAGCCGCCGGGTGGCCGGTTCGAACGCCTCCAGACAGGCCTCGCCCCAGGACTTGGAGTCACCGGCGTGGTGGATCTCGTCGAGGATGACGAGGGTCTTGCGCTGCTCGACCCGGTTGCGGTGCAGCATGGGCCGTACGCCGACACCGGCGTACGTGATGGCGATCCCGTCGTAGTCCTTGCCGAGCGGGCCCGCACTGTACTCGGGGTCGAGCTTGATGCCTATCCGTGCGGCGGCCTCGGCCCACTGCTTCTTCAGGTGCTCGGTGGGCGCGACGACGGTCACCTGCTGCACGACGTGGTGGTGCAGCAGCCAGGAGGCGAGCGTCAGCGCGAAGGTCGTCTTGCCGGCGCCGGGGGTGGCCACCGCCAGGAAGTCACGGGGCTGGGCCTGGAGGTACTTGTCCATCGCCCTCTGCTGCCAGGCGCGCAGCCTCCCGGCGGTGCCCCAGGGGGCGCGGCCGGGGAAGGCCGGGGACAGGTGGTGCGAGTGGGACGCGGTGCCGGCGGTGGTAGTCACGATCTCCGTCGGGGGTAGCTCGGGTACGGCGCATCGGCGCATGACGACCGGGCCACCCTACCGATGGCCCGGTCGTGCCGACGCCGGTACGCGACCGGGACGCCCCGGGATGGGACTCAGGTCACATCGCCCTGATCGGCCAGACCCCTCAGCGCTTCGGAGATCGCTTTGACCTCGTCCAGACTGCCGGTCGCCACACCGGTGACCAGACGTTCTGCCGCGTCGATGTCGGGGCGCAGCTGCACCTCGTTCATCGCGAGGAAGACGACGCAGGACACCCATGCCGTGCGCTTGTTTCCGTCGACGAAAGGGTGATTGATGACCAGGGACTGCAGGAGCGCCGCTGCCTTGTCGAACAGGTCGGCGTATGCCTCCTGTCCGAACATGGAAGCCGAGGGGCGATGAACGGCCGACTCCAGCAGCCCCGCGTCACGCACGGCGATCTGCTGGTCGTCGACGGCGTCCTCGGCAATGGCCAGGACGTCCTCGGCCGTGAGGTAGACGCACGTCACTTCAGCCGCTCCAGCAGTTCGGCCCACTTGACGGTCTGCTCCTTTGCGGCCTTGCGCACCAGCTCCTGGTGCGCGGTCCGCACCAGATAGTCGTCCACCGCCCGCAGCAGTATCGCGTGCATGCTGACACCCTCCTCCTCAGCGCGCAGCTTGAGAGCTTCCGTCTGGTCGTCGCGAAGACGCAGGTTCATGGCCATACCAAAACGGTACCACCGCATGGCACCAAAGTGGTACTACTTGACGGCCCTCACCCGCGCAGCCACCCACACCCCCGCCAGTGCCACCGCCGCCATCGGCAGGAACACGGCGACGAAGGCGGCCGGGTGGGAGCCGGAGGCCTCCGTCGCCGCGCGGCTGACCGTGCCGCCGCCGAGGGCCGCGAAGGCCGCTCCCCCGGCCGCCAGGAGAAGCACGTTGGAGAGGCCGTCGGAGATCTGGAGGGCGGCGGAGTTGGTGCCGGCCTCCTTGGGGGCGGAGAGCTGGAGCAGCAGGACACTGGTGGAGGAGATCACCAGGCCCATGCCGAAGCAGCCGAAGGCCCAGGCGACCGCCGGTGTCCAGGCGGGGACGGCCTCGATCAGCACGGTCGGGGCCGCCGCGATGGCCGCCGCCACCAGGAGCATGCCGAGGGCCATCAGACGTTCCCGGTGTTGTTCGAGCCGGGGCCGGGACTGCACCCAGGAGCCCAGCGCCCAGGTACCGCCGCCCGCCGCGAGCGACAAACCGGCCAGGGTCGGGCTGAGACCCCGCTGGGTGACCAGCATCAGCGGGACGAAGGACTCCGCCGCGATGAAGGAGCCCGCGGCGACTCCGCGCAGCAGGACCACCGAGGGCAGGCCGCGGGCCGCCCGGTAGGTGCCGCGCGGGAGCAGGCCCAGCACCGCGGGGACGAGCAGGGCCACGCCCAGCGCGCCCGGAAGGAGTGAGATCCAGCGCAGGTCCTGTGCGGCGTACTGGAGGAGGCCGGCGCCGAAGGAGATCGCCAGGGCCAGCCGGATGCGGCGGCCGTCGGAGGAGGCCGGTGCGTCCGTGCCGTCGTCCACCGGGCCGGAGGCCAGGCGCCGTATCTGCGGCAGCGCGAGGGCCAGCGGGAAAACCACGAGGGCGGGTATGCCGAGGAACACCCAGCGCCAGCCGATGTGCTCCGTCACCGCGCCGGAGGCGAGCGGTCCGACGATCGACGGCACCACCCAGCTCGCCGCGAACGCCGCCATGATCGCCGGCCGCAGCCGCTCCGGGTAGGCCCGTCCGACGATGACGTACAGCGCGACGATCACCAGCCCGCCGCCGAGCCCCTGCACGGCCCGTCCCAGGATGAACAGCCACATCGCGCCCGCCGTCCCGGCGAGCAGCAGCCCGGCCGCGAAGGAGCCGATGCCCCAGGCCAGCGGGCCCAGCGGGCCGCGCCGGTCGGACCACTGGCCGGACAGCACCATGCCGAACAGACTGGTGGTGAAATATCCCGAGAACGCGAACGCGTACAGCGACACCCCGTTCAGCTCCCGCGCGGCGACCGGCATCGCCGTACCGACGGCCGTCGCCTCGAAGGCGATCAGCAGCACCACGGAGACGATCCCGATGCTCAGCGCACGGTAGGGGCGGCTCAGCACGGTGTCGTCGGGGGCGGCGAGGGCCGGGGGCGGGGCGTCGGCGGGCTCGGCGACATCGGTGTCGCGCGGGTTCGGGGCGGTCATGAACGCCAGAGTAAGGTCCGCCGCACGGTTTGACCCCTGTCGGGGGTCGTGATCGGCACCGGGACCTTGGTCGTAGGACCGCCGCCGCGCCCCGTTCGTGAACGGCGTGTGGCAGTCGCGTTGCGGCACCCGGCTTTTGCCCGAGCGCCGCCCGCGGACCGGCTTACGGTCGGTGCACCGGTTCGGAACGGCGAAGTACCGCAAGGCACTTCGCCCCCGGCACGGCCGTGTGCCGGAGTGGCCCAGGGACTCGCCTGCGCTGCATCCATCAGCGAGCTCCGCTCGCGGGGAGGTACGCGGGTTCGATTCCCGCCACGGCCTCCACCCAGGCGGGGTGCTCTCCGGAGCACCCCGCCCTCCTCGCGTCAGAGGACTCCGCCCGCCTCGTCCTGGAAGAGTTCCGTCCAGTAGTGCCAGTCCGCGTCGGCGGTGGTGCCCGTCGGGTCGATCGAGGACAGGACCTGGATCATGGTCAGCGCCAGCTGGTCGTAGGTGTCGCTGGTCAGGGCGTGGCCCGACGCCTCGTCGAGGGAGCGCTCGCGGTGGAGCAGCCAGAGGGTGAAGGCGAGCGTGGAGATGTCCGTGTTCAGCGGGCGGAGCACGGCGTCCGGTTCGCTCCGGCTGAGGACCGCGCCCGTGGTGCCGTCGACGAGCAGGCTGTGGTCGTCGACCAGGTAGCCGAGGCGTATCAGGTGCTCGGCGCGGGCGGAGGGAGGGGAGGCGGGGAGCTCGCCCCGGCAGTCCTCCGCGTAGTACTCCGCGAGGGTCCGCAGCGGCAGGTCCGTGTCCAGGGAGAAGAGGAAGCCGTCCTCCGGCAGGCCCGTCTCGCGCAGGAAACGGCGGGTCGGCTCGTGCGTGAGCGTCGCCGGGAAGTCGACCTCCTCGAAGCGGACCACTCCGCCCCGGCCGAACTCCTCGTCCAGCAGACGGAGGGGAAGGTCCAGGGCCAGCCCCGAGGCCGTGCCGGGTCCCGCCACCAGGGCCAGCGGCCTGATCAGCGCGGCCATCTGCCAGAACGGCGCCGGCTCGCCGTCCGCGCCCTCCTCGAAGACCGCCAGCAGCTGCCGGGAGGCCCCCGCGACCGCCTTGGTGCCGTACCGGCCCGCGTAGGAGGCGAACTGGCCGCGCAGTCCCGCCAGTTCGTCCGTCGCCGCGGCGAACCGCACCAGTGTCGGCAGGGACGGGGCGAGCGGGCGGCAGTCCATCAGGTCGGGGCGGTCGTGGAAGACGTACGTGGTGGAGACCTCGCCGGTCGCGCCGTCCAGCAGTACCGACTCCGTCTCCAGACCGGCCGGGCCCAGCAGCCCGCCGATGACCAGCTGGTCCCGCAGCTCGGCGGAGAGCCGCTCGCCGAGGGCGCCCGTCGAGTCGGCGACCGTGTGCGGGCCGCCGTGCCGGACCAGCTCCGCGGAGCTGAACAGGCCGCTGTCCGAGGGCAGTCCGGGACCGGTCAGCAGCCGGCGCGTGGACGCGTGCGTGATGAAGGGATCGAGGTCGGCGTCGGTCAGTGTGATGGCCGCTGAGACAACGGTGTCGGTCGTGCTCATGATTCCCCCGCGATACGTGTGCTCGGTCCCGGGTCCGCGAACGTCCCGCCCCGGGCAGGACGGCACAAGCCCTTCCGGACCCGGCAGCCGTCCCCCACTGATCGGAACACTACGCGCCACCACTGACAACGGCCCCGGACCGGGGCCTCGACGGCCCCGGCGCCCCCTCGTCCTCCAAGACGCGTCAGTAACCGCTTGCGTTGCCTCGCCGCGGGAAAACGCGGCGGAACCGGGGGAACCCGCGCCGGAAGCAGGCGTGTCCGGACCCTGGTCCGAGCCCGGACGGCCGCTCAGCCCCCGGTGACCACCGCGGCCTGCGGGCGTATCGGCAGCCGGTTCACCGGGCGGCCCGTGGCGGCCCGGACGGCGGACGCGATGGCCGCCGGCGACGTCACCACCGGCACCGCGCTGACCGCCTTCGCCCCGAACGGCGCGACCACGTCCCGCTCCTCGACCAGTTTCACGATCCGGATGTCCGGCGCGTCCAGGGCCGTGGGGAGGGCGTAGCCGGTGAGGTCGGGGTGGCGGACGAGACCGCGCGGGGTGCGCAGGTTCTCGGTGAGCGCCGCGCCCAGGCCCTGGGTCACGCCCGCCTCGATCCGGGCGGCCAGCTGCGCCGGGTTCAGCACCCGGCCCACGTCCTGGGCGACCGCCAGTTCGACGACCCGTACCGAGCCGATCTCGATGTCGACGTCGGCCACCGCGCGGACCGCGCAGAAGGCCATGCCGACGAAGGCGTCGCCCTGGCCGGACTCGTCCAGCGGTTCCGTCGGATGCGGGCGGCACTGGGCGGTCGCCCACAGCTCCTTGCCGTCCAGCGCCTCCGTGACGGTGGTGGACAGCACACCGTCGTACGAGGTGATCCTGCCGTCGGTGATCTGGAGAAGCTCGGCGGACATGCCGAACTTGTGTGCGAGCGGCTGGAGGAGCTGGGTGCGGACCATCTTCGCCGCGCGTTCCACCGCACCGCCCGACACCCAGGTGTGCCGGCCGCGGCAGCCCGGTCCGGCCGGAGGCTGGTCGGTGTCGACGGGCACCACGTGCACCTCGTCGACACCGAGGGTCTCCTGGACGATCTGCCGGGCCAGGGTGGCGAAGCCCTGGCCGGTCTCGACGGCCGCGCACAGCACGGTCGCCACACCGCCCTGGACCCGCACGGTGGCCGTGGACACCTCGTCGGCGCCCTCCGCGCCGAGCATGTGCACCATGCCGAGGCCGTAGCCGACGCCGCGGCGCACCGCGCCCGGTTCACCCGCGCCCTCGGGGCCGCCGGGCAGCAGCCACTCGTCCTCGGGGGTGTCCTTGGGCAGCGGCGGCAGCGGGAAGTCCCGTACCGCCTGGAGGAGCTCGGCGACCGGGGCTGGGCAGGTCACGGTCTGGCCGGTGGGCAGGAGGTCGCCGGTGGCCATGACGTTGCGCATGCGCAGTTCGGCCGGGTCGACACCGAGCTTCTTGGCCAGCTTGTCCATCTGCGCCTCGTAGGCGGCGCACACCTGGAGGGCGCCCTCGCCGCGCACATGGCCGGAGGGCGGGTTGTTGGTGCGTACGGCCCAGCCCTCGATGAAGGCGTTCGGGACGACGTAGGGGCCGCAGGCGAAGGAGACGGCGGCGGCCAGGGCGTCGGAGGAGGTGTCGGCGTAGGCGCCCGCGTCGAGCAGGATCTGCGCCTCGACCTTGACCAGCCGGCCCTCTGCGTCCGCGTGGTGGCGGTAACGCAGCAGGGTGGGGTGGCGGTGGGTGTGACCGAGGAAGGACTCCTCGCGCGTGGCGGTGAGCTTCACCGGGCAGCCGGTCTTCAGCGCGAGCAGGCCGAGGGGGAGCTGGAAGCTCTGGTCCTCACGGTCGGCGATCGCGCCGGGCACCCCGGTGACGACGATCTTCACCCGATCGGGTTCCAGACCGAACGCGGCGGCGGCGGTGTCCCGGTCGCCGTGCGGGTCGGTGGACGCCAGGTACAGCTCGACGCCGCCGTCCGGGCGGGGCACGGCGAGACCGGCCTCGGCCCCTATGGGGGCGGGGTCCTGGCGGCCGATGCGGTACAGGCCCTCGACGACGACGTCGCCGGCCGCGTCGGGGTCGCCGTGGCGCAGCGGGATGTGGCGGATCAGGTTGCCGTCGGGGTGCAGCGGCTCGGCCTCGAAGGCCTGTTCGGGGTCGATGACCGGGTCGAGCACCTCGTACTCGACGATGACGGCCGCGGCGGCCATCCGCGCGGTGTCGGGGTGGTCGGCGGCGACGGCGGCGAGGGGCTCGCCGTGGTGGCGGACGACCTCGGAGGCGAAGACCGGGCGGTCGGCCGTGCCGCGGCCGTGCACCGGGGCGCCGGGGATGTCCTCGTGGGTGACGACCGCGCGGACGCCGGGCATCTCCCGCGCGTGGCTGGTGTCGATGGACACGATCCGCGCGTGCGGGTGCGGGGAGCGCAGCACGGCCGCCCACAGCAGGCCCTCGGCCCACAGGTCGGCGGCGTACGGGAAGGTGCCCTCGGTCTTGGCGCGGGCGTCCGAGGCCGGGAGGGAGACGCCGAGCCCGTGCGGGACCGGTTCCGGCTCGGAGGCGGTCTCGGCGGCCTGCGCGGTGACTGTTTCGTTGCTCACGCCTGGCCTCCGTCCCGGCCGTGGGGCTGGTCGTGGGGTTGCTGCTCAAGGGGTCCGGGGCCGCCGAACGCCGAGGGGTTGACGCCCCCGGCGCCGGGGCCCGCCTGGTGCGGGATGCGGGGCGGGTCCGGCTCGTCGCCGGAGCCGGACCCGGACTCCGCGGACGTGGCGCGCTCCTCGCGTTCGGTGACGACCTCCTGGACGGCGTCCACCACGCCCCGGTAGCCGGAGCAGCGGCACAGGTTGCCGCACAGGGCCTGGCGCGTCTCCAGTTCGGTCGGCGCCGGGTTGCCCTCCAGGAGGTCGTGCACGGTCATCGCCATACCCGGTACGCAGAAGCCGCACTGCACGGCGCCGCACCGTGCGAGCGCCCGCTGCACGTCCGAGGGGCGGCCGTCCTGGGCCAGGCCCTCGACGGTACGGACCTCGCTGCCGGCCGCGGTGACGGCCGGGACCAGGCAGGACGCCACGAGCCGCCCGTCGACCTGCACGTTGCAGGCGCCGCACTCGCCCTGCGAGCAGCCGTCCTTGGCGCCGGCCAGGCCGAGCCGCTCACGCAGCACGTAGAGCAGCGACTCGCCGATCCACGCGTCGGTGACGGGCCGGTCGGTGCCGTTGACGCGGAGCACGTAGGAGGCGAGGGGGTGGTCGTCGTGGGGGGCGTCCAGAAGGGGCCGTTCGGCCGGTCCGGCAGCCGGTTCACCCGTC
>NZ_NEUB01000169.1 GCF_002910825.1 Streptomyces sp. SM1 | reverse complement strand
CCCCGGCGCACGCCTGCTGTCGCAGCGGGACGCCCTGCACGCCCTGGGTCTGAGCGGCGCGCGCCCCCCGCTCGCCCTCGCGTCCACCGATCCCGCCGGGTACGTACGCGCCCTCGCGAGCGCCGGGGAGGCCGCCGAACTCACCGCGCCGGGCGGACTCGGGGACTTCGGGTGGCTGGTGCAGCCGGCCGGGATCGCCGACGTGCTCGACGGCCGGCGTGCGCCCGGATGACCCGCCCCGGACGGCCGGCGTCCGCCCGCGTCACTTGTCGATGTCGCCCACCACGAAGAACAGCGACCCGAGGATCGCCACCATGTCCGCGACCAGCGTCCCCGGCAGCAGCTCGGTGAGCGCCTGGATGTTGTTGAACGACGCCGAGCGCAGCTTCAGCCGGTAGGGCGTCTTCTCACCCTTGCTGACCAGGTAGTAGCCGTTGATGCCGAGCGGGTTCTCGGTCCACGCGTACGTGTGTCCCTCGGGCGCCTTGAGGACCTTCGGGAGCCGCTGGTTGACCGGGCCCGGCGGCAGCTCGGCGAGCCGGTCGAGGCAGGCGTCGGCGAGATCGAGGGCGTTGTGGGTCTGCGCCAGCAGGCACTCGAAGCGGGCCAGGCAGTCGCCCTCCTCACGGGTCACCACCTTCAGCACGGCACCCAGCTCGCCGTAGGCGAGGTAGGGCTCGTCGCGGCGCAGGTCGAAGTCGACGCCCGAGGCACGCCCGATCGGCCCGCTCACGCCGTACGCGTGCACGGCCTCCGGGGACAGTACGCCGACGCCGCGCGTGCGGCCCCGGAAGATCTCGTTGCCGAGCACCAGGTCGTCGAAGCGGTCCATGCGGGAGCGCACGTCGGCGACCGCGCCCCGCGCGCGCGCCGTCCATCCGGCGGGCAGGTCCTCCTTGAGGCCGCCCACGCGGTTGAACATGTAGTGCATCCGCCCGCCGGAGACCTCCTCCATGACGTGCTGGAGCTCCTCGCGCTCGGTGAAGGCGTAGAAGATCGGGGTGATGCCGCCGAGTTCCAGCGGATAGGAGCCGAGGAACATCAGGTGGTTGAGCACCCGGTTCAGCTCCGCGAGCAGCGTGCGCAGCCACACCGCGCGCTCGGGGACCTCCATGCCGAGCATCCGCTCCACGGCGAGGACCACGCCCAGCTCGTTGGAGAAGGCCGACAGCCAGTCGTGGCGGTTGGCCAGCATGATGATCTGACGGTAGTCGCGGGCTTCGAAGAGCTTCTCCGCGCCCCGGTGCATATAGCCGATCACGGGCTCCGCGCGGACGATGCGCTCGCCGTCCAGGACGAGCTTCAGCCGCAGCACGCCGTGTGTGGAGGGGTGCTGGGGTCCGATGTTGAGCACCATGTCGGTGCCCTCCGCCGCGCCGCCGATACCGACCATGGTCTCCGTCGTGGGAGTCATGAACACAGTCTCCCCTACGTACGCTGGTCCCATGGAGACGGGGAGCCCGCAGAACACGGGGCCGGCGGAAACGGGCGCGACGGCGCAAGCGGCAGGACCGGTGGCCGGCGCGGAGAGCGAACCGGCCAGGACGGAGAGCGAACCGGCCGGGACGGAGAGCGAACCGGCCGGGACGGAAGGCGAACCGGTGTGGATCGCGTTGCCGCCCGGGCTGCTGAAGATGCGGCGCCTGCTGCTGGTGGTGTGGCTGGGGCTGCTGGCCCTGGCCGCCGGGCTGGTGCCCGGGCTGCTGGCCGGGCCGGGCTGGGCCGCCTTCGCGGCGCTGCCGCTGGCCGTGCTGGTCTGGGGCTGGGTGATGCTGGAACGGAACTGGCGGTCCTGGCGGTACGCGGAACGCGCCGACGACCTGCTGCTCAGCCGGGGTGTCCTGTGGCGCCAGGAGACGGTCGTGCCGTACGGGCGGATGCAGCTGGTCGAGGTCACCTCCGGGCCCGTCGAACGGCACTTCGGGCTGGCCAGCGTGCAGTTGCACACGGCGGCCGCGGCCACCGACGCCACCGTCCCCGGCCTCGTCCCCGCCGAGGCGGAGCGGCTGCGCGACCGGCTCACCGAGCTCGGCGAGGCCCGATCGGCGGGACTGTGACAACCCCGGACGTCCACGAGGACGGACGCGTCCGGCGGCCCGTGACCGAGAGGCGGCTGCACCCCATCACGCCCTTCAGACGGGCATGGGCGCCCGTCGCGGTACTGATCGGGTGGGCGCTGCACGACCCCGACCAGGCGCAGCGACAGCTGACCCGGCTGACGACCACCACCCTGCTGGTAGCGCTCGGCGTGCTCCTCCCGGCCGCCGCCCTCTACGGCTTCCTCACCTGGTGGTTCACCCACTTCGCGGTGACCGGGAGCGAGCTGCGCATCCGCACCGGGCTGCTGTTCCGGCGCACCGCGCACATCCGGCTCGAGCGGATCCAGGCCATCGACGTCACCCAGCCGCTCCTCGCGCGGGTCGCGGGCGTGGCGAAACTCAGACTCGACGTCATAGGCACCGACAAGAAGGACGAGCTCGCCTTCCTCGGCGCCGACGAGGCGCGTGCGCTGCGCGCCGAGCTGCTCGCGCGGGCGGCGGGTTTCGCACCGGAGACCGCCCACGAGGTCGGCGAGGCGCCGTCCCGGCAGATGCTGCGGGTGCCACCGGGTGTCCTGGCCGTCTCCCTGCTGCTGACCGGTGCGACCTGGGGCTGGCTCGTCGTCGCCGCCGTCGCGCTGCCGTTGCTGTGGACGGCCACCCACAGCCTGTGGACGGTGCTCGCCGCGGCCGTGCCGATGCTGGGCGCGGTGGGCGCCGGCAGCGTGGGGCGATTCGTCACCGAGTACGACTGGACACTGGGCGAGTCGCCCGACGGGCTGCGCATCGACCACGGGCTGCTGGACCGCGCGCACGAGACGGTGCCGCCGGGGCGTGTGCAGACCGTGCGCCTCGTCGAGCCGTTGCTGTGGCGACGGCGGGGCTGGGTACGCGTGGAGCTCGACGTGGCGGGGTCGTCGAACTCCCTGCTGCTGCCGGTCGCCCCGCGCGAGCTCGCCGAGTCGGTCGTCGCGCGGGTGCTGCCCGGGGTGAGCGTGCCCCCGCGCGAGACGCTCGTCCCGCCGCCGCGCCGCGCGCGATGGTGCGTACCGGTGTGGTGGCGGGGTTACGGGCTCGCCGTCACCGACGCGGTCTTCGCCACGCGTCACGGGCTGCTGCGGCGCAGCCTGTCCCTGGTACCGCACGCCAAGGTGCAGAGCGTACGGCTCGTGCAGGGCCCCTGGCAGCGGGCCAGGGGCGTCGCCGACGTCGTGGTGGATACCGGTGCCAACAAGTCGGTCACGGCCCGCCTCCGGGACGCCACGGAGGCGGCGGCCCTGCTCCGCTCCCAGGCCGAACGGTCCCGCACGGGCCGCAGAGACGCCCTCCCGGACCGCTGGATGGCCTGACCGCGGCGCACACGGCGACCACCGCCCACCCCCTGCGGCCCCGAAGGCGCAGCCGCGATCCGGACGTCGCCGACCACCCCTCGCGGCCACCCACGCCCCACCCACCGCAGGCCGTCGCCGTACGGGGCGGACGGCGACGGGGCCCCGCGTGGTGTGTCGCGGGGCCCCGTCGGTGTGGCCGGTGGTTCAGGACGCCGCGCTGCGCAGGCCCTTGAGGTCGATGTGTTCCGTCTCGTCGTGTTCCGTCAGGTCGATGACCTGGCCCGCCCCGCGGGCTTCCTCGTCGGCGGGCTTGTACCGCGCCTCCGCCTCGGCCTTGTGCAGCGCGAGCGCCTCCTGGCCGACGACGTCGGCGAGGTCCTCGTTCTGCACGGCGTCCAGGGCGGACCCGTCCGTGTCCTTCTTCGTCCCGAAGAAGTCGAAGCCGCCCTGGGACACAGGACGCCGTACCGGCGCCGTCGGCGGTACGACCGCCACCGCGGTCGGCACGGTGAAGTGCCCGGAGGGCTGCCGCGCGGGCGGGGACGGAGGAGCGGCCGGTGGGGCGGAGGCGACCGCGCGCTCATGATCGTCGGCCGCCTCGGGCTGCCCCTCGGCCTCGTCCTCCTGCGCCGGCTCCGGCCTCGGCCTCCCGGAGGGCTCGGGACCGTCGTCCTCGGGGGTGCCGTCGCTCTTCGGAGGATCGTTCCGCTCCGGGGACGCCTCGCCCTTCGGCGCGGCACCGGCGGGCCGGACGGTCACGCCGTCCTTCCGGGCCGTGCCGCCGCCCTCCACTGCGCCGGGACGGTCCTCCGGGGCGTCGTCGTCCGACTCCCCCGCGTCCTCCCCCGCGTCCTCCCCCGCGTCCTCGTCCGCGTCGTCGGCGGCGTCCACGGAGCCGTCCCCGGCGGTGTCCTCGCCCCTGGCGAACCGCGACAGCGCCGCGTCGGCGCGCAGGAACAGCTTGGATCCCTCCGGCGAGAAGACCGAGGGAGCCTCCCCGTCCGCCGGCGTCCCGGTCCCCGACTCCGTGGGCGTCTCCGCGGACCCCGCTTCGCCGGACGCCGCCGACGGCCCCGCCGGCAGCGCGCGGGCCGGAACCGTGGCCTCTATCTCGAGCACCCGGCGCTCCTCCAGGACGCTCGCCCGGTCGACCTCCGCCGCCGCGTACCGCCGCAGCAGCGACGCGTGCTCGTTGCGCAGCCCGGCCAGTTCCGCGCGCTTGGCGCGCAGCCGCTGCTCCAGCTTCGTCCGCAGCTCGCGCGACTCCTCGAGGTCGGACTCGAGTTCGGCGACCCGTTCCTCGAAACGCCACTCGTCGCTCGCACGCGCGCGCGTGAGATCCGCGACGCGTGCACCCGCCTGGGCATCCCAGTGCCGCATGACGACGGCGCCGATCACCGTGGTGACCGCGGCTGCCGCGGCCACCGCACGAAGCACCATCGGTTGCGTGAACACCCAGGGCCCCAGGGCACAGACGACGGAGACGCCTGCGATCGCCGACGGGGGCAGCATCCTGTGCAGGGGCGGGGAATGACGGTGACGTCCACGTGGCATGGCCAGAAACTTACCGCGCGTAGGCGAATCGTGGTGGCCCGCCCCGTAAAAAACAAAGCCATGACGCGGGTTTCACAGGCCATCAGGGAACTCGGACCGAACGTGAAGAGACACACGGCCCGAATTCATCAAGATCGTTTCCCGCCGGAAGACGACCCGGAGACCGCGAAGCCGCGCCGCGCGCATTCCACTTCGCGCATCCCCCCACCGCCGCCCACACCGCCCGCCCCGTCCGAACATCCGCCCGCGCGGAGTGAACCTCTCCCCCGAAGACGCCGTCCTAGAGGGCGCAATGTCGCCGGATGCCCGAATCGCACCGGACCCACGGTCTCTCGCGGAAGCACGGGACGCGATGTCTGTCAGGACAGGTGAGGAAACACCGGGCGGGGTGGCCGCCGAGGCCTCCGCCGCCTGGGCCGGCGCGCCCGTGGTCCGCAGCGGGACCTCCTTGATGAACAGGGTCACCAGGAAGGCGAGCAGGGCGACCGGGGCGACGTACAGGAAGATGTCGGCGATGCCGTGCCCGTAGGCGCTCTCCAGCCAGGAACGGATGGACGGCGGCAGCAGGTCCATGTCGGGGATCGCGCCGCTGCCGGACGTCCTGGCCGCCGCCGCCTGCTCCTGGGGGCTCAGGGAGCCGATGGTGTCCTGGGCGTAGTGGCTGATCCGGGTCGACATGACCGAGCCGAGGACGGAGACGCCGACCGCGCCGCCGAGGGACCGGAAGAACGTGACCACGGAGGAGGCGGCGCCCAGATCACCGGGTTCCACCTGGTTCTGCGTGCACAGCACCAGGTTCTGCATCATCATGCCGACGCCGAGCCCCAGCAGCGCCATGAAGACGCCGATGTGCCAGTACGGGGTGTCGTACCGCATGGTGCCGAGCAGACCCAGGCCCGCCGTCAGCAGCAGTCCGCCGGCCGGCAGCCAGCCCTTCCACCTGCCGGTACGGGTGATGATGATGCCGGAGACCGTGGACGACACGAAGATGCCGCCGATCATCGGAATCGTCATGACGCCCGACATGGTCGGGGACTTGCCCCGTGCCAGCTGGAAGTACTGGCTGAAGTAGACGGTGCCGGCGAACATCGCGATACCGACGAAGAGGGAGGCCAGCGAGGCCAGGGTGATCGTGCGGTTGCGGAACAGACGCAGCGGGATGATCGGCTCGGTGGCCCTGCTCTCGACGAACAGGAAGACCAGGGTGAGGACGGCCGAGCCGCCGACCATGGCGCCGGTCTGCCAGGAGATCCAGTCGTACTTGTCGTCCGCGAAGGTGACCCAGACCAGCAGCAGGGAGACGGCGGCCGTGACGAAGAAGGCACCCGCCCAGTCGACCTTGACCTGGCGCCTGGTCAGGGGCAGGTTCAGCGTCTTCTGCAGCGCGATCAGCGCGATCAGCGCGAACGGCACACCGACGTAGAGGCACCAGCGCCAGCCCAGCCAGCTGGTGTCGGTGATGACCCCGCCGAGCAGCGGGCCGCCGACGGTGGCGACGGCGAAGGTGGCGCCGAGGTAGCCGGAGTAACGGCCGCGCTCACGCGGGGAGATCATCGCGGCCATGATGATCTGGGCCAGGGCGGCCAGACCGCCGGCGCCGAGACCCTGGATGGCACGCGCGCCGATGAGCATTCCGGCGTTCTGCGCCAGGCCGGCCACGAGGGAGCCGAGGACGAAGACGCACAGGGCTATCTGGACCAGGACCTTCTTGCTGAACAGGTCCGCGAGCTTGCCCCACAGCGGGGTGGAGGCGGTCATCGTCAGCAGCGAGGCGGTGACGACCCAGGTGTAGGCGTTCTGGCCGCCGCCGAGATCGGCCACGATCTCGGGCAGGGCGTTGGTGACGATGGTCGACGACAGGATGGCGGCGAACATGCCGAGCAGCAGCCCGGACAGCGCCTCCATGATCTGCCGATGGGTCATCGGAGCGTCTGCGGAGGAGCCTCCCCCGTGCTTGGCATGAGCCCGCACACCGCCTGGTGTGGTCGTTGCCATGGACTTCCTTCTCTAGGTGGTTGCGGGTGTACGGGTGGTCGTCTCTTCGAGTGCGGGAGCCGCAGGCCGGGGCACCCCGCGGCCGTCGCCGAAGCTGTCCCTGAGCCGGGCCATCAGCTGGGCGAGGTGCCGGACCTCCTCGTCGGACCAGTCGCCCAGGCGCTCGGCGAGGAGCCGGGTGGTCCGCCGGAACAGCTCGTCGAGCCGGGTCCGGCCGGCGGGGGTGAGACGCAGGATGCGGGAGCGCTTGTCGGCGGGGTCGGGGGAGCGCTCGATCCATCCGCGCTCGGCCAGATGGGCGACGTTGCGGCTGGTGACGGACATGTCCACGGAGAGCAGCTCGGCGAGCCTGCTCATGCGCATGTCGCCGTGCCGGCCGAGGAGGGTCAGCACGGACGCGGAGCCGCTGGGGCAGTCGGCCGGCATGATCCGGTTCATCTCCCGCTTGACGGCGCCGAAGGCGCTGAACTGTCGGACCAGTTCCTCGTACCGGGCCGTCTCGGCCATGGCACGCCCCTTTCGTTGCTTGAAGCAACCGTAGGAGTCGATGGTTGTTACAGGCAAACAAAAAGCCGTCCCGAAGCCCCAAAAACTTGGCAAAGGCAAGTAATCGCGGCGGTAAACGCGCAGGTGGCGGGTGCTGTGCCGGTTCAGCCCCGTCTGTCACGGGCGTTCACCGGCGTTCAGGCCGCTCGGTCCCGGCCCCGCTTGGGACCCTCGTCGGGGATTCGCTAGGGTCTCGTGACATGGCTAACACCCCGGGCCCGCAGGGCAATCAGGACCCCGCCGGCAACACCCAGATGTTCCGCGCGTTCGTCGACGAGGCCCCTCAGGGCCGGCAGGCCGCGTCCACGGGCGGTGGGCCGCGCATCGGTCTGATCATCGGCATCGTCGTCGCCGTGGCGGTCGTCGCCGCGGTGGCCTGGCTCGCGCTGAAGTAGCGGCGGCGTTCTTCGACGCGGCGCGGCTCGCGCCGAGCGGGCCGGGCCTGCGATGAAGGGACCCGGCGCGCGCGGCTGAAGCGGCTGCCGGAAACGCGGCGGCCGCCGGTGCGCCCCCTGTGGGGCGCACCGGCGGCCACGAAACCGATGGTGTCTGCGGAGCGTCCTGCCGACGCGCCGCACCGCGGCGCGCCCGAGACCGCGCGGCGCATCGGACGTGCGGCAGACTCAGGCCGCTCGGCCGACTGGGCCCGCTCCGTCCACGCAGTCCACGCAGTCCGCTTGGTCCGCTCGGCCGGATCAGTCCGAGATGAGGCCCTCCCGCAGCTGGGCGAGCGTCCGCGTGAGCAGCCGCGAGACGTGCATCTGGGAGATGCCGACCTCCTCGCCGATCTGCGACTGGGTCATGTTGGCGAAGAAGCGCAGCATGATGATCCGGCGCTCCCGGGGCGGCAGCTTGGCCAGCAGCGGCTTGAGCGACTCCCGGTACTCCACGCCCTCCAGTGCCGTGTCCTCGTAGCCGAGGCGGTCCGCGAGCGAGCCCTCGCCGCCGTCGTCCTCGGGGGCGGGGGAGTCCAGCGAGGACGCCGTGTACGCGTTGCCGACCGCGAGCCCGTCGACGACGTCCTCCTCCGACACGCCGAGCACGGCGGCCAGTTCGGGAACCGTCGGGGAGCGGTCCAGCTTCTGCGAGAGCTCGTCGCCGGCCTTCGTCAGCGCCAGGCGCAGCTCCTGCAGCCGGCGCGGTACCCGCACCGACCACGAGGTGTCGCGGAAGAACCGCTTGATCTCGCCGACCACCGTCGGCATCGCGAACGTCGGGAACTCCACGCCCCGTTCGCAGTCGAACCGGTCGATCGCCTTGATCAGGCCGATGGTGCCGACCTGGACGATGTCCTCCATCGGCTCGTTGCGCGAGCGGAACCGCGCCGCCGCGTACCGCACCAGCGGGAGGTTGAGTTCGATCAGTGTGTCCCGGACGTAGGCACGCTCCGGGCTGTTCTCGTCGAGGGCTGCGAGCCGCAGGAACAGGGAACGGGACAGGGTGCGGGTGTCGAGGGCCGCCGTGTCCGGAAGCTCCGCCGTGGGCTGAAGCTCCGTCGTCTCCGGGAGCTGCGTCGTGTCCTGGAGCTCCGGAACCGGTGTGGCCGGGCCTTCGTCGATGGGGCCGAGTGCGTCGAGAGCATGGGGAGCTGTTTCGCTCTCCGCGAGCGTGAGCACCTTCGAGCTGCCCTGTTCTGCGGACATGCCACCCCCTTTGGGTCGCGGGACGGTCGCGGCGGACGTTCCCGATCTGAGGAACGCAGCCTTCACCTGAATACCGGCGCCGAGGCTCCGGCAAACGCGCTTCCGGCAGAATGTCACATGTCGGCAACGCGCTGTAGTGACATGTCGACATCCGAGATGCGAATCAGCCCTGGAAACAAGGGGTCTGACGGCCTTTCGGTCCAGAAACGCGGAGAAAGCCCAAGGTGAGCGATTCGCTCGTTCCGGTTACGCGTCGATCCTGTTTGCGGACCGCAGCCGCTGGAAGCTGCGCGCCAGCAAACGGGACACATGCATCTGCGAGACGCCGAGTTCCGCGCTGATCTGGGACTGGGTGAGGTTGCTGTAGTAGCGCAGCAGCAGGATGCGCTGCTCCCGCTCGGGCAGTTGTACGAGCAGATGCCGGACCAGGTCGCGGTGCTCGACGCCGTCCAGGGCGGGATCCTCGTAGCCGAGCCGGTCCAGCAGTCCGGGCATCCCGTCGCCCTCCTGCGCGGCCTCCAGCGAGGTGGCGTGGTACGACCGTCCGGCCTCGATGCAGGAGAGCACCTCGTCCTCGGAGATGCGCAGCCGCTCGGCGATCTCGGCGGTCGACGGGGTGCGCCCGAAGGCGGTCGTGAGGTCCTCGGTGGCGCTGTTGACCTGTACCCACAGCTCGTGCAGCCGGCGCGGTACGTGGACGGTGCGGACGTTGTCGCGGAAGTACCGCTTGATCTCGCCGACCACCGTCGGCATCGCGAACGTCGGGAACTGCACGCCCCGCTCCGGGTCGAAGCGGTCGATGGCGTTGATGAGCCCGATGGTGCCGACCTGGACGACGTCCTCCATCGGCTCGTTGCGGGAGCGGAAACGGGCGGCCGCGTAGCGCACGAGCGGGATGTTCGCCTCGATGAGCGCCGCGCGCACGCGGGTGTGCTCCGGCGTGCCCGGCTCGAGTTCCTTGAGCTGGCCGAAGAGCAGCTGGGTCAGGGCCCGGGTGTCGGCACCGCGCTGCTTGGCGGGGGTCTGGACCGCGTCGGGGGACACCTCGTCCTGGGGCGGCGCAGTACTGGCCGGCACGGTCAACGCCACCTCGTCATCGTTCTCATGTCCGTCAATTCATCCGTCAAAAGCGGTCATAGCATCACAAGACTGACTCACTGTGTGCAAGCACCGCATATTCCGTGTTGAGGGCGGACGAGGCGCCGTACGGCGCACGAGAGCCCCGTGCCTCGACGGCAGGGGGCCTTCGGGGGCCTTCAGGAGACCGAGGGGGAGATGACGGGGTGACGGGGGACGAGAGGGGAGGCGAAGGGGTGAGGCGTCAGAACTCGTAGTCGGCGATCACCCAGGTGGCGAACTCGCGCCACAGTCCGACGCCCGCCTGGTGCTCCGGGTGCTCCACGTACCGGCGCAGCGCGTCCGCGTCCTCGAACGCCGAGTTGATGGCGAAGTCGTAGGCGATGGGGCGGTCGCTGATGTTCCAGGCGCACTCCCAGAAGCGGATCTCCGGGATCCTCCCCTCGAGCGCCCGGAAGGCCTCCTCGCCCCGGACGACCCGCGGGTCGTCGCGCCCGACGCCCTCGTTCAGCCGGAAGAGCACCAGGTGGCGGATCATCACTTACCTCCGTTGGCGAGCCAGGTCATGAAGTCCCCGATGGCCTTGGCGGCGTCGGAGATGCCCTGGAACCCGACCAGGACGTACTCGGAGGCGGTTTTCGGGTCCGTGATGATCAAATACAGGACGAAGACCACGAGCACGTAGACGGCGGCCTTCTTCGCGTTCACCGCCATGGCGGCCCTCCCCTGTCACTGATGTGCGCCTGTGTCACACGCGTCGAGCGGGCCCATGATCGCACGAAGGGCCCCGTCTGACGACGAGGCCCTTCACCAGCGGTAGCGGAGGGATTTGAACCCTCGGTGACTTGCGCCACACTCGCTTTCGAGGCGAGCTCCTTCGGCCGCTCGGACACGCTACCGAGGGAGACCCTACAGCACGGTGCGGCGTGGTTTGAAATCCGTATTCACCGGTTCCGGAAGAACTCCGTGAGCAGCCCGGAGCACTCCTCGGCGAGCACGCCCTCGATCACCTCGGGCCGGTGGTTGAGCCGTCGGTCGCGGACGAGGTCCCACAGGGAGCCGGCCGCGCCGGCCTTCTCGTCCCGGGCGCCGTAGACGATCCGGTCCACCCGGGACTGCTGGAGGGCGCCCGCGCACATCGTGCACGGCTCCAGTGTCACCACCACGGTGCAGCCGGACAGCCGCCACTCCCCGAGCCGCGCGGCCGCCCGCCGGACGGCGAGGACCTCCGCGTGGGCCGTGGGGTCGCCGCCGGCCTCGCGCTCGTTGTGGGCGGAGGCCAGCACGGTGGTGCCGTCCGGGGCCAGGACGACGGCGCCGACGGGGACGTCCCCGCCCCGGACGGCCAGCGCGGCCTCGTCCAGGGCGAGTCGCATCGCCGCCCGCCAGCGGTCCCGTACGGGGTCCGGCGGTCCGGACGCGGTGGTGGTGGCCGGCACGGTCAGCGGACGGTCTCCAGGACCTCCGAGGCGCCCAGCGCGTCGGCGATCTCGTTGACGGCGTCCCCGGTCATCGAACGCAACTCCTTCTCGCTCACGCCCAGGTCCTCCAGGACCTGGGCGTCACCGACGGGTCCGTGCGGCACGGCGTCGGCGGAACCGGTGGACACGGCGCCGTCGTCGGCGGCGCCGGTGTCCTCGCCGTCCGGTTCACCGTCCTCGGTGCCGTCGAGGTCGAGGGAGTCCAGGTCGGTTCCGTCGTCCCCGGGCTCGCGGCCGAGCAGTTCGTCGGTGAGCAGGATCTCGCCGTAGCTGCTGCGGGCGGCCGCGGCAGCCTCGGAGACATAGATCCGGGGGTCCTCCTCGCCGTCCACGCGGACGACGCCGAACCAGCCCCCCTCCTGCTCGATGAGCACGATCACCGTGTCGTCGTCGGAAGAGGCATCCCGGGCCAGGTCGGCCAGATCCGACAGGGTTTCCACATCGTCGAGCTCCGTATCGCTCGCTTCCCACCCGTCTTCGGTGCGCGCGAGCAGTGCGGCGAAGTACACCGTGACTCTCCCACTGGTCATAGGCGTGCCGGTTGGGGATCCCCCCGGCGGAGGTGTGCGGGCGGGGGCCGGTGCGCCGAGCCCCACCCACGGGGAATCGTGGCAGAAACATGGCCGTCAGGGGACGTCTTCGGCACCCTGTGTCCGGCTCTTTCGATCGCGGTCCGCCGAGTGCGCCCCCGAAGGAGTCACCGGCGCACCTGGCGCCGCTGTCACCGCTGTTGTCGCCACGTGCGGATCGTACGCGGCCGGACCCGCCGTGGCCGCGCGGCACTCGGGTCCGGCGTACGCCGGTGGACTGGCGTTGGGGTGGCGGTCCTACCAGCGGAAGGTGCGCATGCGCATCGCGTGACGCAGTCGTGCGGCCTTGGCGCGGCGCGGCTGGACCCGTGCGCGCAGTGCGCGCGCCTCGGCGAGTTCACGCAGGAACCGGGCGCGGCGCCGTCGCCGTTCGGCCTCCGACTCGTCCTCCGGCCGGGCCGCCGACGCGTGCTCCGACTGCGGCACGGGATCCGGTCGCGGCGCGGGTTCCGACCGTGACACGGCGGCCGGCTCGGCTGCCCGTACGGCCTTCGGCGTGGCCCTCGTACCGGTCCTGATCCCGGTGGGGCGGGGCGTTGCGCGCGGCGACGGATTTACTCGGTCTTCCTGCTCAGGCATGGGTTCATCACTCCCGTCCGTCCCTCCCACCTTCCCCCGGACGGGCGGTTTGACGCCAGCGATCGAGTGAGGGGCGACCGGGGTGCTTGCCGTGCGCGGGGACGCCGGGCCTCCGGGGCCCGGTTAGTGTTGGCGCCATGCGTCTCCACGTCGTCGACCACCCTCTGGTCGCCCACAAGCTCACCACGCTGCGCGACCAGCGCACCGACTCCGCGACCTTCCGCCGTCTCGCCGACGAGCTGGTCACCCTGCTCGCCTACGAGGCCACGCGTGACGTGCGCACGGAGCAGGTCGACATCCGGACCCCGGTGGAGCGGACCACGGGCGTCAAGCTCTCCCACCCGCGCCCGCTGGTGGTGCCGATCCTGCGCGCCGGTCTCGGCATGCTGGACGGCATGGTCCGGCTGCTGCCGACCGCCGAGGTGGGCTTCCTCGGCATGATCCGCAACGAGGAGACGCTGCAGGCCTCGACGTACGCCACCCGGATGCCGGAGGACCTCTCCGGGCGGCAGGTCTACGTCCTGGACCCGATGCTCGCCACCGGCGGCACGCTGGTCGCGGCGATCCAGGAGCTGATCAGGCGCGGCGCGGACGACGTGACGGCCGTGGTGCTGCTGGCCGCGCCGGAGGGCGTCGAGGTCATGGAGCGCGAGCTGGCGGGTACGCCGGTGACGGTCGTGACGGCGTCGGTCGACCAGCGGCTCAACGAGCAGGGCTACATCGTGCCGGGCCTCGGCGACGCGGGGGACCGGATGTACGGGGCGGCGGAGTAGGCTCCACGCCTTCCGGCCGTCCGGGTGCTCCGGGAGGCCTTCCGCGGCGGTCTTCCTGCCGCGGCGGTCTCCGCAGGCCGGCGGGTTTTCTGCCGGTCGGCGGGCTTCCTGCGGGTTCGGTCAGCAGTTCTTCTTCGAGGCGGGCGTCGGCTCCGGGTTGGCCAGTGCGGTCAGGGCCCGGTCGGCGTCCGCCTTCTTCGTCAGCTCCCGGAACCCGTCGCCGATGATGAGGTCGAGTACGGCGCCCTTGCGGGCGGGATCGGTGCGGCGTTCGGCGCCGGCGAGCTGGGCGCCGAGCACCGACAGCGAGGAGTCGAGGGCGGTGGCGGGTCCGAGCAGGACACCGGCGCCCTTCACCTTCTTGTCGTACTCCTTGGTCGCGTTGGCGACCTCGCCGATCTTGAAGCCGCGCTTCTTCAGCTCGTCGGCGGTCTTCTGCGCCAGGCCGCCGCGGGTCGTGGCGTTGAGGACGTTGACCGTGATCGTGCCGGGAACCGGAAGCGCCTTCGGCGCGGCCGCGGGGGTCGCCTTGGCGGCGCAGGCCGCCTTGGTGCCGACCGCGGAGGCGGAGTCGCCGCCCCCGGTGAACACGTCGATGAGCTGCAGCGTGCCCCAGCCGCCCACGCCGAGGACGGCTACGGATGCGACGGTCAGGGCGACGAGCTTCCCGCGCCGCCGGGGCCGGCGCATCCGCGGGTATCGGTCACCCGTGATCCGGTACTGGCCGCCCATGCCAGGTGGAGTGAGCATGCTCATGAGGGCAGCGTAGTGCGCCCGGGCTGTAATGCCTACCAGATGATCATTCGACTGGGTGCAGTCCTGGTGCGGTCCAACCCGAAAGGGTCAAACCGGGCCGCGGGAGGGGTTCCGGACGGGCGTCAGCCGAGTTCGAGCACGCGTGCGTGCAGCACCTGACGCTGCTGGAGTGCCGCCCGCACGGCGCGGTGCAGCCCGTCCTCCAGGTACAGGTCGCCCTGCCACTTCACGACGTGCGCGAAGAGGTCGCCGTAGAAGGTCGAGTCCTCGGCGAGCAGGGTCTCGAGGTCGAGCTGCTGCTTGGTCGTCACGAGCTGATCGAGGCGGACCGGGCGCGGCGCGACGTCCGCCCACTGCCGGGTGCTTTCCCGGCCGTGGTCGGGGTACGGCCGGCCGTTTCCGATGCGCTTGAAGATCACACGGAAAGCCTACCGGTCAAGGCGATCCGGGCGCAGCCATGGCGACGCAGTACGGCGCCGGAAAAAGCGGGAACAACCGGGAGGGAACGGTCTTCCGTCGTGCGGCGCGTCCGCTGTTCGGTGACGCTCGCGCGGTGTTCGGGACCCGGTCGGCCCGACCGCGT
>NZ_NEUB01000168.1 GCF_002910825.1 Streptomyces sp. SM1 | reverse complement strand
GGCCGGCTCCTCGGGGTCTCGGTGGAGTTCCTCGCGGCGAAGGCGCGCGCGTCCTCCGCCGGGCCGGGGAGCCAGGGGCGGTCGTGGCTCCAGCCGTGGACGGCCAGTTCGTGCCCGCGGCGGACGGTCTCGCGCACCACGGAGGGATGCCGTACGACGCTGTCGCCGAGGACGAAGAAGGTCGCCCGGACCCCGAGCACCTCCAGCGCGTCGAGGAAGCGCGGGGTGGATTCGGGATCGGGGCCGTCGTCGAAGGTCAGGGCGACGTGGCCGGGGTGTCCCTCGCCGGCGAGACGCGGGAAACGGCGGCGCACCGCGGGCAGCCAGGTGGCTGCCGGGAGGATGTGCGCCGCGGCGACGGCGGCGGCCGGAGCCAGCGCGGCTGCCGTGCGCCGGGCGGGCGAGTGACCACGGGACGTACCCATCGGCTGCCGGCTCCTCTCCCCGCGTCTACCGGACCGGCCGGGGCGAGTCGGTATCCGGACGCCGCGACGCCGTGTCCCAGTCTCCGGAGACCGACGGGGCACGGGCCAGTCCGGCGGCGCCCGCGCCCATCAGCACCACGCCGATCACCGCGGGCACCACCCGCACCCCGAGGGTGATCTGCTCCCCGAACAGCGCCCACCCCAGCGCCACGCTCGTCAGCGCGTCCCCGAGGGTCAGGGCGGGCTGGGAGGCGGCCAGGGTCCCGGCCCGGAAGGCACTCTGGAGCAACAGGAAGGCGACGACTCCCGCGGCGGCGGTGGCGTACAGGGGCCAGGTCGCCAGCACGGCGGCCGGGCCGTCCGGGAACCTGCCGGTCACCTCCTTGAGCAGCGCCGCCGTCAGTGAGAACGACACGGCGGAGGCCAGCCCGAACAGGGCCGCGCGCGGCGCGCCCCGCACCGCGCGGGCCGTCGTCACCAGCACCAGCACGGCACCCAGTACCGCTGCCGAGGACAGCAGCCACTGCTCCGCGGACGCGGTGTCCCGGCCGGCCGTCGGAGCGACCGAGGTCAGGAAGGCCGCCAGCCCGGCGGCGAGGGCGGCGAACGCCATCCAGGTCCTGCGGTCCGGACGACGGTGGAACACCACACTGCCGACGACGAGGGTGAACAGCAGTTCGGCGGCCATCAGCGGCTGCACCAGCGCGAGACTGCCCAGACTCAGGGCGGCCGCCTGCAGCACGGTCGTCAGTGCCAGCATCGCCGCACCCCACACCCAGTAGGGGCGCCTCAGCACATGCCCGAGCCAGCGAACGGCCTGGCGCACGCCCGCGCCGCCCTCGGGTTCGTCCGCCGCGGCCCGCCGCTGCA
>NZ_NEUB01000167.1 GCF_002910825.1 Streptomyces sp. SM1 | reverse complement strand
GGGTGCGGCGACACCTCGACGAAGACCTCGTGGCCCTGCTCGACGAGGGAACGTACGGCGGCGTCGAAGCGGACGGTGCCGCGGAGGTTGCGGTACCAGTAGTCGGCGTCCATGGCCGTGGTGTCGAGCCGGTCGCCGGTGACGGTGGAGAACAGCGGGATGCGGGCCGCCAGCGGGCGTACGCCGGCCAGCGCGGCCAGCACCTCGGACCTGATCCGCTCGACCTGCGCCGAGTGCGAGGCGTAGTCGACGGGGACCGCCCTGGCCCGTACGCCCCGGGACGCGCAGTGGGCGAGCAGTTCGGCGAGTGCCCCGGTCTCCCCCGAGACGACCACGGCGGCGGGCCCGTTGACGGCGGCCACGGACAGCTTCTCGGCCCAGGGGGCGATCTCGGCGCGGACACGGTCCTCGGGCAGGGACACGGCGACCATGCCGCCGAGTCCGGCCAGCGCCCGGATGGCCCGGCTGCGCAGGGCGATGACCGTCGCGCCGTCCTCCAGGGTCAGGGCTCCCGCCACCACGGCGGCGGCGATCTCGCCCTGGCTGTGCCCGACCACGGCGTCGGGCCGGACGCCCCAGGAGTCCCAGTGCGCGGCCAGGGACACCATCACCGCCCACAGCACCGGCTGGACCACGTCCACCCGTTCCAGGGAGGGTGCCCCGGGCGCGCCGTCCAGGACGTCGAGGAGCGTCCAGTCGACGTGGGCGGAGAGGGCCGTGTCGCAGGCGGCGAGCCGGTCCCGGAAGACGGGGCTGGCGGCGAGCAGGTCCCGGGCCATGCCGGCCCACTGGGAGCCCTGACCGGGGAACACCAGGGCGGTCCGGCCCTCGACGACCCGGCCGGTGCCGGTGACGACGTCGGCGGGCACGGCCGGGACGGGGCCGGGTGCCGTGCCGCCGGGGAGGTCCGGGTCCGGCACGGACAGGGCGACGAGCCCGTGCAGCAGAGCGGGGTGCCCGTCGCCGATCACAACGGCCCGGTGTTCGAAGGCGGCCCGGGTGGTCGCCAGCGAGAACCCGATGTC
>NZ_NEUB01000166.1 GCF_002910825.1 Streptomyces sp. SM1 | reverse complement strand
GCGGACCGGGCGCGTGCACGGTCTCGACGACCGGCTCGGGCGCGGGCGGGGCGATCTCGTTGCCCCAGGCGCCCTGGGCGCCGGGCAGCAGCAGGTCTTCGTCCTCGGCGGGACTGTCGGAGAGGTAGGTGTACGCGTCGGGCGCGGGGACGCCCGGCTGCTCCACCATGCCTGCGTTCTCCGGCAGTCCCTCGCCCGGGACCTGGCCGGTGTCGGTCATGCGTACCCCTCGCCCATCGGTTAGTGCTCCTACGACCAGCTCACCCGGAACGGCGCACCGACCGCCCCACACTGACAGAACGAGCGTGCGTCCACAGCGGCACGAACGGCCTGTCCGAAAAAGGCGACAAAGCCATTCACTGGCATTGTCGCGGCCGCACGGCCGTCGCGTCAGCTTGATCGGCGACGGATCCGCTGTGGACTGCGCCACGTTGCGCGTCCTCCGGTTCCTGCCGTACCACGACCCAACCCAAAACGGGCGGGTTTTCCGGACATTGGCCGACGAAGCGACGGGCGTCCAGTGCGGTACAACGATCGGCCAGCCTACCCCGCGCGGTACGACAACCCGATCACGGGGACGCTTGTCGGATCAATTGCCGCGCGCGGGAAGCACCCCGCTGAGCAGGAACGCGACGCTCCGTTCCGTCTCCGTCCAGGTCCGGGTGTCGAGTTCGACGGACTGCAGCAGGGCGCACTCGACCTGGTACCCGTGTTCGGTCAGATTCCGGCCGATGAGTTCGGCCGCGTCCCGGGTGGCGGCGTGCGCGACGATGCGCTGCGGACGGCGGTCGGCGACCGCGGACACCACGGCCGCTCCCCCGCCGCCGACGCGGACGACGTCCGGTTCCGGAAGGTTCTCCAGTACGTGCGGAGCGTTGCCGTGGACGATCTGGAGCTGGACCCCGTGGCGGCGGGCGGCGGCGTCGGTACGGGCGCAGGCGCCGTGGTCGCCGTCGACGGCGATGACGGCGGCGCCGG
>NZ_NEUB01000165.1 GCF_002910825.1 Streptomyces sp. SM1 | reverse complement strand
GTCGACCCACCCCCGCGGTCCGGCGCGGTCATGCCTTCCGTGCGCCGGGCCGCTCGGGCCCCTCCGTCCGCGGCAGCCGGTCGAACTCCGCCAGCGCGTGGTCGAGCCACTGGGTCCAGAACGTCTCCAGGTCGATGCCGGCCCGCAGCACCAGATGCCGCAGCCGGTCCTGCGGCCCGTCCGTGCCGGGCGGGAAGTCGCGCCGTTCGATCTCGCGGTACTCCTCCAGCTGCCGCCCGTGCGACTCCCGGTGGCGGCGCAGATCGGCCTGCAGACCCTCGGTGCCGACCACGGCCGCCGCCCTCAGCCGCAGCAGCATCACGTCGCGGAGCGGCTTGGGATCCTGGGACGCGGCGGTCCAGCGGGCCAGTTCGTCCCGGCCCGCCGGCAGCACCTCGTACGCCTTCTTCTGCCCCCGGGCCGGCTGTTCGGAGGGCAGGGCCCTGATCAGGCCCTCGGCCTCCAGTTTCGCCAGCTCGCGATAGATCTGCTGGTGCGTCGCGGACCAGAAGTAGCCGATCGACCGGTCGAACCGGCGCGTCAGCTCCAGCCCCGCCGACGGCTTCTCGAGCAGGGCGGTGAGGATCGCGTGCGGGAGTGACATGGGCTCATCCTAGGGACGGTCCGCGCCGCCCCTACAGCGCCGCCGCCAGTTCGGTGCCCTGCTTGATGGCGCGCTTGGCGTCCAGTTCGGCGGCCACGTCGGCGCCGCCGATCAGGTGGACGGGACGGCCGGCGGCGAGCAGGGTGTCGTACAGGTCGCGGCGCGGCTCCTGCCCGGTGCACAGGACGATCGTGTCGACCTCCAGGACGGTGCTCTCTCCGTCGACGGTGAGGTGCAGCCCGGCGTCGTCGATCCGGTCGTAGCGCACCCCCGGGACCATGGTCACGCCACGGTGCCTGAGCTCGGTGCGGTGGATCCAGCCGGTGGTCTTGCCGAGACCGGCGCCGACCTTCGACGTCTTGCGCTGCAGCAGGTGGACGGTGCGAGGCGGGGCGGGACGCTCGGGTGCGGCGAGGCCGCCGGGGGCGCGGTAGTCCAGGTCGACGCCCCACTGGCGGAAGTACGTCTCGGGGTCCTCGTGCGCCTTGTCGCCGCCGTCGGTGAGGAACTCGGCGACGTCGAAGCCGATACCGCCCGCGCCGAGGATCGCGACCCGGTCGCCCACGGGGGCACCGTCGCGGAGCACGTCGAGGTAGCCCAGCACGCTCGAGTGATCGACGCCGGGGATGTCCGGGAGGCGCGGGCTCACACCGGTGGCGACGACGATCTCGTCGTGTCCCGCCACGTCGTCGGCGGTGACGCGGGTGTCCAGGCGCAGGCCGACGGCCAGTTCGGCGAGCCGCGTGCGGAAGTAGCGCAGGGTCTCGTCGAACTCCTGCTTGCCGGGGACCTTGCGGGCGACGTTGAGCTGTCCGCCGATCTCGCTCCCGGCGTCGAACAGGGTGACGTCGTGGCCGCGTTCGGCGGCGCTGACCGCGCAGGCGAGGCCGGCCGGGCCGGCGCCGACGACCGCGACCCGCTTGCGGCGGCGGGTCGGGGAGAGGACCAGCTCGGTCTCGTGGCAGGCGCGCGGATTGACCAGACAGGAGGTGATCTGCCCGCTGAAGGTGTGGTCGAGGCAGGCCTGGTTGCAGCCGATGCAGGTGTTGATCGCCTCGGGGCGGCCGTCCGCGGCCTTCGCGACGAAGTCGGGGTCGGCGAGCATCGGGCGGGCCATCGACACCATGTCGGCGGTGCCTTCGGCGAGCAGCCGCTCGGCGAGTTCCGGGGTGTTGATGCGGTTGGTGGTGACGAGCGGGACCGACACCTCGCCCATGAGCCGCTTGGTCACCCAGGTGTAGGCGCCGCGCGGCACCGAGGTGGCGATGGTGGGGATGCGGGCCTCGTGCCAGCCGATGCCGGTGTTGATGATGGTGGCGCCGGCGGCCTCGACGGCCCTGGCGAGGGTGATGACCTCGTCCAGGGTGGAGCCGCCGGGTACGAGGTCGAGCATGGAGAGCCGGTAGATGACGATGAAGTCCTCGCCGACCGCCTCGCGCACCCGGCGGACGATCTCCACGGGGAAGCGCATCCGGTTCTCGTAGGAGCCGCCCCAGCGGTCGGTGCGGTGGTTGGTCTGCCGGGCGATGAACTCGTTGATCAGATAGCCCTCGGAGCCCATGATCTCGACGCCGTCGTAGCCGGCCCGCCGGGCGAGGCGGGCGGCGCGGACGTAGTCGCCGATGGTGCGCTCGATGTCCGCCTCGGTGAGCTCGCGGGGCTCGAAGGGGCTGATCGGCGCCTGGAGGGGGCTGGGGGCGACCAGGTCCCGGTGGTAGGCGTAGCGGCCGAAGTGCAGGATCTGCATCGCGATGCGCCCGCCCTCGTCGTGCACGGCGGCGGTGACGACCCGGTGCTGGTCCGCCTCGGCCTCGGTGGTGAGCCGGGCGCCGCCCTCGTAGGGCCGTCCCTCGTCGTTGGGGGCGATACCGCCGGTGACGATGAGGCCCACACCGCCGCGGACACGGGCGGCGTAGAACTCGGCCATACGGGAGAAGCCGCCCTCGGCCTCCTCCAGGCCGACATGCATGGAGCCCATCAGTACCCGGTTGGGCAGGGTGGTGAAGCCCAGGTCGAGGGGGCTCAGCAGGTGCGGGTATCGGCTCATCGGGCCCTCCGTGCGCGGTGTCGTGCCTGTAGTTGTAAGGCACGCGCACCCACTTATGCAACTAGTTGCATAAAGGTGACGGAGAGCACAGGGACCGAAGAGGCGTCACCCGCTCTCGAGACGGACGTGCAGTTCCTCCTCCTGGTCTCCCGGGACCGTGGTCAGGTCGTGCACCGTGAACAGGGAGTCGAGCGTGGTGCGGAACCGGTCGATCGCCCAGTAGCCGCCGTGCACGTCGGCGTCGACCGACGACGACAGGCGGGCCGGGCGGACGCCGCCCTCGTGCGCGTCGGCGACGTCGAACGTGCCGAGCCACACCGTGGGCCGCGTCTCGTGGAACTCCTCGGGTACGTCGTCGGAGCACCGGTCGGACGAGAAACACTCGCACAGCGTGTCGAAGACGATCCGGGCGTCGTCCTTGCTGCATCCGCTGATCTCGACCGAGACGGACTCCGGGTGCGGTTGCCGGCTGCTCATGGTGATCGCTCCTCTCGTGGCCACCCCGCCCCACCCCTCACTCAGCAAAGCACCACACACACGGCACGGCACGGCGTGGGGAAGCAGCGTCCGCGCACCGCCGCGGCGGTGACCGTTTCACGGGGCGCCCGCCCCGAAGGTGGGAGAAGCTGGAACCGAACGGCAGGAGCGGCGGAAAAATGCCCCCCTCGCGCGGTAGAACAAGGGGTGTCGGCACGGTGACGACGGGCCGGCGGCAAATCGGCGAAGGCGGGGCGCGGGATGAGTGCAGCGGGGTCACCCCCGGCCGGCGGGGACGGGCCGGTGCGTCCCACTGGCCTGCTCGACGTGCTGCGCGTCGCCTCGGTGGTCCTCGACACCGAGGGGCGGGTCGTGCTGTGGAGCCCGCAGGCCGAGGAGCTGTTCGGGTACAGCGCGCGGGAGGCGCTGGGCCAGTACGCCGCCCGGATCATGGTGCACGAGGAACACCTGGACCTCGTGGTGGAACTGTTCGCCGACGTCATGCGCACCGGCCTGAGCCGGGCCGGGGCCTTCCCGATCCGGCGCAGGGACGGCGACACCCGGCTGGTGGAGTTCCGCAACATGCGGCTGCTGGACGCCCGGGGGAACGTGTACGCGCTCGGCCTCGCGGTGGACCAGTCGACCGTGCGCAGGCTGGAGCAGGATGTGGCCCTGTCCACCCGGATCGTCGCCCAGTCCCCCATCGGCCTGGCCGTGCTCGGCATCGGTCTGCGGTACGTCTCGGTGAACCCGGCGCTGGAGCAGATCAACGGTATCCCCGCGGCGCAGCACCTGGGCCGCACGATGCGGGAGGTGCTGCCGCATCTGGACGCGGACACGATCGAGGGGGCCGCGCGTCAGGTCCTGGACACCGGCCGGCCCCTCATCGACCGGTTCACGAGCGGCCGCACCCCGGCCGACCCGGACGAGGACCACGCCTGGTCCGTCTCCCTGTACCGGCTGGAGAACGCGCTCGGGACGGTGCTGGGCGTGGCCGTCTCGGTGGTGGACATCACCGAGCAGTACCGGGCGAACGCCGAGGCCGAGCGCGCGCGGCGGCGGCTCGCCGTGATCGCCGACGCCTCCGCCCGGATCGGCACCACGCTCGAGCTCGACCACACCGCCGGTGAACTCGCCGACGTGGCCGTGCCGGAGCTGGCCGACGCGGCGGCGGTGGACCTGCTGGACGCGGTGGTGCGGGGCCGTCGCAGCACCCTCGGCCCCACCGAGCCGGCGGTCATGCGGGCACTGGCGGTGCGCTCGGTGGACGCGGCCGACGTCCTGCCGGCGGCCGACCCGCCGGGCACGGTGACCCAGTACGCTCCGGACCGGCTGATCACCGAGTGCGTACGCACCGGGCGGCCCGTGATGGTGCCACAGGTGAAGGACGAGGATCTCGCGCGGATCGCCCGCTCCCCGGAGGCGGCGGCGCTGCTGGCGCGGGCGGGTGTCCACTCGTATCTGGCCGTGCCGCTGATCGCGCGCGGGGAAGTGCTCGGTGCCCTCGACCTCACCCGCACCCGCACCCCCCGCCCCTTCGACGAGGACGACCTGCTGCTCGCGCGGGAGCTGGCCTCCCGCGCGGCCGTGCAGATCGACAACGCCCGCTGGTACCAGAACGCCCGCGACACCGCCCTCACCCTGCAGCGCAGTCTGCTGCCGAGCCACCCGTCCATGACGGGCGGGCTCGAGGTCGCCTCCCGCTACCAGCCGGCCGGCACCACCAGCGAGGTCGGCGGCGACTGGTTCGACGTGATCCCGCTGGGGGGCGACCGGACGGCCCTCGTCGTGGGGGACGTGATGGGCAGCGGTATCCCCGCCGCGGCCGCCATGGGCCGGCTGCGCACGGCGACGCACACCCTGGCCTCGCTCGGCCTGGACCCGGCCGTGCTCCTGGACCACCTGGACCGGATCACCGGCGGGCTGGACCAGGTGATCGCCACCTGTGTCTACGCCGTCCACGATCCGCGCGAACGGCAGTGCGTCATCGCCAACGCCGGGCACCTGCCGCCCGCCAGGGTCCGGACGGGCCACGTGTCCGAACTCCTCGATCTGCCCACGGGGGTGCCGCTGGGCGTCGGCGGGGTCGCGTTCTCCACGACCACCGTCGAGCTGGAGCCGGGCGACCGGCTGGTGTTCTACACCGACGGTCTCGTCGAGACCCGCCGGCACCCCCTGGACGAGCGCCTCGACCGGCTGCTCGCCCTGCTGGACCGGCCCGGCGGCTCCCTGGAGGAGGTCTGCGACCTGCTCCTGCGCACCCTGCACGAACCCGACAACTTCGACGACGTGGCCCTGCTGATCGCCCGCGCGACGACACCGCCGGGGACGTGAGCACGACGCCTGCCCGGCGGGGTTCCGGGGGGCCAGCACGCCTCCCCCGCCGGTCCCCGACCCCCCGCTGCCACCGGCCACCGGCCACCGGCCACCGAGGCGCACCGGACTCGCCCGACAACGCGCAGCGGGACCGGCGCGGACGAAACCGCCTCCCCCGCCACCCGGCCCGTGCGGGAAGCACCCCCAGCGGCTCAGGACCCGGTTGGCGACCCCGCGGAAGGACGGCGTCCAGCACGCCTCCCACGCCGGTCGCCGACTCCCCCGCTGCCACCAGCCACGGGCCACCAGCCGCCGGCCACCGGCCACCGGCCACCGAGGCGCACCGGACTCGCCCGACAGCGCGCGCAGCGGAGCCCGCGCGGACGGGAATCCGGCACGGCCTCCTTCGCCACCCCGGCAGGCGCCGGAAAGCACCGCCAGCGGCTCAGGCCCCGGATGCCGACCCGGTCGCCCACCGGTCACCGACCCCGCCGGACCTCACCCGGCGGCGCTGAGCGCTCACAGGAGCCCGTCGGCTTCCCGCCGTGATCCGCC
>NZ_NEUB01000164.1 GCF_002910825.1 Streptomyces sp. SM1 | reverse complement strand
GGAACCGGACCGGGCCAGGACCGCCGGTAGGGGACGCCCCGCCGGTCGAAGAAGGGGGTGTCCACCACCCCCGGCACCACGAGACCGACCGCGACGCCGCTGCCGCGCAGCTCGTACCGCAGCGCGTCGGCGAAGGCGCCCAGCCCCGCCTTGGCCGCCGAGTACACGGCCTCCCCCCGCACGGCCACTGCCCCCGCGAGGGACCCGACGAGCACCACGCGCCCGGAACCGGCCTCCACCATGTGCGGCACCACCTGCCGGACCAGCCGCAAGGTGGACAGGAGGTCGACCTCGACGACCTCGACGACCTCGTCGAGGTCGGACGGGGGCATGGCGGTGAAGTCCCCGGCCCAGCCGACCCCGGCGCCCGCCACCAGGAGATCCACACGGCCGGTGTGATCGAGGGCGAACCGGGTCAGCCGCCGTTCGGCGCCTGACCGGGTCAGATCCGCCGGGAAGACCGACGCCGGGGCCCGCTCGGCCACCCGGCCGAGACGCTCGGCATCCCGTCCGCTGAGGACGAGCCGCCACCCCTGCGCGCCGAGCCGCCGGGCCACGGCGGCGCCGATGCCCGAGG
>NZ_NEUB01000163.1 GCF_002910825.1 Streptomyces sp. SM1 | reverse complement strand
TCACCACCTGCGCGCAGCCCGCGGGCACGGTGGCGACCGCGGTGGTGACCGGCCGCGGCGGCGTCGGCAAGAGCGTGCTAGCCCTGCACACCGCCCATGCGGTGCGCGAGTCCTCGGTGGACGGCCAGCTGTACGCCGACCTCGGCGCGGGCACCCCGCCGCTGACCGCGCACGCGGTGCTGCCCCGGTTCCTCGCGGACCTCGGAGTCCCCCGGGACGAGATACCCGAGGAGGCCTCCGAACGGGAGAGCCTGTACCGCTCGCTGACCTCGGGCCGCCGGCTGCTGGTCGTCCTCGACAACGCGTCCTCGACCGCGCAGATACGGCCGCTGATACCGGGCAGCGGCGGGAGCAGGCTGCTGGTGACCAGCCGGCGGCGGCTGGCCGACCTGGAGGGCGCGCACACCCTCGTCCTCCCCCCGCTGGACGAGGCCGGGTCGCTGGAGCTGCTGGGGAGCATCGTCGGACCGGCCAGGGTCGGCGCCGAACCGCGGGCGGCCCGTACGGTGCTGGCGGTGTGCGCGGGTCTGCCGCTGGCCATCCGGATCGCGGGGACCAGGCTGCTGGAGCGCCCGCACTGGAGCATCGGGCATTTCGCGCGACGGCTGACGGAGGCCCCGCGGCTGCTGGATGAGCTATGCGCGGGCGACCTCGGGGTCCGCCCCTGTCTCGACGTCGACCACGCCGGGCTCCGGCGGCCGGCGCCGGCCGGTGTCGATCCGGCCGAGGTGTTCACCGCGCTGGGGGCCGCCGGGGACTGCTCCGTGTCCGGCACCCGAGTCGCGGTGGTGTTCGGCTGCTCCGAGGCCCAGGCCGAGGAGGCCCTCGACGCGCTGGTCGAGGCCAATCTGCTGGGTGCCCCGCACGCGGGCCGCTACCGGCTGGACCCGCTGCTGAGGGCGTACGCCGGCGAGCACGCGCTGGCGGTGCACGACCGCCCGTTCATGCGCGCCGGGTGACCTTCCCGGCACGCACCGCCCTGCCAGCACCGCCCCTTACGCAGCACCCCGTACCGAGCACCCGCACGCACCGCCGCGGCCAGGACGTCCCGTCGGCCGCTCCCTTTCGAGAGGAACCCCTGCGCCATGGCCCACCAGACGGCTGCCACCCCCGACCTGCTCGCCTACGTCCGGGACGTCTCCCTCCGCGACGACGATCTGCTCAGGGAGCTGCGGGAGGCCACCGCGGACCTGCCGGGCGGGAGCGCCATGCAGGTGATGGCGGAGGAGGGCCAGCTGCTCGCCCTGCTGGTCGGGCTGACGGGGGCGCGGGCAGTGCTGGAGATCGGGACCTTCACCGGCTACAGCACCCTGTGCATGGCCCGCGCGCTCCCGGCCGACGGGGTGCTGGTGTCCTGCGACATCGAGGAGCGGTGGCCGTCCGTCGGCGCCGACTTCTGGAAGCGGGACGGGGTCGACGGGCGGATCGACCTGCGGATCGGCGACGCGGCCGGGACCCTGGACGCCCTGCTGGCGGAGCGCGGGCCGGAGAGCTTCGACCTGGTGTTCATCGACGCGGACAAGGCCAACTACGTCCGCTACTTCGAGTCCTCGCTCGAGCTGGTCCGCACCGGCGGTCTGATCGTGGTCGACAACACCCTCTTTTTCGGCCGGGTCGCCGACCCGGCAGCCGTGGATCCCGACACCGAGGGGGTCAGGGCGCTGAACCGGCTGCTGTGCCGGGATCCGCGGGTGGAGCTGTCGATGCTGGTGATGGCGGACGGGATCACCCTCGCCCGCAAGCGCTGAGGGCGACGGGCCGGGGCCCGGGAGCGCGGTGGCCGCCGGGGCGGTCACCGCGCTCCCGGGCCTCCTTCCTGCTCGATGAGGTCGGGTGCGTCCACGCTCATGACGGTGGACACCGTGCGGGGGCCGGGGGCCAGGTGCAGGCGCTGGAGACCCGGTTGGTCTACCACCGCCTCCAGGCCGGCGGTGCACGGGCACGGGTTCTCCACGACGCCCTCGAAGCCGGCGAAGCGGTAGGCGATCTCCATCATCCGGTTGCGTTCGGTGGCCCGGAAGTCCGCCACCAGGTGGACGCCGGACCGGGCGGCGGCGTCGGCCAGCCAGTTCAGCAGGGTCGCGCCGGCGCCGTAGGCGACGACCCGGCAGGAGGTCGCGAGCAGTTTGAGGTGCCACAGTCCCGGGTGCCGCTCCAGCAGCAGCACGCCGACCGCGCCGTGCGGCCCGAACCGGTCGGTGAGGGTGACTACCAGGACCTCGTGCCCGGGGTCGCTGATCAGGCCGCGCAGCACCGTGTCCGGGTAGTGGACCCCGGTCGCGTTCATCTGGCTGGTGCGCAGGGTGAGTTCCTCGACCCGGGACAGCTCTTCGCCGGTGGCCCGGCCGATGCGCATCCGCAGGTCCAGGGAGCGCAGGAACTCCTCGTCGGGTCCGCGGGCGGCCGCCCGCTCGGCCTCGCGGCGGAAGCCCGCCTGGTACATCTGGCGGCGCCGCCGGGAGTCGACGGTGCTGGTCGAGGGCGTGAACTCGGCCAGGTCGGGCAGGGCGGGGACCTGTTCGGCCGGGTAGCACCGTACGTCGGGCAGGTGGAAGGCGACCTCGGCGCGTTCGGCGGGCCGGTCGTCGACGAACGCGATGGTGGTGTGCGCGAAGTTCAGCCGGTCGGCGATCCGGCGCACCGAATCGGACTTGGCACCCCAGCCGATCTCCGGCAGGACGAAGTACTCGGCCAGGCCGAAGCCCTCCAGCCGGGCCCAGGCGTGCTCGTGGTCGTTGCGGCTCGCGACGGACTGGAGGATGCCTCGGGAGTCGAGTTCGATCACCACCTTGCGCACCTCCTCCGGCAGGTGCACCGCGCCGTCCTCCAGCAGGGTTCCCTGCCAGAGGGTGTCGTCCAGGTCCCAGACCAGGCACTTGACCGTCGCTGCGTTCTCGGCCTTCCTCGGCTCGTCGTCCGCAGGCCCGGTCACGGGGTCACCGCGGCGGAGAGGGCGTGCTGGGCCAGCATCAGCCGGCACATCTCGTTGCTGCCCTCGATGATCTCCATCAGCTTGGCGTCCCGGTACGCCCGGGCCACCGCGTGTCCGTCCCGGGCCCCGGCCGAGGCCAGTACCTGGACGGCCGTCGCCGCGCCCCGGGCGGCCTGGGTCGCGCTGACGTGCTTGGCGAGTACGGTCGCCACCACCTGGTCGGGCGACCCCTCGTCCCAGCAGCGGCTGGCGTGCTCGCAGGCCAGGGCGGCCGTCTGCGCGGCCGTGTAGAGGTCGGCGAGGTGCCCGGCGACGAGCTGGTGCTCGGCGAGCGGTTTACCGAACTGCTCGCGTCCGGCGGCGTGTGCGCTGACCGCGGCCAGACAGGCACGCAGGATGCCCACGCAGCCCCAGGCGACGGACATCCGCCCGTAGGCCAGTGCGGTCGTCACCAGCAGGGCGGGCGGCAGGCCGTGTCCGCCCAGGACGCTGTCGGCCGGCAGCCTCACCCCGTCGAGGTGGACGTCGGCGTGTCCGGCCGCGCGGCAGCCGAGCGGGTCGGCGATCCGCTCGATCCGGACGCCGGGTGCGTCGGCGGGCACCACGACGGCCGCCGCGCCGTCCTCGTAGCGGCCGACGAGGACCAGCAGGTCGGCGTAGTGGGCGGCGGTCACCCACTTCTTGTGGCCGTCCAGGACGACCGAGTCGCCGTCGCGGCGCACGGTCGTCCGCATCACCGCGAGGTCGCTGCCGGCGGCGGGCTCGCTGAAGCCGACCGCCGCCAGCCCGCCCCCGGTGAGCGTGGGGAGGTGGGCGGCGGTCTGCTCGGCGGTACCCAGGCGCTGGATGGTCCACGCGGCCATGCCCTGGGAGGTCATCACGCTGCGCAGGGAGCTGCACAGCGCGCCCACGTGGGCGGTGTAGGCGCCGCTGCGCAGGCTGCTCAGCCCCCAGCCGTTGTACTGCTCGGGGACTTCGGCGCACAGCCGGCCCTCGGCGCCCAGTTCGCGGAGCAGGTCGACGGGGATCAGGCCGGTGCGGTCCCACTCCCCCGCCCGGTCGCCGACCCGCAGGGTGACGGAGGTGCGGGCGCCGTTCAGGTCCTCACCCATGCAGGTCTCCGGTGGCGGGCACGCGCAGCCGGTCCACCAGCTCCACCATCCGCCGTACGGTGCGGAAGTTGTCGAGCCGCAGGTCCGCGCCGCGGACGGCTATCGCGTACGTCTTCTCCAGGTGCACGACCACCTGCATGGCGAACAGGGAGGACAGGCCGCCGGCTCCGAACAGGTCGGTGTCGGCGTCCCAGGGGGTTCCGGTGTGTCCTTCGAGGAAGCCCAGGAGCTCCTTCTCCAGGTCGTTGATGTCGGGGCTGTCAGGGGTGTCGGGCGTGCTGTCCGTGGTCATGGCTGTCTCCTCGGTGCGGGTTGGGGGTCAGGTGTAGTCGTAGAAGCCGCGTCCGGACTTGCGGCCGAGCCGGCCTTCGCGGACGAGCCGGAGCAGCAGCTCGCTGGGACGGCAGCCGTCGTCGCCGGTCCGTTCGTGCATCACCCTGAGGGAGTCGACGAGGTTGTCGATGCCGATCAGGTCCGCGGTCCGCAGCGGTCCGGTGGGGTGGCCCAGGCAGCCTTGCATCAGGGCATCGACGTCCTCGGCGGTCGCCGTGCCCTCCTGTACGACGCGGGCCGCGTCGTTGATCATCGGGTGCAGGATCCGGCTGGTCACGAAGCCCGGCGCGTCCCGGACCACCACGGCCCGCCGCCGCAGCGCCCCGAGCAGCGACCGTACGGCGGCCATCGCGGGATCGCCGGTGCGGGCGCCGCGGACCACTTCGGCGGTCCCTATCAGGTAGGGCGGGTTCATGAAGTGGGTGCCGACCAGTTCCTCAGGCCGCTCCACGGCCCCGGCGAGTTCGTCGACGGGGATCGAGGAGGTGTTGGTGACCAGCAGGGTGCCGGGCCGGACCAGGGCGGAGACCTCGGACAGCACGGCGGCCTTGGTGGCCGCGCTCTCGGTGACGGCCTCGATGACGGCGGTGGCCGCGGCCGCGGCCTTCGGCGAGGTGCCGGTGACCAGGGTGCCGAGGGGGGTGCCGGCCGGCAGCGCGCCCATCAGCTCGGCCAGCCGGAATTCGGAGTCGATCCGGTCCCCGGCCCGGTCTAGCCGGTCCTGGTCCACGTCGACCAGGTGGACCGGCAGGCCGTGCCCGAGGGCGAGGGCGGTGATGCCGACGCCCATCACTCCGGCCCCCAGCACGGTGAGGGCGTGCGGTGTCGGCGGCTCTTCGTACGGATCGGTGGTCACGGGCTCTCCTTCTTCCTGCTTCTCTTCGCTGGCGGGGGCGTCGCCTTCACAGGTGACCGGGTGTGCGGAGGGTGGTGCCGAGCCAGTCGGCGACGGCGTCGCCGGTGGTCGCGACGTGCTTCTCCATGATCGAGAAGTGGTCTCCGGGTACGTCGACGACGGTGTCGGCGGTGGCCCAGGACGAGCGCCAGTCGCCGGCCTCGGCGGACGGGCGGCCGAGCGGCGCGGAGGCGCGCACCAGCAGCACCGGGGCGCGGACCGCCGGGGGCTTCCAGTCGTCGAGCAGCCGGAAGTAGCCGCCCATCGCGGTGAGCCGGGTGCCGTCCATCGGGGCCGCCCGGTCCTCGCGGGCGAACATCCCGCCCAGCAGGACGTCGTTGAACTGGGTGATGCCCTGGTTGTCGGACAGGTAGGTGTCCAGCAGGACGACGGCGGCCGGGCCCGCGCCGCGGCGCTCCAGTTCTGCGGCGACCCCGTGGGCGAGGGTGCCGCCCGAGGAGGAGCCGGCCAGGACCAGCGTCCGTCCGGGCAGTTCGCGCAGGAGCGTCGCCGCCTGGAACTCCACGAGGGCGGACATGTCGGCGGGCAGCTCCTCCTCGGGGGTGAACCCGGGGGCGTCCAGGGCGGTGACGGCGTACAGGTCCCGGAAGCGGGCGGCGAAGCGGGCGTACTGGTGTGCGCCGCCGAGGGCGACGATGGAGCCGAAGCAGACGATCACGGGAGCGTCGGCGCGCTCGTTGAGCCGCAGGAGCCGCGGGCCCGTGCCGGCTGCGGCAAGGTCGTCGCCGCTGTGGAACGCGGGGCGCAGCACGGATGCGTTCTTGAGCAGTGCGATGCCCTCGTCGATCCGGCCGAGCGCGCAGGCCTGCCGGAACAGCACGCTTGCGGGGTCGGTGTCTTCGGTGTGACCCGTGTCTTCGGTGTGGTCGGTGTCAGGGGCTGCGGGTCCGGGGCGGGGGCTGGGGGTGCCCTCGGTGGCGGCGGTGGCGAGGCGGGCGGCGAGCTCGGCGGGGGTGCCGCTGTCGAAGACCGCCGAGGGGCGCAACCGCAGGCCGGTGGCGGCGGCCAGCCGGTTGCGGAGTTCGACCGCGGTCAGCGAGTCGAATCCGACCGAGAGGAACGGAACGGTCGCGGACAGCGCCCCGGCATCGGTGTGGCCGAGGGCTTCGGCGGCCTGGGCCAGGACGAGTTCGCTCAGGATCAGCTCCCGCTCCTGCGCGTCGGCGGCGGTGTCGAGCCGGTGCCGCAGGGCCGCGGCGGCCGTTCCCGGCATCCCCTTCGCTCCGGCCGCCGCGCCCGGACGGCGCCGGACCAGCGGGCGGAGCATCGGGTGCACCGGGCCGTCGCCGCGCACGGTCAGGTCGAGGTGGGCCAGGACGGCGGGGCTGCCGTCTCCCGGGTCGAAGGCGTCCGCAGCGCACACGGCGTCCAGCAGGGCCATGGCCTCCTCGTCGGAGAGGCCGCGGGCGCCGCGCCGGTCGATGCGGCGCCGCTCGGCGCCGTCGAGTTCCGCCGTCATCCCGCTCTGCCGCTGCCAGGGCCCCCAGGCCAGGGACAGGCCGGGCAGCCCGAGCCGTCGGCGTTCCGCGGCGAGGGCGTCGAGCGCGGCGTTCGCGGCCGAGTAGGACGCCTGGCCCGGGCTGCCCAGCACGCCCGCGGCGGAGGAGAACACGACGAACGCCGAGAGGTCCGCGCCGCGCGTCAGCAGGTCGAGGTGCCGGGCCGCGTCGAGCTTGGGGCGCAGTACGGCGGCCATCCGCTCCCCCGTCAGCCCCTCCAGCAGGCCGTCGTCGAGCACTCCGGCGGTGTGGACGACGGCGCAGAGGGGATGACGTGCGGGGATGTCCGTCAGGGCGGCGGCCAGTTCCTCGCGGTCGGACACGTCGCACCGGGTGGCGGTCAGTTCGGCGCCGGCCGCGGCCAGTTCCGCCGTCAGCTCCGGTATGCCGGGGGCGTCGGCGCCGCGGCGGCTCAGCACCCGTAGATGGCGCACCCCGTGCGCGGCCACCAGGTGGCGCGCCAGGACGGCCGCGAGGGCACCGCCGCCGCTCAGCAGCACCGTCCCCTCGGACCAGCCGAACGCCCGGGACGCGGACGGGGCTTCGGGGGCCGAGGCCACGGAGGCGGTGGTCGCGGGGGCGGACGGTCGCATCAGCCGGGGCGCGTACAGGACACCACCGCGCAGGGCCGCCTGTGGTTCGCCCGCGGCGAGGAGGCCGGCCAGCGCGTCGGCGAGACCGGCCGCATCGGGCCCTTCGGTGTCCAGCAGCACGAACCGGTCTGGGTGTTCGAGCTGGGCGGCCCTGAGCAGGCCCCAGACGGCCGCCGCGCCGAGGTCCGCGGACTGCGGCTGCGTGCCGAGCAGGCCGGTCGCACCCCGGGTGAGCACCACCAGGGGCGTACGGGTGGTGGTTTCGTCGGCCAGGTGGGCCTGGAGGAGGTCGAGGACCTGGGACGCGACCGCGTGGACCGCCGTGGGGTCCGTGCCCGGGACGTCCGCGCCGGGGCTGTCCGGGGTCCCGGTGGCTGCGGACGGGGGGCAGATCAGCAGCAGCGCGTCGGGGGTCGCGGGCGGGGGCTCGACG
>NZ_NEUB01000162.1 GCF_002910825.1 Streptomyces sp. SM1 | reverse complement strand
GACAGCGGGCCCGGCGCTGTGGACGCACGGGTGTGGGCGGCGGTGGACGGTGCGGGGCCGGTCTGGCGGCGGGTCGCTCTCGCCACGGACTTCCTGGGGGAGCCCGTGGGAGCGGCAGCGCTCATATGCGTCACCGTGGCGGGCTGCCTGGTGCGGCGAACTCCGCGCGCGGCGGTGCTCGTCGTGGCCGGAGCCGGTCTGACGGTGGGGACGACGCGGCTGCTCAAGTCCCTGGTGGGACGCACCATCCACGGTGAAGACAACCTGTCCTACCCGAGCGGGCACACCGCCTTCCTCACCGCCTTCGCCCTCGTGCTGGCGCTGCTCGCCACCGGCCGGCTCGGCCTCGGCCGGGTGGCCGGCACGTCACTCGTGTTCGGCGCGGGACTGGCCGCCGGCGGCGCCATGGGATGGGCGCAGGTCGCCCTGGGCGCGCACTACCCGACCGACGCCGTCGGCGGCTGGTGCACCGCGCTGGCGGTGGTACCGGCGACCGCGTGGCTGGTCGACCGGACGGCTGACCGGCTGGGTGGCCGGCCGGCCGGCGCCGGTCGACGGGAATGGGGCTGACGTCCCGTCACGCCCGGGTGCGGAAGACCGGTTTCACCGGCCGGCCGCCGAGCCACGGGGTCGGGTCGCCCGCGTCCAGTGCCTTCCGGTACACCGCGCACGCCTGGGCCACCACCTCGACGGTGTGGTCGATGTCGGCGTCGGTGAGTCCGGCGCTCACCACGAACGACGGGGCCAGTACCCCGCCCGCGAGGAGCCGGCGCAGGAACAGGGTGCGGTACGGCTGTGACGGCTGCTTCTTCTCGTCGAGGGTGGCGAAGACCAGGTTGCTGGCCCGGCCCCGGACGAGGAGGTGATCGGCGACGCCCATGCCGGAGGCCGCCTCGCGGACACCGGCCGCCAGCCGTTCGCCCAGAGTGTGCAGACGGGCGGTGATGCCCTCCTCGGTGTAGGTGGTCTGCACGGCCATCGCGGCGGCCAGGGAGTGCGTCTCCGCGCCGTGCGTGGTGGACAGCAGGAACACCCGGTCGCCGGAGTGGCGCAGCCCGCCCCGTTCCATCAGCTCGCGGCGCCCGGCCAGCGCCGAGACGGCGAACCCATTCCCCAGCGCCTTGCCGAAGGTGGAGAGGTCGGGGACGACGCCGTACAGGCCCTGTGCGCCCGCCTCGGACCAGCGGAAGCCGGTGATCATCTCGTCGAAGATCAGGACGCAGCCGTGCCGGTCGGCGAGTTCGCGCAGGCCGGCGAGGTAGCCGGGCGGCGGTTCGGTGTGGGTGGCGGGTTCGAGGACGAGGCAGGCGACCTCGTCCCGGTGGCGGGTGAGGAGCGCCTCCGTGGCGGCCAGGTCGCCGTACGGGAACGACAGGGTCAACTCGGTGGTCGCCGCCGGAATCCCCGCCGGCATCGGTGTGGTGCCGATGAACCAGTCGTCGACGGAGAAGAACGGGTGGTCGGCGCAGAGGGCCACCCGGGTGCGTCCGGTGGCGGCGCGGGCCAGGCGGACGGCGGCCGTCGTGGCGTCGGAGCCGTTCTTCGCGAACTTCACCATCTCGGCCGTCGGCACCGTCGCCAGGAAGCGCTCCGCCGCGTCCACCTCCACGACGGACGGGCGCACGAAGTTGCTGCCGCGGTCCAGTTCGCGTCGCACCGCTTCGAGCACCCGTGGGTGGGCGTGGCCGAGGCTGACCGACCGCAGGCCGGAGCCGTACTCGATGTAGCGGTTGCCGTCGACGTCCCACACGTGGGCGCCGCGGCCGTGGCCGATGACCGGGGCCAGGCCGGCGGGGTACTGGTCGTCGCCCTTGGCGTAGGTGTGCGCGCCGCCGGGGACCATGGCGTGCAGTCGTTCGTTGGCCTGCCGCGAGCGGGGCAGGTCGAAGTCTTCGGTGGTCACTGGCGGCCTCACTTCTCCAGCTGCTTCAGGACCTCGGCGAGGCTCGGTGCCGCCCGGTCCCGCGGGGACGCCGAGGTGACCGGCAGCGGCCAGGGGATGGCGAGTTCCGGGTCGTCGAAGGCGATCGTCACGTCCTCGGCCGGGTCGTGCTCGCGGTCGATCCGGTACGAGGTGTCGGCGGTGCCGGTCAGCGCCTGGAACCCGTGTGCGCAGCCCGCCGGTACGTACAGGGTCGCCTGTGTCTCGCCGGACAGCTCGAAGGTGGCCCGGCCCAGGTAGGTCGGTGAGTCCGGCCGCAGGTCCACGACGACGTCGAAGATCCTCCCGTACGAGCACCGGACGAGCTTCGCCTCGCCCGCTCCGGAGCGCAGGTGCAGGCCGCGCAGCACGCCCCTGACCGAGCGGGAGAGGCTGTCCTGGACGAAGGCGTCCGGGTCCAGGCCCACCGAGCGGACCACCTCGGCGTCGAAGGTGCGGCAGAAGAAGCCGCGTTCGTCGGTGTACGGCGTCGGCTCGAACAGGTACGCGCCGCTGATCGCCGGGACTTCGGTCGCCTTCATCGGGCCTCCCGCGAGGTGTGGGTGGGGGCGGTCGTCGGGAACAGGGCGGCGGTCAGGGCGGCGAACTGCTGCCCGACGCGCCGGGCGGCGGCCAGGTTCCGCCCGGAGAGGATCCGCCGCAGCTCCGCCGACCGCCCCTCCAGCTCGCGGAACCGTTCGAGCAGCCGGTCGGCGTCGGCCTCGCGCGCCGGGTGGCAGTACTCGCCCAGCCCCATCTCGGCCATGAGCGTGTCGCTCTTCGCCGAATAGCTGAGCGCGAGCGTCGGTGTTCCGGCCTTCAGCGCGCAGATCAGATTGTGGTACCGGGTCGCCACGACGGTGTCGGCGGCCGCCGTCTCCTTCATCAGGTCCTCCAGCGAGGCCGTCCCGGCCGCGGTGACCAGCGGCGAGTCCACCGCGTCGAGGATCGCGTCGACCACCGGCCGGTCGAGTTCGTCGCCGGTGAGGAGCCGGACCGGTCTGCCGTCCTCGGCCAGCGCGCGGACGAACCGGGTCGTCCCGTCGAGGTAGCGCCGGTGGATCTCCTCGGCCCGGGCGCGGTCGTCGTTGCTCCCGTGGAAGTCCATGACACCGACGCAGACCGGGCCATGCGGGCGCTGGGCCGAGCTCCGCCGCGGCGTCGGGAGGGAGGACGGGACCTCCGCGTGGACCTTGTCGCGCGGCGGCGTCGGCAGGGAGAACGCGAGGTCCGCGTAGACCTCGTCGCGCGCGGTGTCCACGCCCATCGCCCGCATCGCGTCGCGGGACTGGACGTCCCGGAACGACCGGTACGCGGCCAGCCGTGTCGACCAGCGCGTCAGGGCCCGGGTCGGCCGGTTGCCGATCACGCCGGCGCCGACGCTGACGAGCGCGACCCGGGCCCCGGACAGGCGGCCGGCCGCGCAGAGCAGGAACAGCGAGTACGGGAAGCCCCACGGCCGCAGCGGCAGCGTGGTCTCCAGGACGCCCGTGCCCGGCACGATCACCACGTCGTGCCGGCGCACCCAGGCGAGGGTGCGGAAGGCGTCGACGAGTTTCCCCAGCGCCTTGGCGGCGATCGCGCCCGCGCGTGACGCGGTCCGGTACTCCCCGCGGTACCAGTTCAGCCGCTTCGCGGGGATCCCGTACCGGGCCGCGACGACCTCGGGCCCGCCGCACAGCGCGTCCACGACCGCCTCCGGGTGCTCGGCACGGAGGTAGTCGAGCATGGCCTCCAGCGACCCGTCGTTGCCGAGGTTCCCGGAGCCGAACAGGCCGAACACCCCGACGCGTACCGCGCTCACGCCTGCCGTCCCTCACGGCCGGCGACCAGCGCGTCGACGGAGACGCCGAGCCGGTCCGGGTCGGCCGGGGCGCGGTCCTCGACCCGCTCGCCGGCGCCGGGCCGGACCCGGCTGGTCATCCACGCGGCGAGGTGGCGGTAGCACGCGCGCCGGTCGGCGGGGGAGAGCGGCGCCCGCCGGATCGCCGCGGCGAAGCCCCATACGTACTCGGCGAGCAGCCGGGGCGTCGGGTGCAGGGGGCCCGCCCGGCGCGGGTCCAGGTTGACGCACCGGGAGCGCTTGGAGGGGTTCGCCCGCTCCGCGCGGGTGGGATGGTCGCGGCGGAAGTACAGCAGCTCCGGCACCTGGTGGAAGGGCCCGTGCAGGGTGATCTCGGCGACGAACACCCGGTCCGCGTGGTGGTAGCTGTCGTGCGGCTTCACCCGGCGGAGCATGTCGGCGCGCATCACCCCGTAGAAGTCGTCGCCGCCGGGCTCGAACAACAGGCTGCGGAAGCGTTCCGGCGCGTGCGGCGAGTCGGTGGTGAGCCCGTACGCGTAGGGGACCTTCACCTTGCCGTCGCCGTCGATGACGGCCTGGCCGCTGTGCGCCAGGATCACGTCAGGACGCTCGTCCAGCGCCTCCACGCAGGCCCGCAGCAGGTCACGGGCGTACAGGTCGTCGTGCGAGGCCCACTTGAACAACTCGCCCCGGCACTCGGTGAACACGTGATGGTGGTTCGGCGCGGCGCCGATGTTCCGGGGCAGCCGGAGGTACCGGACACGCGAGTCCTTCGCGGCGTACCGGCGGCAGATGTCCTCGGTACCGTCGGTCGAGGCGTTGTCGGAGACGACCAGTTCGAAGTCCTCGTAGGTCTGGCCCAGCAGGGCGTCGAACGACTCGGCCAGGTACTCCTCGCCGTTGTAGACGGGCAGGCCGATGCTCAGCCGGGGATGGGTGGTCACGGTGTCCTCACTTCGGGGATGGAAGGGTGGTGCTCGCGCAGGGCGGACCTCAGCTGGAGCCACCACACGGCCGATCCGCAGGCGGCCGCGGCGG
>NZ_NEUB01000161.1 GCF_002910825.1 Streptomyces sp. SM1 | reverse complement strand
CCGGCGACGCCGTGGGTGTCTGCCTCGGCCGCGGCCCGTGGTCCGTGGCGGCGATGCTCGCCGTCTGGCGGACGGGCGGTGTCTACGTCCCGCTCGACCCCCGGCTGCCCGAGGAGCGCCTGCGCTACATGTGCGAGGAGGCCGCGGTACGGCATGTGGTGTGCGACGCGGGCACCCTGGACCGTGCGGCAGCCCTCCGCGCCACCACCGTCGACGTCGGCCACGTCCGCCCGGAACCCGGCGGGCCCCGCCGCACGCCCCGCCGGGACGACCTCGCCTACGTCATCTTCACCTCCGGCTCCACCGGCCGCCCCAAGGCCGTCGGTGTCGAGCACCACGCCCTCGACGCCCATGTCGCCGCCGCCCGCGAGGCCTTCGGGCTGACCGCGCGGGACCGGGTGCTCACCTTCGCCTCCACGTCCTTCGACGCCTCGCTCGAGCAGATCCTGCCCGCCCTGAGCACCGGGGCGACGGTGCTGGTGCGCCCCGACGAGATCTGGACGCCGGAGGAACTGGCGGAGTACGTCGCCGCCGAGCGGGTGACGGTCATGGAACTGACCCCCTCGTACTGGACGGAACTGGTGGCCCGCCTGGACACGCTGGCCCCCCGGCTGGCCGCGCTGCGGCTGCTGGTGACCGGCGGAGAGGCGCTGCCCGCCGACCCCCTGGCACACTGGTTCGCCCACTTGCCCGGCGTTCCCGTGATCAACACCTACGGCCCCACCGAGACGGTGATCTCCGCCACCGCGCACACCGTCACCGCGTCCCCGGCCGGACGGGTGCCCATCGGCCGGCCCCTGGGCGGACGCCGCGCCTACGTGACCGACCCGCTCGGCGAACCCGTACCCACCGGCATGCCCGGCGAACTCGTCCTCGGCGGACCGGAGATGGCCCGCGGTTACCTCGGACGCCCCGCCCTCACCGCCGAGCGGTTCGTCCCCGACCCGTTCGGCACGCCCGGCGGCCGCCTCTACCGCACCGGCGACATCGTGCGCCGGCTGCCCGACGGAGACCTGGAGTTCCTCGGGCGCAACGACGACCAGGTCAAGATCCGCGGCTTCCGCGTCGAACCGGGAGAGGCCGAGGCGGTGTTGCGCGCGCACCCCGGGGTGCGCGGTGCGGCCGTCGTGGTGCGTACCGTGGGCGGAGAGACGGCCCTTGTCGGGTACGCCGCGGGTGGCGGACTGTCCGAGGAGTCCCTGCGCACCCACTGCCGGACCAGGCTGCCCCATTATCTCGTCCCGGCCGCGTTCGTTCTCCTGGACGCCCTGCCCCTGACCGTGCAGGGCAAGCTGGACACCGCCGCGCTGCCCGAGCCCGAGCCGTCCACGCCGCACACCGGCGTCGCCCCGCGCACCCCGGCCGAGACGGTCGTGGCGCAGATCTGGTGCGAGGTGCTCGACCTGCCGAAGGTCGGCGTCCACGACGACTTCTTCGCCCTGGGCGGCCACTCCCTGCGCGCGGTCGCGGTCGCCTCCCGCCTGCGGATCGCCTTCGACTGCCCGCTCCAGGTCCGCGACCTGTTCGAGCACCCCACCGTCGAGCGGCTCGCCGCCGAGGTGGAACGGCGCCTGCTGGAGCTCATCTCGCAGATGAGCGACGACGAGATCGACCTGTCCCTCACGGCCGACCTCTGACACCCGGCCCCCGCCCGTCCGCCCCCGCCGCTCCGGCGGCCACGGCACCTGTCGCCCGGAGCTCTGCCGTCCCGGGGCCGCGGCTCCGCCGTCCCGGTCGCGGATCCGCCGTCCCGGCGTTCACCGCGGCCACCGGGACGGCGCAGCACCGCCGGCGACCGCCCCCTCGACTTCCTCCCCTTCCAGAACCGAGATCGGAGCGCCCCATGACCACACCCGACGTGCGTCCCGGCCCCGTCACCACCGGCGGCACCCTCACCCCGGCCGCCCGGCGCCTGCTGGAGCAGCGGCTGCGCGGCCGGTCCGCCGCCCGGGAGACCGGGTCCGCCCCGGTCCGGCCACGCCCTGAACGGATCCCGCTCTCCGCGGCACAGCAGCGCCTGTACTTCCTCGACCGGATCGACCCGGGGGCACCGACCTACCTGCTTCCCGCCGCCTGGCGTCTGAACGGCGCGCTGGACGTACCGGCCCTCACCGCGGCCGTCGCCGACCTGGCCGCCCGGCACGAACAGCTCCGCGTGGTCTTCCCCGAGCACGAGGGCGTGCCCCACCAGCGGGTCCTGCCCGCCGGCGGCACGGTCCTGGACGTGACAGAAGTGACCGGTGAGGACGCGGAGGACCGCGAACGCCGCCTGGCCGCCGCCGTGCACGCCGCCGCCCTGCGTCCCTTCGACCTCGGCCGCGAACCCGCCTTCCGCGCCACCCTCGTCCGCGCGGCCGCCGACGACCACGTCCTCGTCCTGGGCATGCACCACATCGTCTCCGACGGCTGGTCCCTCGACCTCCTCGTCCGCGACCTGACCGAGCTGTACCGCGCCAGGACGCGGGGACGCGCCGCGGAGCTGCCCGAACTGCCCCTGGAGTACACCGACTACGCCATCTGGCAGCGCGAGAGCGACCAGACCGCCGCCCTCGAGCACTGGCGCACCCGCCTGGCCGGGCTCACCCCGCTGGAGCTGCCGGCCGACCACCCCCGTCCGGAGACCCCCTCCGGACGGGGGGCAGTCCACCTCGTCACCCTGCCGTCCGCCCTCACCCGCGAGCTGACCGCACTGGGCCGACGCGCCGGCACCACCCCCTACATGACCGTGCTGGCCGCGTTCCAGGCCGCGCTCGCCTTCCACACCGGACAGCACGACGTCGCCGTCGGCACCGTCGTCGCCAACCGGGAACGGGTCGAGACCGAGCAACTCGTCGGCTTCTTCGTGAACACCCTCGTCCTGCGCGGCGACCTCTCCGACGACCCGGCCCCGGCCACCCTGCTGACCCGGACCCGGGACCTGGTCCTGGAAGCCTTCCAGCACCAGTCCCTGCCGTTCGAACGGGTCGTCGACGCGCTCAGCCCCGACCGCGACCTGGCACGCAACCCGCTCGTGCAGGTGCTCTACACCCAGTCCGGCGCCACCGCGCCCGGCATCGTCCTCGGCGGGGCGAGCGGGACGCCGTACCCGATCGGCCTGACCACCGCCAAGTTCGACCTCACCCTGGACCTGCGGGACGGTGACGACCGCACCGAGCTGGCGTTCGTCTACCGGCCCGACCTCTTCGAGGAGGCCACGGTCGCCGCCCTCGCCCGGCACACCGTCACCCTGCTCGAGGCGTTCTGCGCCACCCCCGACACCCCGCTCAGCGGTATCGACCCGCTCACGCCCGCCGAACGCGGCCACCTCCTCGGCGCCGAGGGCCCCGCGGGCGC
>NZ_NEUB01000160.1 GCF_002910825.1 Streptomyces sp. SM1 | reverse complement strand
GGGCCCGCCGGAGGGATCGCGGGCGGGATCGCCGGAAGGGTCACCAGCGGGATCGATGGACGGGCCGCCGGTGGGACCACCGGAGCGGCCGCCGGTGGGGTCGGCGGAGCGGCATCCGGTGGGGTCGGCGGAAGAGCTGCCGTCCGGACCGCCGGAAGGGCCGCCGGGTCGATCACCGGGTGGCTGATACTGGCTCACCCCCCGAGTATGCGTGCCCCCGCGATCACAGGGAACGCGGGGGCACGTGGACACGCTCGGGGCGGCCGGGACGAAGGCGGACCGGACTCACAGCGTCCGCAGCAGCACCGCCGGTTGCTCCACGCAGTCCGCCACGTACCGCAGGAAACCCCCTGCCGTACCGCCGTCGCAGACCCGGTGGTCGAAGGTGAACGAGAGCTGTACGACCTGCCGCACCGCCAGCTCGCCCTCGTGCACCCACGGCCGGGGGATGATGCGTCCGACGCCGAGCATGGCGGCCTCGGGGTGGTTGATGATCGGTGTGGAGCCGTCCACGCCGAACACGCCGTAGTTGTTCAGCGTGAAGGTGCCACCGGTGAGCTCCGCGGGCGTCAGCGTCCCGGCCCGGGCCGCCTCGGTCAGCCGGGCGAACTCCGCCGTGAGCGACTCCGCGTCCCGCGTGTGCGCGTCCCGGACGACGGGGACGACGAGCCCCCGGTCGGTCTGCGCGGCGAAACCGAGGTGCACGCCCTCGTACCGGACGATCTCCCTGGCCCCGGTGTCCACCGAGGAGTTGAGCTCGGGGAAACGGGCGAGCGCGGCCGTGCAGATGCGGGCCAGCAGCGCGAGGACGGAGATCTTCGGGCCACCTCCGGCCGCGTTCATCGCCGCGCGGGCCCGCATCAGTTCGGTGGCATCGGCGTCCACCCAGCAGGTCGCGTCCGGTATCTCGGTGCGGCTGCGGGAGAGCTTGTCGGCGACGGCACCGCGGATGCCCTTGAGGGGAACGCGGGTGACGGCCGTGGTGCCCGTGGGGACGGCCGGTGCCGTCGTGTCCGCGGGGACGCGCCGGGTTTCCGGTGCGCCGTCCGTCGCGCCCGTACGGCTCGGGGCGGCGGCACGCAGCGCGTACTCCACGTCCGCGCGCAGGATCAGCCCGTCGGGCCCGGAGCCGGTCATCTCCCGCAGATCCAGTCCGTTCTGCCGGGCCAGCCTGCGCACCAGCGGCGAGATCACGGGGACGGGGCCGTCCGCGGCCCCGGGGGTGCGGGCGTGAGCG
>NZ_NEUB01000159.1 GCF_002910825.1 Streptomyces sp. SM1 | reverse complement strand
GTCCAGGGGGACGACCGGCGGGAGGTCGCTCTCCCCGAGCAGGACCCGGCGTACGACCCGTTCGGCGGCCCGGCCGTCGTCGTGCGGGCAGAAACGGTCGCGGAACGCCGCGCGCAGCCGGGCGGAGCGGGCGCCGCACCAGTGGCCGGAGGTGAAGATGTCGATCAGGTCGTCCTCGCTGCCCGCGACCGCCCCCGGCGGGACGGTCCGCGGATCGAAGTAGAGACCGCGGGCCGCCTCGTACGCCTCCCAGTCGCCGGCGTGCAGGACGACCGGCCGGTCCAGGACCGCGTAGTCGAACATCAGCGGGGAGAAGTCCGTGACCAGGGCGTCCGAGGCCAGGCACAGCGAGGCCAGGTCCGGATGCCCGCTCACGTCCAGGACCCGGTCGGAGGCGGCCTCGAGCGGCCCCTGCCGCGGGTGGTGGCCGCGGGCCAGGACGACGAACCGCGGGCCGAGCCGGCGCACCACGCGCTCCAGGTCGAGCAGCCGGGGCTGGGTGCGGAGGTAGTCGCGGCGGGCCGGCGCGTACAGGACCGCCACCGAACCCCGCGGGATGCCCAGCGACTTCCGCAGTCCGGCGACGTCCGCTCCGGTCGCCGTGTGGAACCGGTCGGTGCGGGGCCTGCCGTACTCCAGGGTGGTGTAGCGGCCGGGGAACACCCGTTCCCAGGTCAGGGTGGAGTGGCGGTCGGCGGAGACGACGTAGTCCCACTGGTCGACGCCCGCCAGCACCCGGGCGAAGTCGGTGTCCCGGGCCGCCGCCGGACGCTCCTGGAGGTCCAGGCCCTCGTGCCCGAGCGGGGTGCCCCGCTGGACCCGGACCAGGGTCTGGCCCCTGCGCTTGACCAGGCCGGGTTCCGTGTCGGTGTCGGTCACCAGGTACGCGGAGCGGGCCAGCGCGGTCCAGTGGGCGGCCGT
>NZ_NEUB01000158.1 GCF_002910825.1 Streptomyces sp. SM1 | reverse complement strand
CGCGCTGGACGCCGGCGCGTTCGCCGGGGTGGTGTTCGTCCACTGGCTGATCGGGCAGTCACTGTACGAACTCAACAAGCTCTGCCCGTACTGCGTCGTCGTCTGGATCGTGACCATCGCCCTCTTCTGGTTCGTGACCCTGCACTGCCTGGAACGGGGCTGGCTCCGGCTGCCCCGGGGAGTCCACGGTCTCGTCCGGGACACGCAGTGGATGCTGCTCGGCGCCTGGTACGCGGTGATCGCGCTGCTCGTGCTCACCCGTTTCTGGGACTACTGGAGCAGCCTGCTGTGAAGGGGACACGGATGGACGACGTACTGGCCGCATGGACGGCCGCGGTGCGGACCGAGCTCGGTGCCGGCGTCGAGGTCGACCGTGACCTCCTCCTCGCCCTCGCGGGCGACGCCGCGCATGGAGTCGCCCGGCCCGCGGCCCCGCTGACCACGTTCCTGGTGGGTTATGCGGCGGGGTTTACGGGCGGGGGCCCGGAGG
>NZ_NEUB01000157.1 GCF_002910825.1 Streptomyces sp. SM1 | reverse complement strand
CGCGCGCCACGGCAGGTCGCCAGGCCCGCGATCTGGTCGAGCTGGCTCGCCGCCGTGGCCCTCGCCGTGTGCGCGGTGCCCCACTTCCCGCTGCAGCGCGACGGCGTCCCCCTCGGCCTGCACGCCTTCACCGTCGGGCTGTCGGTGCTCTGCACGGTGCTGGCCCTGATCCTGGTGGTGCGCCCCGGAACCGTGGTACTGACCGGAGCGGTCGT
>NZ_NEUB01000156.1 GCF_002910825.1 Streptomyces sp. SM1 | reverse complement strand
TCCTTCGACGAGGCCCAGCTCGCCGACGAGTTCGGGCACTGCCACCGGGACCTCCAGCAGTTCCGGGCCGCCGCGCAGCACGCCGAGCGTTCGCTGCAGCTGCGGGCACCGGGGTACGCCCGGAGCCGGCTGTTCTGCCGGATGGTCCTGGCCACGGCGCGCCTGGGACTCGGTGAACTCGACCAGGCCTGCCAGCTGGCGGCGGAGGCCGCGGGGCAGGCGGCGGAGATGCGCTCGGTCCGCGCGCTGGAGTACGTCCGCGACTTCGAACGCAAACTGGAACCCTACCGCGACGCGCCCCCCGTACGCACCTACCGCGACCGAGTATCCTCCCACACCTGACCCCTCACCCCCTCTTCCACACCACCCAACTCCCGAGCCCACCCCG
>NZ_NEUB01000155.1 GCF_002910825.1 Streptomyces sp. SM1 | reverse complement strand
CTCGGCGCCGCGCTCGGCGAGTTCGGCGTCGGTGAGCGGGCCCAGCAGCCGCAGCAGGTCGGCCACGCCCTCGGCGTCCTTGACGCGCCGGTCCTCGGTGCGCCACTGCAGCTCGCGCTCCAGCTCGGTCAGCACCTCGGCGTCGAGCAGTTCGCGCAGCTCCGCCTGGCCGAGGAGCTCGGCGAGCAGCCGGGAGTCCAGCGACAGGGCGGCGGCGCGGCGCTCGGCGAGCGGGGAGTCGCCCTCGTAGAGGAACTGGGCGACGTACCCGAAGAGGAGGGAGCGGGCGAAAGGGGACGGCTCGGGGGTGGTGACCTCCACCAGGCGCACCTTGCGGGACTCCAGGTCGCCCATCAGCTCGACGAGTCCGGGAACGTCGAAGACGTCCTGGAGGCATTCGCGCACCGCTTCGAGGACGATCGGGAACGAGCCGAACTCCCCGGCCACCTGGAGCAGCTGGGAGGCGCGCTGACGCTGCTGCCACAGCGGCGTGCGCCGGCCGGGGTTGCGGCGCGGCAGCAGCAGCGCGCGGGCGGCGCACTCGCGGAACCGGGACGCGAACAGCGCCGAGCCGCCCACCTGGTCGGTGACGACCTGGTCGACCTCTCCCTTGTCGAAGACGACGTCCGCGGCGCCGAGGGGGGCCTGGTCCGCGTCGTACTCGGTGCCGGCCTTCGCCGGGTCCTGGTCGAGCAGGTCGAGGCTCATCAGGTCGGCGTCCGGCAGCCGCAGCACGATGCCGTCGTCGGCGTGCATCACCTGGGCGTCCATGCCGTAGCGCTCGGAGAGGCGGGCGCCGAGCGCGAGCGCCCACGGGGCGTGCACCTGGGCGCCGAACGGGGAGTGCACGACGACCCGCCAGTCGCCGAGCTCGTCACGGAAGCGCTCGACGACGATGGTCCGGTCGTCGGGGACATGGCCGCAGGCCTCGCGCTGCTCGTCGAGGTAGGACAGGACATTGTCCACGGCCCAGGCGTCCAGCCCCGCCGCGAGGAGCCGCAACCGGGCGTCGTCCTTGGCCAGCGAGCCCACCTCGCGCAGGAAGGCGCCCACCGCGCGGCCCAGCTCCAGTGGCCGGCCCAGCTGGTCGCCCTTCCAGAAGGGCAGCCGGCCGGGCACCCCCGGCGCCGGGGAGACCAGCACACGGTCGCGTGTGATGTCCTCGATGCGCCAGGAACTGGTGCCGAGCGTGAAGACGTCGCCCACGCGGGACTCGTACACCATCTCCTCGTCCAGCTCGCCGACCCGGCCGCCGCCCTTCTCGGGGTCGGCGCCCGCGAGGAACACCCCGAAGAGACCCCGGTCGGGGATCGTGCCCCCGGAGGTGACGGCCAGCCGCTGGGCGCCGGGACGGCCGGTGATCTCGCCCGTGACCCGGTCCCACACCACGCGCGGGCGCAGCTCCGCGAAGGCGTCGGACGGATAGCGGCCGGCGAGCATGTCCAGGACGCCCGTGAAGGCGGACTCCGGCAGGGCGGCGAAGGGCGCCGCGCGGCGGACCAGGGCGAGCAGGTCGTCGAGCTGCCAGGTGTCCATGGCGGTCATGGCGACGATCTGCTGGGCCAGGACGTCGAGCGGGTTGGCGGGGACCCTCAGGGACTCGATGGCTCCGGTACGCATCCGCTCGGTGACCACGGCCGACTGCACCAGGTCGCCCCGGTACTTCGGGAACACCACGCCCGTGGAGACCGCGCCCACCTGGTGCCCCGAGCGGCCGACGCGCTGGAGCCCGGAGGCGACCGACGGCGGCGACTCGACCTGGATCACCAGGTCGACGGCGCCCATGTCGATGCCCAGCTCCAGACTGGAGGTGGCGACCACCGCGGGCAGCCGGCCCGCCTTGAGGTCCTCCTCGACCAGGGCGCGCTGTTCCTTGGACACCGAGCCGTGGTGCGCACGCGCGATGACGGTGGGCGCGCCCTGGGCGGCCCCGGAACCGCCCATCAGCTCGGCGGGGGAGTGGCGCTCCTCCAGTGGCTCCCCGGTGGCCCGCTCGTAGGCGATCTCGTTGAGCCGGTTGCACAGGCGCTCGGCGAGGCGGCGGGAGTTCGCGAACACGATGGTCGAGCGGTGCGACTGCACCAGGTCGGTGATCCGCTCCTCGACGTGCGGCCAGATCGACGGGCGCTCGGCACCCTCCGGACCGTCGGCGACCGGGGAGCCGCCCAGCTCCCCCAGGTCCTCGACCGGCAGCACCACCGAGAGATCGAACTCCTTGCCCGACTCGGGCTGCACGATCTCCACCCTGCGGCGCGGGGAGAGGAAACGGGCGACCTCGTCCACCGGGCGGACGGTCGCCGAGAGGCCGATACGGCGGGCCGGGCGGGGCAGCAGCTCGTCCAGCCGCTCCAGCGTGAGCGCCAGGTGGGCGCCGCGCTTGGTGCCCGCGACCGCGTGCACCTCGTCCAGGATCACCGTCTCCACGCCCGTCAGCGCGTCCCGAGCGGCGGACGTCAGCATCAGGAACAGCGATTCCGGGGTGGTGATCAGGATGTCCGGCGGCCGGGTGGCCAGCGCGCGGCGCTCCGCGGGAGGGGTGTCGCCGGAGCGGATGCCGACCTTGACCTCGGGCTCGGGCCGGCCCAGGCGCACGGACTCCTGGCGGATCCCGGTCAGCGGACTGCGGAGGTTGCGCTCGACGTCGACGGCCAGGGCCTTCAGCGGCGAGACGTACAGCACGCGGCAGCGCTTCTTCGGGTCGGCGGGCGGTGGCGTGGAGGCCAGCTGATCCAGGGCGGCGAGGAAGGCTGCCAGGGTCTTCCCGGAGCCGGTGGGGGCGACCACCAGCACGTCCGAGCCCTCTCCGATGGCCTTCCACGCACCGGCCTGCGCGGCGGTGGGCGCGGAGAACGCCCCCGTGAACCAGCCACGGGTCGCGGGGGAGAAGCCGTCCAGGGCTCGGTGCGGATCGCTGACCATGCGTCCATCGTGCACCCGGCCACTGACAATCGGCGTCGAACCGGGCGGTGGGCGCCCGGCCGGGGCGGTCGGGACCGCGTGACAATGGCCGTATGGCGGAGAAGCGGGAGGAGCGTGCGCGGCACTGGCAGTACGACGAGCTGCCCGGTGTCGATCTGCTGCGCGCCCGGTACATACGGAAGACGTTCGTCCGGCACACGCACGAGCACTTCGTGATCGCCGCCATCGCCGACGGGGTGGAGGTCTTCCACCACGGCGCCGGCGACCAGTACGCGGGTGCCGGGTCCCTCGCGCTGGTGAACCCCGACACTCCGCACACCGGCCGGGCGGGCGTCCCCGAGGGATGGCGGTACGGGGCGGTGTACCCGTCGCCGGAGGTGGTGGCCGCGATCGCCGCCGAGACGACCACACTGCGCGGCACGCCCGGGTTCGTGATGCCCGTCCTCGACGACCCGTACACCGTCCACCTGGTGCACCAGGTGCTGCGGGCCACCGACGAGGGCAACGCGCTCGCCGCCGACACCCTGCTCCGGGTCGCGGTGACCCGGCTGCTGCGGCTGAACGGCGGGAGGCTGCCACGACGCGAGGTACGCACGGCGGGCGCCCGTCTCGCGGCCCGCGCGCGTGCCGTACTGGAGGAGCGGATGGCCGCTCCGCCGACGCTGGAGCGGCTGGCCGCCGAACTCGGCACCAGCCCGTTCGCCCTGCTGCGCGCGTTCCGTGACACCTACGGGATGCCGCCGCACACCTGGCTCACCGACGCGCGGGTGCGGCGGGCGCGGCGGCTGCTGGACGCGGGGACCGCGCCGTCGCAGGCGGCCCTCACCGTCGGGTTCACCGACCAGCCGCACCTGAACCGGCACTTCAGCCGGATCGTCGGTGTGCCCCCGGGCTCCTACCAGCGCGAGCGCAAGAACGTACAAGACGCGCGCGGCGGCCTTTCCGTACGGTCCGGGACGTGGCAGCGGAACGAACAGCGGAACTCGCGGACGTACGGGACGGGCGGGACGGGCGGGACGGGCATGACGGCGGGGGAGAGAAGCCCGACGGCGCCGTCGTCCGGGACGCCCTCGGCGTCGGGATCGCCGTCGGACTCTCCGGGTTCGCCTTCGGAGTGACCTCGGCGGGCAGCGGGCTCACCCTGCTCCAGACCTGTGTGCTCAGCCTGCTGGTGTTCACCGGTGCCTCCCAGTTCGCGCTGGTGGGCGCGCTGGCCGCCGGTGGGGGCCCGTTCACGGCTGCCGCGGGCGCGCTCTTCCTGGGGGTGCGCAACGCCTTCTACGGGCTGCGTCTGTCGCAGTTGCTGGCGCTGCCCCGCGCGGTGCGTCCGTTCGCCGCGCAGTGGGTCATCGACGAGACGGCCGCGGTGTCGCTCGCCCAGCCCACCCGGCGCAGCGCGCGTATCGGGTTCGTGGTGACCGGGCTCAGCCTGTACCTCCTGTGGAATCTCACCACGCTGCTCGGCGCCCTGGGCGCGGAGGCGATCGGGGACACCGACGCGTGGGGGCTGGACGCGGCCGGTCCCGCGGTGTTCCTGGCGCTGCTCGCCCCGATGCTGCGGACCGGCACCGAGCGGACCGTCGCCGGGCTCGCCGTTCTTCTCGGTCTCGGTCTGCTGCCCGTCCTGCCGGCCGGGGTGCCGGTCCTGGTGGCCGCGCTCGCGGCACCGGCCGTCCTGTGGGCGCGGGGCCGCAGGAGCGCGTCGCGTGGTGACGTACCGGAGGAGGACCGTTGAACATCTGGATCGCGATCGGTGTGACCGTCCTCGGCTGCTACGCCGTGAAGCTCGCGGGGCTGCTGGTGCCCGCCGGGGCCCTGGAACGGCCTCTGGTCCGGCGGCTCGCCGCGCTGCTGCCGGTCGCCCTGCTCGCCGCCCTGACGGCCCAGCAGACCTTCTCCGACGGACAGGTTCTGGTCCTGGATGCCCGCGCGGCCGGAGTGGCGGCCGCGGCCGTGGCGCTGATCCTGCGTGCCCCCTTCCTGCTCGTCGTCGCGGCGGCCGTCGGTGTGACGGCGGGGGTGCGGGCGCTGGGCGGGTGAGACGGCCGGACGCTGTCCGGTGGTGCCGCGCGGAGACGCGTCGGCACCATTACGCGGGGCGGGTCGGCGCGCCGGTGTGCGGGGCGGGTCCGCGATGGCCCGGCGCTGTGGGCGTCGTGCCGCCGCGACCGCGGGCGGTCGCGCCTTCCGCAGGGTGTTGAGCGGCCTTGTGGGCCTGGCGAACGCCTCCAGGGCGGCACGGGTGGGCGCAGTGGCACCCGCGCGGGGGGTGGGCGGAACCCGCCCCGGGTCAGCGGCGCGCCTGTGGTGTGTCCACTCAGTCGACGGCGCGGCCGTACGCGACCAGCGTGCGCAGGGCCTCGATCGTCACCATCGGACGGGCCTCCAGGGACGGGCCCGGCGCCCACCGCCGCCGGCGGAGGGGCCAGCCCCCGTCCTCCCGCTGTCCGGCCGCCAGGAAGTCCAGGGAGCGTGCCATCTCCTCGTCGGTGAACCACGCGCGGGCCAGGGAGCGCGGCGTCCGCGCGTAGTCGTGCGGGAAATGGTGCTCGCCCGGGGCGTAACCGGGGGCGACCGGGCAGGCGTCCAGGTCGTCGGGGTCGAGGGCCGCGAGCCGCTGCTCGCGCACCACGCGGCCCAGCCGCGAGGCGGCGGCCTCCGCGCGGGCGTGGTCCGGCGCGTGGTCCAGGAAGGCCACGGCGGCCTCGATCTCGTAGGGGTGGGACTTCTCCAGCGACTCCACGGACTGCCAGCAGAAGTCCGTGGCACGGAACAGCCAGGCGTGCCACACCGCGTTGCGGTGCAGCAGCCCCACCACCGGTCCGGTGGCCGGCAGCTCGCCGGGCGGGTCGTCCACGACCGGCACGAAGGGCGCCGCCGGGTAGCCGCGCTGACTCGGATGGACCGCCGGAAGCGCCCCGTCCGCCGTCGAGACGGACGTCAGATAGCGGCACACGTCCTCCGCGCGCCGGCCGCCGCAGTTCCCCACGGCGTCCATCACCCGCAGGGCGAGGGCGGTGTGCAGCGGCTGGCTGACCGGGCCGCGCAGGTCGGGCTCCAGCGCGTGGCCGTATCCGCCGTCCTCGTTCCGGTAGGCGTCCAGCGCCCTCTCCACCCCAGCGGCCCCGCCGCCGCGGAAGTGGTGGGCGAAGAGGTGCTGTTCGAGCACCCGCGCGGTGAGCCGGACGAACCACTCCGCCCGCGCGAGCGCACCGTACGGCGGGGATGTCGGCGGCAGTGGGGCAGCTCCGGTATCGGCCATGGGACCGACCGTAGGCGGAAAGCGGCTCCGGCAGGCCCAGTGGCCGGGGGCCACCCCCGCAGGCGGGATACTGAGGGCATGCGGTTGACGGTTTTCTGGGAGCGGATGGCGGAGCACTTCGGCGCGGCGTACGCCGACACCTTCTCGCGCGACCATGTCATGTCCGAGCTCGGCGGGCGCACCGTGCACGAGGCGCTGGCGGCCGGCTGGGACGCCAAGGACGTCTGGCAGGTGATCTGCGCGGCGATGGACGTCCCCCGGGAAAAGCGCTGATCGTCACAGTGACCGCCCGGAGGCGGACGACCGCCGTCGCGTAGGTGAGACTTGAGCCGTGGCAGCCACTGACGAGACCGGGCCGACGGCACAGCAACCCACCATGCCCGGCGCGCCACCGCCCGCCGGGCCCCCGGTGGACCCCACGGCCAGGCCCGGCGCCCGCATGCCGCGCTGGCTGCCGCGTGCCATGGTGCTCGCGCTCGCCCTGATCGCCGTGTTCCAGCTGGGCAGCTGGGCCTTCCACCAGCTCACCGGCCTGCTGCTCAACATCCTCATCGCGTTCTTCCTGGCGCTCGCCGTCGAGCCCGCGGTGAGCTGGATGTCGGCGCGCGGGGTGCGCCGGGGTCTGGGCACGTTCCTCGTCTTCCTGGGCATCCTGGTCGCGTCGGCGGGTTTCGTCACACTGCTCGGATCCATGCTGGCGGGACAGATCGTCAAGATCGTCGAGGATTTCCCGGACTACCTCGACTCCGTGATCAACTGGGTCAACGCGCACTTCCACACCGAGCTGCGGCGGGTGGACATCCAGGAGGGCCTGCTGCGCTCCGACTGGCTGCGCAACTACGTCCAGAACAGCGCCACCGGTGTGCTCGACGTCTCCGCGCAGGTCCTCGGCGGTCTCTTCCAGCTGCTGACCGTCGGCCTGTTCTCGTTCTACTTCGCCGCCGACGGCCCCCGGCTGCGGCGCACCGTCTGCTCCATGCTGCCGCCCGCGCGGCAGGCCGAGGTGCTGCGCGCCTGGGAGATCGCCGTCATCAAGACCGGCGGTTATCTGTACTCGCGCGGACTCATGGCACTCGTCTCAGGCCTCGCGCACTACGTGCTGCTGGAGTTCCTCGAGGTGCCCTACGCGCCCGTACTGGCCGTGTGGGTGGGCCTGGTGTCGCAGTTCATCCCCACCATCGGCACCTATCTCGCCGGCGCCCTGCCCATGCTGATCGCCTTCACGGTCGCCCCCTGGTACGCGCTGTGGGTGCTGATCTTCGTGGTGGTCTACCAGCAGTTCGAGAACTACGTGCTCCAGCCCAAGCTGACCTCCAGGACGGTCGACATCCACCCGGCGGTCGCCTTCGGGTCGGTGGTGGCGGGCACCGCCCTGCTGGGCGCTGTCGGCGCGCTGATCGCGATCCCCGCCGTCGCCACCCTCCAGGCGTTCCTCGGCGCGTACGTGAGGCGGTACGACGTCACGGACGACCCCCGCGTGCTCGGCCACCGGGGCCCCGGAGGCGACCGGGGGGCGTTCACGCGTGCCCGCCGCCTGTGGGCCCGGCGGCCCGGCGTGCCGCGCCCACGCGACGGGGACACCGGCGTCCCTGACGGTGACACCGGGGCCTCCTGAGGAAGGCCGCCGTCCGTGGGCTCCGCGTGGCGCGGCTTGACACGTAAATCGAACATCCATTCTTATGGGAGTGCCGGTGAGGCTCAACGGCGGGTGCTCTGTCCCGGTTCGAGCAGAAATGCATCCATGTTATCCACAGGCCGGACGTGCGTCGGGGCGCGTTGTCAGTGGCAGGCGTTAGCGTCTTTGACGTGAAGCGATCGACTCAAGCAAACCGGGTGGAACCCATGGCAGGAACCGACCGCGAGAAGGCGCTCGACGCCGCGCTCGCACAGATTGAACGGCAATTCGGCAAGGGCGCGGTCATGCGCATGGGTGACCGGACGAAGGAGCCCATCGAGGTCATCCCGACCGGGTCGACGGCGCTGGACGTGGCCCTCGGCGTCGGCGGTCTGCCGCGCGGCCGTGTGGTGGAGGTCTACGGACCGGAGTCCTCCGGCAAGACGACCCTGACCCTGCACGCGGTGGCGAACGCGCAGAAGGCCGGCGGCCAGGTCGCCTTCGTGGACGCGGAGCACGCCCTGGACCCCGAGTACGCGAAGAAGCTCGGCGTCGACATCGACAACCTGATCCTGTCCCAGCCGGACAACGGCGAGCAGGCCCTGGAGATCGTGGACATGCTGGTCCGCTCCGGCGCCCTCGACCTCATCGTCATCGACTCCGTCGCGGCGCTCGTCCCCCGCGCGGAGATCGAGGGCGAGATGGGCGACAGCCACGTGGGTCTGCAGGCCCGCCTGATGAGCCAGGCCCTGCGGAAGATCACCAGCGCGCTCAACCAGTCCAAGACCACCGCGATCTTCATCAACCAGCTCCGCGAGAAGATCGGCGTGATGTTCGGCTCCCCGGAGACCACGACCGGTGGCCGCGCGCTGAAGTTCTACGCCTCGGTGCGCCTCGACATCCGGCGCATCGAGACCCTCAAGGACGGAACCGACGCGGTCGGCAACCGTACGCGCGTCAAGGTCGTCAAGAACAAGGTGGCGCCGCCCTTCAAGCAGGCCGAGTTCGACATCCTCTACGGCCAGGGCATCAGCCGCGAGGGCGGCCTGATCGACATGGGCGTGGAGCACGGCTTCGTCCGCAAGGCCGGTGCCTGGTACACCTACGAGGGCGACCAGCTCGGCCAGGGCAAGGAGAACGCCCGCAACTTCCTGAAGGACAACCCCGACCTCGCCAACGAGATCGAGAAGAAGATCCTCAAGAAGCTGGGCGTCGGCGTACAGCCCGAGGAGTCCGCCGCCGAGGCGGGTGCGGACGCCGCGGGTACCGCTGCGGCCGAGCCGGCCGCGGTACCGGCCCCGGCGGCCAAGGCATCCAAGTCCAGGGCCGCGGCGGCCAAGAGCTGACCCGTGACCCGACGAACCGACTGGGCCGAGTACGAGTTCGACGCCCCGGGTGCCCCACGGGGGAGGGGCATCGGAGGCGGCGACGGCTCAGCCGCGGACGGTGACGCGGCGTACGACGACGGCACGGGCCAGGGAGGAATGCGGGGCGCGGACTCCGGCGGCCGGCGGCGCGGCGGTGGCACACGGGCGGGCGGTTCGCGTGACGGCGGGCCGCGCGGGGGACGCGGGCGCGGTCGCCGGACCTTCGGCGACGCGGCCGCGGCGGACGGGGGCACTTCTTCCGAGTCGAGGGCGGAGCGGGAGGAGCCTCCGGGGGACCCGGTCGAGCGGGCGCGCGCCATCTGCCTGCGTCTGCTGACCGGGACACCGCGCACCCGGAAGCAGCTCGCCGACGCGCTGCGCAAGCGGGAGATCCCGGACGAGGCTGCACAGGAGGTGCTGTCCCGGTTCGAGGAGGTCGGACTGATCAACGACAGCGCGTTCGCGGACGCCTGGGTGGAGTCCCGGCACCACGGCCGGGGACTGGCCCGGCGCGCGCTCACCCGGGAACTGCGCACCAAGGGCGTCGACCCCGTACTGATCGACGCGGCCGTCTCCCGGCTCGACTCCGAGCAGGAGGAGGAGACCGCCCGCGAACTGGTCGCCCGCAAGCTGCGAGCGACCCGCGGCCTCGACCGCGACAAGCGCCTCCGCCGCCTCGCGGGCATGCTCGCCCGCAAGGGCTACCCCGAGAGCCTGGCCCTGCGCGTGGTCCGGCAGGCCCTGGAGGAAGAGGGCGAGGACACGGACTTCCCCGGCGACGAACCCGTGTGACACGGCGGGGTACGCGGCTCCGTCGTCAGCGCTGCCCGGCGGGGACGGCGTACACCAGCAGATTCCGCTGATAGCCGCCGCGTCCGCGGTCGTACGGGGGCGCACAGGTGACCAGGGTCAGGACCGGCCGTCCGTGCCGCCGGAACACATCGTCGGGGAGCCTGTCCTTGTCGACCACCTCGCGGGCCGTCACCTCGTACCGGACGGGAGGCGCGTCCTCGCGGGCGACGGTGATGGCGTCGCCCTTCCGGACCCCGTACAGCTTGGCGAAGGCGCCCAGGTCGCCGGTGCGATCGTCCACGTGGCCGATCAGGACGGCGGAACCGGCGAGGGTGCCCGGCGCGGGGCCGAAGCGGTACCAGCCGACCTGCCCCGCGTCGTCGGGGATCTCCACCGTGCCGTCGCCCTGGACGCCGACGTCCTGGACGCGGGCCTCCAGAGCGACCCGGGGGACGCGCAGCGCCGTCGGTTCGGATGCGGTGCCGGGCGTCTTCCTTTCGCCCGGTGCGTCGTCGTGGACCCCGGACGAGGTCCCGGCCACGGGGGCCTGGGCGCGCGGACGGGCGCCGAAGTCCGACGGCACCGACGCTCCGGACGGCCACAGCGACCAGACCAGCAGCGCCGCAAGGACGACGGCGACGACCGCGGCGGCCCCGATGGCCGCCGCGGAGGACCGTCCGCCCTTCGCGGAGGTACGCACGGCCCGTCAGTCGCTCCGGGCGCGCAGGCGACGGGCGGCCAGCAGACCGGCGACCGCGACGGCACCCGCGGTGCCCCAGGCCAGCCAGATGGTGGCGGACTCGTTGTCGGCGGCCATGGCGCCGCTCCCGCCGGCGTCCACACCGTTCGGCGCGGAGTCCATGCCGCTGATCGTCTGTGTCTTCAGCGCGAGATTCTCGTCCTCGGCGCTGCCCCAGGCATAGACGACGGTGCTGGTGCCCTCGGTGAGGTCGAGGTCGGCGGGGCCGATGGCCACGGTGCCGGTCCCGGCCAGGACGACGTCGGCGTTCACCGTGCCGGCGGGCACCTCGAGCGACTTCTCGTTCGGGTTGGTCAGGTCCCGCACGATCGGCTCGCCGCCCGCGCGGACGTCCACGGCGGGTGCCGCGGCCACGTGACGGACGGTCAGCCGCGACTGACCGGCCGGAACCTCGGAGGTGTCGTTGACGAACGCGGTGAGCGTGGGGTTGCCCTGCGCGTCGAGGTGGGCCGCGAGCGTGGCGTTCGCCCCGGCCGGGACGTCGACGCTCTTCCGGATGGCGGGATCTCCGTCGGGTCCTTCACCGTCGGGGAAGATCTTGATGTCGTAGGTGCCCGCGTCCAGGGGCTGGGGATCGGTCAGGGTGCCGGGCTCGAAGTCGGGAAGCAGTTCGTTCCCGTTGGCGTACACGTCGACGGTGAGGCCGGGGACGCCGTGGAACACGGACACGGACGCCTTGCCGTTGTCCTGCGCCGTGCTCTCCGCGGCGGCCGGGACGGCCACGGCGAGGGACAGTACGCAGGCACCGGCGGTGGCGGAGGCTATCTTCCTGCCGCGCGGGTTCGTCATAGGAACTCCCTTCTGGGGGCCCGGTCGTGCGTAGGGCCCGGCTTCCGGACGAGTGGCTCTCGGACGCAGCGCGCGACGAGGTTCGTCGATGCCCAGCAGCCCCCTCCGGCCGGTCAGGTTGTCCGGCGGCTGTTCTGTGTCGCGTGCTGCCGTGGTCGGCGCCACGGACCTCGTGACGCCCGATCCATTGTGGAAAGCAATGCCGCATTCCGCCACTTGTGTCACTTATTCCACTTACGTACCAGCTGGGCTGGTGTATCCGCCTGCCGCCTGCCGCCTGCCGATCCGCACCGTAGTGCGATACTAGTTACGCGAAAAATCTTTCGCGTAACTGTTGACGTGCTTTCTTGAGGGAGGGGACCCTGGAGGTGCCCTTTCCTCCCTCGCCCGGAAGGCGTGACGATCATGAGCGTCCTCGGTCCGTCCTTCTCACCCGCCGCGAACTCCGTCTCCATGTCGGGTCGGTCACGCCCTCCGCGCCCTGTGGCCGCAGTGCTGGCCGACCGTCTCGACGACGTCCCCGTGGTGGACGCGGCCGCCCGGCTCGCCGTCGCGCGCGGCGCACCGCTGCTGCTGATCGCTGTACTGCCACCACTGCTGCCCCGAGCCGTGGCGCCGGCGCCGGACGGCGTGACGGTCCGCGCGGTGCTGGGGCGTGCTCTTGTGCGCCTGGCCCATGCGGGGATCGGGTACGAGCCGGCCGTCTATCACCGTCCTGCCGGGCGGGGCGGGCGGCTGTGCGCGGCGAGGGGCCTGCTGGACGCGGCCATCACCCACCACTGCTCACGCCTGGTGGTCTCCTGCAGCGGACCGGAGGGGCTCGATGCGCACACGGTGATGGAGGCGGCGGCGATCCGGGGCGGCCCGTTCGTCCATGCGGCGCCGCCTGTGTCCTGGGTGCCGCTGACCGCGCTCCTTTGTCTGACGCGGGCGCCGGACGCCTTACGAGGCGGCGCGTCCGGAGTCGGCTGCCGGGGTGTCCTCGCGGTGGATGAAGGTCGCCAGCAGGTCACCGACGGGGTGGTCGGCCTCGGTGGGATGGCGCAGGGCGACGGTGGGGTCGATCGTGTAGCGGTTGCGGCGGCCGACGCGTGTGCGCGTGAGATAGCCGGCCGCTTCGAGGTCGGCGACGATCAACTGCACGGCGCGTTCGGTGATGCCGATGTGCTCGGCGACGTCCCGGAGTCGTGTATCGGGGGCCTGGGCGAGGGCGATCAGGACGCGGGCGTGATTGGTCAAGAACGTCCACTGGTCCCCGCGTCCGGAGGAGGGCTGGCTCATGACCTTCATCTTACGAAGCGAGCTTCGCTTGTCCAGCACCATTTCGCGTAATCTAATTGACGAAAAAATTTTCACGTAACTCTTGATGGGTTTTGGTGGGGCAGGTGATGAAGAACACATCACCGGATGTCCTCCCTTGTTCCTGTTGAAGGGGTTCCCGATGTCCGCCTCCACTGTTCTCGTGTGGGCACCGCGCCCTCGGCGCCCACGGCCGACGCACCGCGTCGATGCGCCGGCCCGGAACCTCAGCGCGACGCCACCCCGGCGTCCTCCTTGGCGTCCGTCTCCGCCTCCTCCGCGGCCGGTCCGCCGAGCATCGCTTCCGCCGCCGCGTACAGATCCGCCGGGCGGACCCCGCTCAGGGCCGTCACCAGGTGGCCGTCGGGGCGTACCAGCAGCACGGTGTGGGCCGCCGCACCCGGGTAGCTCTCGGCGACCAGCAGTTCGGCGTGGTGCGGCAGCGCCGAGACGGCCGCCGCCAGCCGGGGCATGATCCCGGCGGAGACCCAGTGCCGGCGTTCCCACACACCCGTACCCGGCGCGATCAGCACCACCAGCAGCGCACCCCGGCCGAGCCGGTCCCGCAGCCGGACGAACGTGCCGTCCTCCGCCGTCACCCGCACATCCGTCACCGCGGCCCCGGGCGCCGTTCCGACCGGCGCCGCGCCCTCGAGCGGACCGGGCGCGAGCGGCGAGGCGGCGTACGTCCCCGGTGCGCCCAGAGCGCCCCGCCCCAGGTGGCCGTCCATCAGCAGCGTGTCGTGTCCCCGCGCGGTGCCGGGAACGTAGGCGCGCAGTCCTCCCCCGCTCCGCAGCAGCGGCAGTGCCTGGTCGGCGGCGCGCAGCCGGGCGGCGACGATCGCGCGGCGCTCGGTCTGGTAGCTGTCGAGCAGCGCCTCGTGCGGACCGTGGTGCCAGGCCAGTGCCAGCTTCCACGCGAGGTTGTCCGCGTCGCGGAGCCCCTCGTCCAGCCCGTGCGTGCCCAGCGCGCCGAGCAGATGGGCCGCGTCCCCGGCGAGGAACACGCGGTCGGCCCGCCAGCGCCGGGCCAGCCGGTGGTGCACGGTGTGGACCCCGGTGTCCAGCAGTTCGTACGGCGGGGTGGGGCCGCCGCCCCAGCCGGCCAGCGTCTCCCGGACGCGGGTCAGCAGCAGTTCGGGCGTGACCAGGTCCTTGCCCGGCGGCAGCAGCCAGTCCAGCCGCCACACGTCGTCCGGCAGCGGCCGTGCGGTGATCTCCCCGGCCGAGGGCCCGGACGTACGCCATGGCGGCTGGCGGTGCAGCAGCGCCTCCTCGTACCAGGGAAGCTCGGCGCGCAGGGTGGCCACGGCGTGGCGCTCCACCGCGGTGCGGCCGGGGAAGCGGATGTCCTGGAGTTTGCGCACGGTCGAGCGCGGCCCGTCGCAGCCGACCAGGTAGCTGCCGCGCCACCACGTGCCCGTCGTGCCGCGGGTGTGGGCGGTGACGCCCGAGGGTTCCTGCTCTATGGTGTCCAGCCGGCTGTCCACGGCGGTCCTCACGAGCCGCTCGCCGGCGAGCGCCGTGCGCAGGGCATCCGTCAGGACGTGCTGGGCGATGTGCAGGGGAGCGGGGTCGGCGTCGCCGAAGGCGACCTCGCACATCACCTGCTTGCGCCGCACGGACCGCCATCCGGCCCAACGGACACCGGCGTGCGCGAGCGGTACGCCGGTCAGCCGCTCGATGAGCGCGGCGGTGTCCTCGCGCAGGACGACGGTGCGCGCCGGACGCGGCTCGTCCTTGCCCGGCCCTTCGTCGAGGACCACGCACGGCACCTCCTGACGTGCCAGCGCCAGGGCGAGCGTGAGCCCGACGGGCCCCGCACCGACGATGATCACCGGGTCCACGGCGCGGCGCCCCCTGCCCGAAGTGACGTCCGAGGAGACGCGGAGGTACAGGAAGATGGAGCAGGGTGCACGGTCACAGAACGTATGCAACCTATTGCCGGTGCTTGCGTCAAGTGACCGAAGGCAGGTGGCGATCATGAAGTGGGGTCGACGTCCGTCACCACACTTGACTGCTCATGACATGAGTCCGGCGTGTACCGCTCCCCGGCACCGGTGACAGCGGCGGGCCACACGGCATGACTGTGGCCCGCCGGGAAACGGCGGGCCACAGTCATGCCGTACGTCGGACGCGCGTCATTGATCCGCGCCGGTCGCCCGGGTGCCCCCGATCTCGGCCGCGTTCAGGTCGTCGACGTCGTCCGTGCCGAGCACCGCGCCGGTGCTCCGCTTGCTGCGGCGCAGTCGGGCCTCGAGCCAGGAGGCGAACGAGGTGAGGATGAAGTTGAGGACGATGAAGATGACCGCCACCACGATGAAGCTGGGGATGACGTTGGCGTAGTTGGCCGCGAGCGTGCCGCGCGAGTTGAGCAGCTCGGTGAAGCCGAGCATCACGCCGCCCAGCGCCGTGTCCTTCACGATGACGACCAGCTGGCTGACGATCGCCGGGAGCATCACCGTGACCGCCTGCGGCAGCAGGATGCTGCGCATCGTCTGGCTCTTGCGCAGGCCGATGGCCTGGGCCGCCTCGCTCTGGCCCCTGGGCAGGGCGAGGATGCCGGCCCGCACCACCTCGGCGAGGACCGAGGCGTTGTAGAGCACCAGGCCCGTGACGACCGCGTACAGCGGCCGGTCGGCACTGGCGACGCCCGTGGAACGGGCGAAGAACTCGTTGGCGAACAGCATCAGCAGCAGCACCGGGATGGCGCGGAAGAACTCCACCACCGCACCGGCCGGGACACGCACCCAGCGGTGGTCGGACATGCGTGCGATGCCGAGGACCGCGCCCAGCGGGAGGGCGATGACCATGGCCAGCGCCGCCGCCTTCAGGGTGTCGGCGAGGCCCGGCAGCAGGTACGTCGTCCAGGCGTCGGCCGTGGTGAACGGCTTCCACAGGGACCATTCGAGCTGGCCCTTGTCGTCCAGTACCTGCCAGACCCACCACAGCAGCAGGGCGAGCAGGGCGACGAAGACGACCGAGAAGACCAGGTTGCGCCGCCTGGCCTTCGGGCCGGGGGCGTCGTAGAGAACAGAAGTCATCGCTTCACCGCCAGGCGCTTGCTCAGCCAGTTGAGGAACAGGCCGGTGGGCAGGGTCAGTACCACGAACCCGAAGGCGAAGACCGCGCCGATGAGCAGCGTCTGTGCCTCGTTCTCGATCATTTCCTTCATGAGGAAAGCGGCCTCCGCGACACCGATGGTGGCCGCCACGGTGGTGTTCTTGGTCAGTGCGATCAGCACGTTGGCCAGCGGGCCGATCACCGAGCGGAACGCCTGCGGCAGCACCACGAGCCTGAGCACCTGGCTGAAGCTGAGCCCGAGGGCCCGAGCCGCCTCCGCCTGCCCGACGGGCACCGTGTTGATGCCGGAGCGGATCGCCTCGCACACGAAGGCCGCCGTGTAGGCGACGAGACCGAGGACGGCCAGCCGGAAGTACTTGAGTTCGAAGTCGTCCGGTGCGCCCATCGCCACGCCGAAGATGTCGGCGAGGCCGAGCGACGTGAAGACGATGATGACGGTCAGGGGGATGTTCCGGACGATGTTCACATAAGCGGTGCCGAAGCCGCGCATCAGAGGCACAGGGCTGACCCGCATGGCTGCCAGCAGGGTGCCCCAGATCAGCGATCCGATGGCCGAGAAGACGGTGAGCTGCACCGTGACCCAGAAGGCGCCCAGCAGGGACGGGTCGTCATAGTTTGAAAGAAAGTCGAACACGATCTCCCGCGCTTCCGGGTGTGTGACGTACGTGGCGGACGTGACGCGCCGCCGCCGGAGAGATGGCGGGCGGCGGCACGTCGGCGGATCCCCGCGGAGGCCGCGGGGATCCTGCGTCGGCGGAGTCCCGCGTTACTTGACGATCTGGCCGACCTTCGGGGCCCGCTCGTTCTTGTAGTCCGCCGGGCCGAAGTTGTCGTCGACAGCCTTCTGCCACGCACCGTCGCTGACCATCTTCTCCAGCGCCTCGTTGACCTTGTTCACGGTCTCGGTGTCGCCCTTCTTGACACCGATGCCGTAGTTCTCGTTGCTCAGCTTCAGGCCGGCGAGCTTGAACTTGCCCTTGTACGCGTCCTGCGCCGCGTAGCCGGCGAGGATCGAGTCATCGGTGGTCAGCGCGTCCACCTGGCCGTTCTGCAGGGCGGAGAGGCACTCCGAGTAGCCGCCGCGGTTGGTCAGCTGGGCGTCCGGGGCGAAGTCGTTCTTGACGTTCTGCGCCGAGGTCGAACCGGTCACCGAGCAGAGCTTCTTGTCGTTGAGGTCCGTGGCCTCGGTGATGTCCGCATCCTTCTGCACCAGCAGGTCCTGGTGGGCCAGCAGGTACGGGCCGGCGAAGTCGACCTTCTCCTTGCGCTCGTCGGTGATGGAGTACGTCGCCGCGATGAGCTTCACGTCTCCGCGCGCCAGGGCGTTCTCGCGGTCGGCGCTCTTGGTCTCGATCCACTCGATCTGGTCGGGCTCGTAGCCGAGCTCCTTGGCGACATAGGTCGCCACGTCCACGTCGAAGCCGGTGTAACCGTCCGGCGTCTTCAGGCCGAGACCGGGCTGGTCGTACTTGATACCGATCTTGATCTTCTCGCCACCGCCCGAGGACGACGAGCCGCTGTCGTTGCCGTCGTCACCGCCACAGGCGGTCGCGGTCAGGGCGAGAGCGAACACGGCGGCCGAGGCGGCGGTGACCTTGCGGAGCTTCATGATGCACATCCTTTGACTGGTGAAATGACGCGGTCCGGTCCAGGTCCGGTGACGCGAGCCGTCAGGGCGCGGGGCGCGCCGTCAGTGGTGAAGGATCTTCGACAGGAAGTCCTTGGCGCGGTCGCTGCGCGGGTTGCTGAAGAACTGATCCGGCGAGGCCTCTTCGACGATGCGACCGTCTGCCATGAACACCACACGATTGGCCGCCGAACGGGCGAATCCCATCTCGTGGGTGACGACGATCATGGTCATGCCGTCCCGGGCGAGCTGCTGCATGACCTCGAGCACCTCGTTGATCATCTCCGGGTCGAGGGCCGACGTCGGCTCGTCGAAGAGCATGACCTTGGGCTCCATCGCCAGGGCACGCGCGATCGCGACACGCTGCTGCTGGCCACCGGAGAGCTGCGCGGGGTACTTCTCGGCCTGCGCGCCCACGCCGACCCGGTCGAGCAGGGCACGGGCCCGCCCATCGGCCGCCTTCTTGTCCTTCTTGCGGACCTTGACCTGGCCCAGCGTCACGTTCTCGAGCACGGTCTTGTGCGCGAAGAGGTTGAAGGACTGGAAGACCATGCCCACATCGGCCCGCAGCCGGGCGAGCTCCTTGCCCTCGTGGGGCAGGGGCTTGCCGTCGATCGTGATCGACCCGTCGTCGATCGTCTCCAGCCGGTTGATGGTGCGGCACAGGGTGGACTTGCCGGACCCGGAGGGTCCGATGACCACGACGACTTCGCCGCGGGCGATCGTCAGGTCGATGTCCTGGAGTACGTGCAACGCTCCGAAGTGCTTGTTGACGCTCTTCAGGACGACCAGATCGCCGGTCGCGGCCTCATCTTCCTTGGCCACCGATACTTCGGTCATCGCTCTCGGGCTCCGTCCTCCTCGGTTTCGGAGGACAGTAGTAATCCTCCAGACCTGCGTCATTACATCTGAGGGGAATCTGAGCATCACGATCCGATAGCAATCGGACACCTGTCGTAGCACTTGTGAGCAGGGGCGATGTCAGCCCGGTAACGGTACGAAAGCGCAACCGGAACCCTCTTGACGCCGTCCTTGTCCATCGGCGTCACTGCAAGATGCACGCGCGCGTGCACGCGTTGTGTACACAGAGAGATCGTACGGCCGATGAACCGAAGGGGGCACTGGTGAGACTGCTACTTGTCGAGGACGACAACCACGTCGCCGCAGCCCTGTCCGCGGTGCTGGCACGGCACGGATTCGAGGTCACCCACGCACGCAGCGGCGAGGAGGCCCTCCAGGCGCTGGTTCCCGAGGGCGACGGCTTCGGCGTGGTCCTGCTCGATCTGGGGCTGCCCGACCAGGACGGCTACGAGGTCTGCGGCAAGATCCGCAAACGCACCGCCACACCGGTGATCATGGTCACCGCGCGGGCCGACGTCCGCTCCCGTATCCACGGCCTCAACCTCGGCGCCGACGACTACGTGGTCAAGCCGTACGACACGGGCGAGCTGCTCGCGCGGATCCACGCCGTCAGCCGGCGCAGCGTCCACGAGGAGGCCACGGGCAGCACGGACACGGAACTGCGCCTCGGCCCGGTCCGTATCGAGCTGCCGACCCGCCAGGTCAGTGTGAACGGCGCGGTGGTGCAGCTGACCCGCAAGGAGTTCGATCTGCTCGCCCTGCTCGCCCAGCGTCCGGGAGTCGTCTTCCGCCGGGAGCAGATCATCAGCGAGGTGTGGCGCACCAGCTGGGAGGGGACGGGACGCACCCTGGAGGTGCACGTCGCCTCCCTGCGCGCCAAGCTGCGCATGCCCGCCCTCATCGAGACCGTACGCGGCGTCGGCTACCGGCTCGTCGCCCCCACGGCCTAGCGGGGCCGGGCCGGGTGCACACGCGTCTGCTTCCGCTGCTCATCGTCCTGATGGCGGCCGTGCTGCTCGCCCTCGGCGTTCCGCTGGCCGTCAGCCTGGCCGGCGCTCAGCAGCAGAAGGTCGTCGTCGACCGGATCGACGACACGGCGCGTTTCGCGGCCCTCGCCCAGTTCGTCACCGAGCCCGCCGACCCGGCCGCCGGGGACGTCGACGAGCGCCGGGAGACGCTCAGCAGCGAGCTCCGCAGCTACCACCGGGTCTACGGCATCCGCGCGGGCGTCTTCTACCGCAACGACTCGCCCATGGCGCACGCCCCGGACGACTGGTTCCTGCCCCGCGCGGGCGAGGTGCGCGACGCCTTCGAGGAGGCGCTGCTCAGCCGTCGCAGCCACGATCCCGAGCAGGTGTGGCCCTGGCAGCGGCGAAGCCTCGTGGTGGCCTCACCGGTCATCCGGGACGGTGACGTCGTCGCTGTCGTGGTCACCGACTCGCCGACCGGGCAGATGCGCTCCCGCATCCTGCGGGGCTGGCTGGTCATCGCCGCGGGGGAGGCGGCCGCGATGCTGCTGGCCGTCGGCGCGGCCCTGCGGCTGACCGGCTGGGTGCTCAGGCCCGTACGGGTCCTGGACGCCACCACGCACGACATCGCCACCGGGCGGCTGAAGTCCAGGGTCGCGGCGGCCGGCGGACCTCCGGAACTCAGGCGGCTCGCCCGGTCGTTCAACGAGATGGCGGACAACGTCGAGAGCGTGCTGGAGCAGCAGCGGGCCTTCGTCGCGGACGCCTCGCACCAGCTGCGCAACCCGCTCTCGGCGCTGCTGCTGCGCATCGAACTGCTCGCTCTGGAGCTGCCCGAGGGCAACGCGGAGATCGCCTCCGTCCAGGCCGAGGGCAAGCGACTGGCACAGGTCCTGGACGATCTGCTCGACCTGGCGGTCGCCGAACACAGCGAGCCCGACCTCCAGGTCGCCGACATCGGCGCCCTGGCCGCCGAGCGGGTCGCGGCCTGGTCGCCGACCGCGGATGCCAAGGGCGTCCGGCTGACCGGCACCTGCCCGCCCACCACCGCGTGGGCCGACCCCGTGGCCCTGTCCAGCGTGCTGGACGCGGTCGTCGACAACGCGGTGAAGTTCACGCCCGGGAGCGAGACCGTCGAGGTGCGGGTCTCCTCCAACGGTGACACCGCCACCGTCGTCGTCACCGACGACGGCCCGGGACTGACCGACGAGGAGCTGACCCGTGTCGGCGACCGCTTCTGGCGCAGCGGCCGGCACCAGAACATCAAGGGGTCGGGCCTCGGTCTGTCCATCTCCCGCGCCCTGCTCGCGGCGGGCGGCGGCTCGATCGCGTACGAGCGTCACGAGCCGCACGGGCTACGGGTGACGGTGACCGTGCCGAGGAACGCTCCGACGGGTGAGCCGACGGCTCAGGGCTTGACGGACCGGTAGTAGCGGCGCGCGCCGTCGTGCAGCCGGAGCGGATCGGTGTAGATCGCGGTGCGTACGTCGACCAGCTGGGCGGAGTGGACGTGCGCACCGATGTTGTCCCTGCTCCTGAGCACGATGCGGGTCAGCCACTCGGTGAGCTCGGGGTCCACGTCCGTCCGGGTGATCAGGAGGTTGGAGACCGCCATCGTCGGGACGGCCGAGCCGAGCTGACTGCCCGGATAGGCCGACTCCGGCATGCTCGTGGCGCGGTAGTGGCGCGTGGCGCCACCCTGCTCGTGCAGCTTCGCGACCAGGTCGGCCTCGATCGGCACGAACCGCAGCGCGGACTGCTCGGCGAACGTCTTCAGACCGTCCGTGGGCAGTCCGCCGGACCAGAAGAAGGCGTCCAGGCCGTGCCCCAGCCGCCCCGGTCCGGTGTCGATGCCGTCCGAGGAGGGCCTGATACCGGTCTCCGGGTCGATGCCGGCCGCCGTCAGCACCCGGTTGGCGATGAGCCGGACTCCCGACTTGGGCGGCCCGATGGCCACCCGCTTGCCGCGCAGATCCTCGACGGAGCGGATACCCGAGTCGGGCGCGACCGCGAGCTGCACGTAGTCGTCGTACAGGCGGGCCACCCCGCGCAGCCGGCCGGCGCCCGACCGGTGGTGCAGCCGGTACGTCTCCACCGCGTCGGCCGCGGCGATCGCGAAGTCGGCCTGGCCGGTCGCCACGCGGCGCACGTTCTCCTGCGATCCGTCACTCGTCTCCAGCCGGACCTCGAGGTCGGGCATGTGCTTGCCGAGCGACGAGCGCAGCAGCTCGCCGTACTTCTGATAGACCCCCGCGCGGGTGCCCGTGCTCACGGTGATCGCCCCGCCGGGCGGCTCCTCGCTCCAGGGCGCCAGCCACCACAGCAGCAGCCCGAGCGCCACGACGGCGGCGGCCGCGCTCCGCAGGGCACGTCGCCTGCCGAGCCGGGACAGCGTGGGGGACATGCGCGTGATCCTGCCAGCCCGTCTCTCCGCTGACCAGGGCGGAGCTCACAGAGAGGGGCGACGCGGCCGCGCCGCTACAGTCGCGGCATGAGTGCGTCGCCTGCCGATCTGGTCCGTGAGTTCCACCGTGCGTTCGGGCTGGACGCGCGGGACGAACCGTCCGAGGTCTCGCCGGATCTCGCCGCCCACCGGGGCGAACTGCTCGCCGAGGAGGCCAGGGAGGCCGGGGAGGTGGCGGTGACCGGGCCGCTCGACCGGCTCGCGCACGAACTGGCGGACGTCGTCTACGTCGCGTACGGCACGGCGCTGGTCCACGGGATCGACCTCGACGCCGTCATCGCCGAGGTCCACCGCTCCAACATGACGAAGCTCGGTCCGGGCGGGGAGGTCAGCCGGCGCCCCGACGGCAAGGTCCTCAAGGGCGACCACTACGAGGCTCCGGACGTTGCGGCGGTGCTGCGCCGGCAGGGATGGACACCGCGCGGAGGGGCCTGACCGGGCCGGGCCGCCGAACGGTGCCGGTACGTCGTATCTCCTGACTGACGGCGGCATGACCGCTGTGCTCTCCGCCCATGCCGCCGACGCCGCCCGTCCCGCCGGCCGCGGAGTACCCGTGACCGTGGAAGTGGCGGCCGTCCTCGTCACGGCGGTGGCGATCCACCTGGGGCACCGCGGTTCGCGCTGGCCGCGGCCGGTCTGCCGGGCGGGAGCCCGCGGATCGCGGTGGGCCTGGGCTGCGCCCTGGTGCTCTGGGCCACCGCGTACCACCTGGCCCTGCGGGGCTGACGGGCCCGCGCGAGGGAGGGCCGTCCGTGACACCGCCTACCCTTGGGGCATGAGCAGCATCGACCGGAGCCAGTCAGTGGGCGGCACGCGCACCTATGAAGTACGCACCTACGGGTGTCAGATGAACGTCCACGACTCGGAGCGATTGTCCGGACTGCTGGAGGACGCGGGGTACGTCCGCGCCGCCGAGGGCGCCGACGGCGGCGCGGACGTCGTCGTCTTCAACACCTGCGCCGTGCGCGAGAACGCCGACAACAAGCTGTACGGCAACCTCGGTCACCTCGCCCCGAAGAAGGCGAGCCGGCCCGGGATGCAGATCGCGGTCGGCGGCTGCCTGGCGCAGAAGGACCGCGACACCATCGTGAAGCGGGCCCCCTGGGTGGACGTCGTCTTCGGCACGCACAACATCGGCAAGCTGCCCGTCCTGCTGGAGCGCGCCCGCGTCCAGGAGGAGGCGCAGGTCGAGATCGCCGAGTCGCTCGAGGCGTTCCCCTCCACGCTCCCGACCCGGCGCGAGAGCGCCTACGCCGCGTGGGTGTCCATCTCCGTCGGCTGCAACAACACCTGCACCTTCTGCATCGTCCCCGCGCTGCGCGGCAAGGAGAAGGACCGCCGCCCCGGCGACATCCTGGCCGAGATCGAGGCACTGGTCGGAGAAGGGGTCTCCGAGATCACCCTGCTCGGCCAGAACGTCAACGCTTACGGCTCCGACATCGGCGACCGCGAGGCGTTCAGCAAGCTGCTGCGGGCCTGCGGGAAGATCGACGGCCTCGAGCGCGTCCGCTTCACCTCCCCGCACCCGCGCGACTTCACCGACGACGTCATCGCCGCCATGGCCGAGACGCCCAACGTGATGCCGCAGCTCCACATGCCGCTCCAGTCCGGCTCCGACCCGGTCCTGAAGGCGATGCGCCGTTCCTACCGGCAGGAGCGCTTCCTCGGCATCATCGACAAGGTCCGGGCCTCGATCCCCCACGCGGCGATCAGCACCGACATCATCGTGGGCTTCCCCGGCGAGACCGAGGAGGACTTCCAGCAGACCCTGCACGTGGTCCGGGAGGCCCGCTTCGCGCAGGCGTTCACCTTCCAGTACTCCAAGCGCCCCGGCACCCCGGCCGCCGAGATGGACGGACAGATCCCCAAGAAGGTCGTCCAGGAGCGCTACGAGCGGCTCGTCGCCCTCCAGGAGCGGATTTCCTGGGAGGAGAACAAGAAGCAGGTCGGCCGCACGCTGGAGCTGATGGTCGCCGAGGGCGAGGGCCGCAAGGACGGCGCCACCCACCGTCTCTCCGGCCGCGCGCCCGACAGCCGCCTGGTGCACTTCACCAAGCCCGAGCGGGACGTGCGCCCCGGCGACGTGGTCACCGTCGAGATCACCTACGCCGCCCCGCACCACCTCCTCGCCGAGGGCGCCGTGCTGGACGTGCGCCGCACCCGCGCGGGCGACGCCTGGGAGAAGCGCACCACCGAGAAGGAGACGGGACCCGCGGGCGTCCTGCTCGGCCTGCCCAAGGTGGGCGTGCCCGAGCCGCTGCCGGCGGTCACCGGGGGCTGCGCCGTCGACTGAGCCGGTCCTGCGCGGGGCGGCCCCGACCCGTCCCGCGGTGACTCGGCGGTGCCGATCCGGGCCGCAGTAGGCTGCTGATCATGTTTGTCGCCGCCGCAGTCTGCCCCTGCCCGCCGCTGCTCGTGCCGGAGATCGCCGCGGGTGCCGCCCCCGAGCTGGACACCGCGCGTGCCGCCTGCACGGACGCCGTGGGGGTGCTCGCCGCCGCCCGGCCCGATCTGCTGGTCGTGGTCGGCCCGGGCGGCGGCGCCGGGCCGGAGAGCTACCCGCAGGGCACCCCGGGATCCTTCCGGGGCTTCGGCGTCGACCTGGACGTACGACTGGGGCGGGGCGAGGGCCCGGCCGGGCGGGAACTGCCCTACGGGCTGGCCGTCGGCGCCTGGCTGCTGGACCGTACCGGGTGGGCGGACGCTCCCGTCGAGGGGCGGGGCGTGGGGGACCCCCTCACAGCCGAGCGGTGTGTCGAAGAGGGGAAGAACATCGCCGGCCGGGCGGAGCGAGTGGCGGTGCTGGTCATGGGCGACGCCAGCGCCTGCCGCACCCTCAAGGCGCCGGGCTACCTCGACGAGCGCGCGGCCCCCTTCGACGCCGAGCTCGCGCGCGCCCTGGGCGCCGCCGACACCGAAGCGCTGCGCGCGCTGGACGCCGGGCTGGCAGGCGAACTGAAGGTGTCCGGCCGGGCCCCCTGGCAGGTCCTCGCCGGTGCGGCGGCGGGGAACACCAGGCTGGAGGGCACGCTCCTGCACGAGGACGCCCCGTACGGGGTCGGCTACATCGTGGCCACCTGGTCCTAGAAACCGGCCGCACTCCCCGGCCGCCCGCCCGGACCTACGACCATCCACCCTCCAGGCCCGCCCGCCGCCCGCGGCGGCCCCGGCCCGACCCGGCGGGACGCCGACACGGCGGACGGCCGGGAGCGTTCCACGCGCTCGCTCCGCGGCCGTCCGTCGGTGTACCGCTCAGGAAGCCGGCGGCGGACCTGCCGGCGGTGTGGTGGTGCCGCCCGCTTCCCCCGGGCCGCCGGGGTCGTTCTGGTGCGTGAACCGGTCCACGGCGCCCTTGGCCTTGCCGGTACCCGACTGGATCCGGTCGCTGTACTTGCCCTTGGTCCGCTTGTCGACGGTCTGCGCGGCCTTGTCCAGACCGTGCTGGATCCTGTCCTCGTGCTGCTGCGCGAGGCCGGAGACCTTGTCCTTGGCCGGGCCGAGTTTGGCCTTCAGATTGTCCAGCAGACCCATGATGTACCTTCCCTCGCGTTCCCTCGCGGCAACTATGTGCGGGCGCCCTCACCTGTTTCGCTGTCGGCGGCCTCGGAGGACTGCTGCTTCGGGATGTCGACGGTCTCGGTGCCCCGGCCGGCCTCCTTCACCGCCGGCTCGGCGGTCTCCGGGGCCCCCGCGGTGCCCGTCGGCTCCGCGGTCCCGGCCGCGTCCTGCGGACCGGTCCCGTCCTCCGTACCGGCGCCCGCCGTCGCCCGGTCGGCCCGGGCCCCGGCGGTCTCCGTCTCCTCCGTGGCCTTGGACCTCCGAAAAAGTCGTGCAAAAACGCCCATATTCACTCCATACGTTACTCGTGCGGGCGAAATTCCGCGTCGCCCGGTGTGTCCGTTCGTGTGACCCGGGCCATCGCCACCGCGATCCGGCGGCGGGAACCTCGCAACGGGCAACGACCCGGCGGGTGCCGCGTCACGTAACCCGTTCGAGGGCGCGGTGCGAGGTTTGCGAGACTGGATCAGTGAGCAGCGCACCCCTCGTCCCCCGTGTCATCGCCGTCGTCGGCCCCACCGCGGCCGGAAAGTCCGATCTGGGCGTCTTTCTGGCACGGCGGCTCGGGGGTGAAGTCGTCAACGCCGACTCGATGCAGCTCTACCGCGGGATGGACATCGGCACCGCCAAGCTGACGCCCGAGGAGCGCGGCGACGTCCCGCACCATCTGCTGGACGTCTGGGACGTCACCGTCACCGCGTCCGTCGCCGAGTACCAGCGGCTGGCGCGGGAGCGGATCGACGCGCTGCTCGCCGACGGGCGCTGGCCCGTCCTGGTCGGCGGATCCGGCCTCTACGTCCGTGGGGCCGTCGACAACCTGGAGTTCCCGGGTACCGACCCCGAGGTCAGGGCCCGTCTGGAGGAGGAACTCACGCTGCGCGGCCCGGGTGCGCTGCACGCGCGCCTCACCGCGGCGGACCCCGAGGCCGCGCGGGCGATCCTGCCGGGCAACGGCCGCCGTATCGTCCGCGCGCTCGAGGTCATCGAGATCACCGGCAGGCCCTTCACGGCCAACCTCCCGAGCCACGACTCGGTCTACGACACACTCCAGATCGGCGTCGACGTGGCCCGCCCCGAGCTGGACGAGCGCATCGCCCGCCGGGTCGACCGGATGTGGGACGCGGGTCTGGTGGACGAAGTGCGCGCACTTCAGGCGCAGGGGTTGCGCGAGGGGCGTACGGCGTCGCGGGCCCTCGGCTACCAGCAGGTGCTCGCGGCTCTCGCCGGGGAGCGCACCCTCGAGGAGGCCCGCTCGGAGACCGTGCGTGCCACCAAGCGCTTCGCGCGCCGTCAGGATTCGTGGTTCAGGCGCGATCCCCGGGTGCACTGGTTGAGTGGGGCCGCGGTGGACCTCGCGGAACTTCCCCGGCTCGCGTTGTCATTGGTCGAACGACCGGTTACAGCCTGATCACGTCCTGGCATCGGGACGCCCAGGCCGTCATCCGGGCATGTGACGCCGTGCCATCATCGAGCTTCGATCGACCAGTGAAGTCCTAGTTGGGAGGGCGCGTGGCGATGGAGGCCGGCCCTCGCGACACCGCACACGGCACCGAACACCTCACCACCGAGCGAGGTGTGCCGGAGCAGGAAACCGACCGTCTCAGCCCCGACGGGCCGGAGGAGACGGGCGGGGTGACCGACGACGGTCCCGAGCCGGACGAGATGTTCGCGGGCGGTGACGAGGTCGAGGTGGAGCTGCGCCCGCAGCGCCGGCTGCGCATGTGGCAGCTCGCGCCCATCGTCGGGCTGGCCGCGGTCGGCTCCCTCATGTTCGCCTTCCCGCTCGCCTTCGACTTCGGCGACAGCGGGGCGGTGATCGCCATGCTGGGGCTGCTGATCTGCTCCTGCTCGGCGGGCTGGGGCATGATGGCCGCCCGCAGGGTCGGCTACACCTGGCCGGGCCTGCCGGCCCGGGGTGCCGGCCGCAGAGCCGACTGGCGGGTCGTGACCGCCTACGCCGTGATGGTCGCCGCGGTGGT
>NZ_NEUB01000154.1 GCF_002910825.1 Streptomyces sp. SM1 | reverse complement strand
GTACGCCGCCCCGCCGCAGCCCCCGGCCCAGGCACCCGGTGCCTACGGCCACGCCCAGCCGCAGCCCCCGTACGGACAGCCCACCCAGCCGCCCGGGTACCAGCCGCAGCAGAACCCCCAGCAGAACCCCCAGCAGAACCCCCACTGGCAGCCCCCGCGCCCCTGAGCCTCACGGTGTCGCCCGTGCCCGGAGCCGGAAACCTCTCACCCCGCTCCCACCACGGGTGAGAGCAACGTTCCCTGCCGGTCACTGTGTGCCATCGTGGCGGAAACGCCCCCTCCCTACCTTCGGGATCATCCCCGCGCGGTGCATCCGCCCGCGCCCCGGAGAACAGTGGAGGCCCCATGACAGCCCCCAGCGGCCGCTGGATCCAGCAGTGGGACCCGGAGGACGAGACCTTCTGGAACCGGACCGGAGAGCGGGTGGCCCGCCGCAATCTGCTCTACTCCGTGCTGTCCGAGCACATCGGGTTCTCCGTCTGGACGATGTGGTCCGTGCTCGTGCTCTTCATGGGCCCGGAGTACGGGCTCACGCCGGCCGACAAGTTCCTGCTGACGTCGATGGTCACCCTGGTCGGTGCCGTGGTCCGGGTGCCGTACACCTTCGCCGTGGCGGTCTTCGGCGGGCGGAACTGGACGGTGATCAGCGCCGGGCTGCTGCTCGTGCCCACCGTCGCCGCGTTCGCCGTGATGGAACCGGGGACGTCGTTCTCCACGTTCCTCCTCGTCGGCCTGCTGGCCGGTATCGGCGGCGGCAACTTCGCTTCCTCCATGACCAACATCAACGCCTTCTTCCCGCTCAGGAAGAAGGGCTGGGCGCTCGGACTGAACGCCGGCGGCGGCAACATCGGCGTCCCGGTGATCCAGATCGCCGCACTCGCGATCATCGGCGCGAGCGGGGGACCGCGCGTGCTGCTCGGCCTCTACATCCCGCTGATCGTCGTCGCCGCCGTGCTCGCCGCGCGGTACATGGACAACCTCGCCACGGTGCGCAACGACACCGGCGCCGCCAAGGACGCCGCGCGGGACCCGCACACCTGGATCATGTCCTTCCTCTACATCGGCACCTTCGGCTCGTTCATCGGCTACAGCTTCGCCTTCGGGCAGGTGCTCCAGAGCCAGTTCGGCCGTACACCGCTGCAGGCCGCGTACGTCACCTTCATCGGCCCGCTGCTGGGGTCGCTGATCCGTCCGGTGGGCGGATGGCTCGCCGACCGGTACGGCGGTTCGCGGATCACCCTGTGGAACTTCGTCGCAATGGGGGCGGCGACGGCGGTGCTGATCGCCGCGTCCATGCAGAGGTCGCTCGCGCTGTTCACCGTCGCGTTCGTGGTGCTGTTCGTGCTGACCGGCCTCGGCAACGGATCGACGTACAAGATGATCCCCGGCATCTTCCAGGCGAAGGCGCTGGCCCGGGGGCTCGGGGGCGAGGAGGCGGCGGCGTACGGGCGGCGGCTGTCCGGGGCGGCCATGGGACTGATCGGCGCGGTGGGCGCGCTCGGCGGGGTCGGCATCAACCTGGCGTTCCGCCAGTCCTTCCTCTCCTACGGCTCCGGCACCGGAGCGTTCGTGGCGTTCCTCGCCTGCTACGCGGTCTGTTTCGCGGTCACCTGGGCCGTATACCTGCGCCGCCCGGCGGCCCGGCCGGAGGACCCGGATGCCGCCCCGGAGGAGAAGTCGCAGCTCAGCTACGCCGACGTATGACGTAACACTGGTGACACGAAGCCGAACCGGGCCCGTCATGGATCGTTGACAGGCTCGGCCGGCAGGGAGGTGGAGCCGCACCTCCCGGCGGTACGCCGACTCGAGCGGGACGAGAGCCATGTACGAAGAAGAGCAGCCACCGGAACACGGTCCACTCGCGGGTTTCACCGTGGGGGTGACCGCGGCGCGCCGCGCGGACGAGCTGGGCGCGCTGCTGGAGCGGCGCGGAGCCGCCGTCCTGCACGCCCCGGCGCTGCGGATCGTGCCGCTCGCCGACGACAGCGAACTGCTCACCGCCACCAAGGACATCATCGGACGGGCCCCGGACATCACGGTCGCCACCACCGCCATCGGCTTCCGGGGCTGGGTGGAGGCCGCCGACGGCTGGGGACTGGGCGAGGACCTGCTGGAGCGGCTGCGCGGGGTGCGGATCCTGGCGCGCGGGCCCAAGGTGAAGGGCGCGATCCGGGCGGCCGGACTGACCGAGGAGTGGTCACCGGTGTCGGAGTCCATGGCCGAGGTGCTCGACCGGCTCATGGAGGAGGGCGTGGACGGGCTGCGGATCGCCGTACAGCTGCACGGTGAACCGCTGCCGGGCTTCGTGGAGTCGCTGCGGGCCGGGGGAGCGGAGGTGGTGGGGGTGCCGGTCTACCGGTGGCTGCCGCCGGAGGACATCGGCCCCGTCGACCGCCTCATCGACGCCACCGTCGCCCGCGTCCTGGACGCGGTCACCTTCACCAGCGCGCCCGCCGCCGCGTCCCTGCTGTCCCGCGCGGAGGAACGCGGACTGCTCGACGACCTGCTCGCCGCCCTCGGCCACGACGTGCTGTCCGCCTGCGTCGGCCCGGTCACCGCGCTGCCGCTCCAGGCCCACGGCATCGGTACGCTCCAGCCCGAGCGCTTCCGGCTCGGCCCGCTGGTCCAGTTGCTCTGCCGGGAACTGCCCGCGCGGGCGCGCGCCTTGCCGGTCGCCGGGCACCGGCTGGAGATCCGGGGGCACGCGGCCCTGGTGGACGGCGCGCTCAGACCCGTACCGCCGGCCGGGATGTCCCTGCTGCGGGCGCTGTCCCGGCGGCCCGGCTGGGTCGTCTCCCGCGCGGAGCTGCTGCGCGCCCTGCCGGGCACCGGCCGCGACGAGCACGCGGTGGAGACCGCGATGGCCCGGCTGCGCTCCGCGCTCGGCGCCCCGAAACTGATCCAGACGGTCGTCAAACGCGGCTACCGCCTCGCCCTGGACCCGACCGCCGAGTCCGGTTGCGGGGACGGCTGAGCACGGGGGGTTCCGGGGGCCGTGACGGACGGGCACTGTGGGAGGAGCACGGTTTCCCGGATCGCTCACCGGCCTCCGCGCGGGGCCAACCTAGGCGGTGGCAGGAACATGGCACTGGGTACGGTCACGGTCTCCTACGAGCTGCGGTTCGACACCGGGCGGGTCTGCCTGGATCTGCTCGCGACCGCCCATCCCGGGGAACGGCTCGAGTCCGCGGCGGTGCTGCGCGCCTGGATCACCGGCTCCGGGCTCGTGCCCGAGGACACCACGCTGGCCCACGCGGACACCTCCTGGCTGGTGGCGTTCCGCGAACTGCGCGGTCAGCTCGTCCCCTTGGTCCGCGGCCGGCCGGCGCCCGGTGTCCCTTCGTACGACCTCGCCCTCGCGCGGGTGAACGAACTCGCCCGCGCGGCGCCCCCGGTGTTCCGCGCGGTGTTAGGTGAGGACGGCACGCTGGTGCGCCGGCTCGACGGCCCGCCCGGCCGGGCCGCCCTGCTCGCGGCGGTCGCGCGGGACGCGGTGGACCTGCTCACCGACCCCGTCGCCCGCGCGAGTCTCAGGCAGTGCGCGGGCGACAACTGCCCCATCGTCTATGTGGACACCTCCCGGGGGCGCAGGCGGCGCTGGTGTTCCAGCGAGGTGTGCGGCAACCGTGAACGGGTGGCCCGGCACCGCCGTCGCGCCGCCCTCTCCCGCGCCTGAGGGAGTGTCCGGATCAAGCCTCTTGTGCCCTATGCGGCTTTCGTGTGGTGCGCGGGGTGGAAATCGCCGAAGTGATCTGCGTTACACCGTTGTTCGCCTCCCGCGCCCGGTGGGTGACGCGGCCGTCCGCGCCGCTGTGTCGGAAATGTAAAGAAGTGGCGGGGGGAATGTGCTCTCATGTCCCGGTCGGCGCGCCGGTCCGCAGAAAACCGCCGTCTTTCTTTGAACACCCGCCCCCTGCCGTCCGTACCGGTTGTCGAGCGACCGACTGGGGGATCCCCCGGACACCGGAGGTGGGCGTGCGCAAGGATGCGGCCGTGGCCAATGAACGTGGATCGAGGGCCCGACATCGCATGTCCTCACAGCCCTCGGAACCTGACGAGGAGCTGATGCGTGCGCTGTATCGCGAGCACGCCGGGCCTTTGCTGGCCTATGTCCTGCGGCTGGTCGCCGGAGACCGGCAACGCGCCGAGGACGTCGTCCAGGAGACGCTCATCCGTGCCTGGAAGAACGCCGGTCAGCTCAATCGGGCGACCGGTTCGGTACGCCCCTGGCTGGTGACGGTCGCCCGGCGCATCGTCATCGACGGCCACCGCAGCCGGCAGGCCCGGCCGCAGGAGGTCGATCCGTCGCCGCTGGAGGTCATCCCCGCGGAGGACGAGATCGACAAGGCGCTGTGGCTGATGACGCTGTCGGACGCGCTCGACGACCTGACCCCGGCCCACCGGGAGGTCCTCGTCGAGACGTACTTCAAGGGGCGTACCGTCAATGAGGCGGCCCAGACACTCGGCATACCGAGCGGCACCGTCCGTTCCCGTGTCTTCTACGCCCTGCGGTCGATGAAGCTGGCTCTGGAGGAGCGGGGGGTGACGGCGTGATGAGTGTGTACGGGGGAAACCAGGGATTCGGCACGGGCGGTACGGGTATGTCTGGTGCCATGGAGGGATCACCGGTGCCGAACGAGCACGAGACCGTCGGCGCCTACGCCCTCGGCATCCTCGACGACGCCGAAGCCACCACGTTCGAGGCGCACCTCGCGAGCTGCGAGTGGTGCGCCCAGCAGCTCGACGAACTCGCCGGTATGGAACCGATGCTGGCCGCCCTCGCGGACCTGCCCGAGACCGGGACGCCCGCGCTGGGCGAGTCCCTGGCGGCCAGGCCCTCCCCCCTCGTGGTGGAGAAGCTGGTCGACGAGGTCGCCGAGCGCCGGGCCCGCAAGCGCCGCCGCAACTTCTACATGGTGGCCGCGGCGGGCGCGCTGATCGTCAGCGGTCCGTTCGTCGCCGTGGCGGCGAGTGGCGGGGGCGACGAATCGGGCGGCGGGAGCGGCACCAACCAGACGCTCGCGGCCAACCCCGCGAAGGAGGCGTTCGACAAGAGCTCCGAAAAGATCATGGCGACCGACCCCGAGACCCAGGTGACCGCGACCGTGGCCCTGGAGAAGAAGCTCTGGGGCACCGAGATCGTCACGGAGCTGAAGAACGTCAAGGGCGAGCAGAAGTGCTCACTGATCGCCGTCGGCAAGAACGGCGAGCGCGAGACGGTGAACTCCTGGTCCGTGCCCGGCGAGGGCTACGGCCTGCCCGACGCCACGACGGACAAGGCCAAGCAGCCCCTGTACGTCCAGGGCGGCGCCGCCTTCGACCCCAACGAGATCGACCACTTCCAGGTCATGACCTTCGAGGGCGAACTGCTCGTCGAGGTCGACGCGTAGGCCTTCCGGCGGATCGGCGGGAGGAACCGGCGGTTCGCGCGAGCGCCGGTGAGCCGGTGAGAGGGGGCCGCAGCGCCCCCTCCCTGCCATGCCCCCGGGCAGTGGGGGGAGGGCGTGCGGCATTCCGCCGTCTCCGGCACGGTGCGCCGGTCCGGCTTGCCCCACCGCCGGGTTTTGCGTGTCCGCTCCCGTCCGGTGCGCGGGTGCGGTCCGGTGTGCCGGTGAGTGGGGGCCGGTGCTCCCCTCCTTCGCACGCCCCGGGGGATGGGGAAGGGTGTTCGGGATTCCGCCGTCTCCGGCACGGTCCGGCCGGTCCGGCCGCGCCCGGTCCGCGGGTGCGGTCCGCGAGGGCGTCCGGTCCGCCGCTCCCGCGGGGGCCTGCGGGTCTGCCCCTGCCCGGTCCGCGGATGCGGTCCGCCGGGTCCGGGAAGCAGCCGGTCCGGTCCGGGGCCGAGGCCTCCTGAGCCCGGGGCGTCAGGCCCGGTGGGGAACCCGCCGGGGAGGCCCGTAGCCGACAGGTGCCCCCGTCGCGTACGGTTGACGGCTGCCCAGCACGTCAGAAGGGGGCCCGGTGGCCGCTCAGGCTCAGCAGGAATCCGCGGTCGAACCGGTTCACGACTCCGTTCGGGACCGCGAGATCCGAGTCGAACAGGAACACCTGGACCGGGTGTACGTCCGCCTCGAGGAGAAGATCCACGAGGCGGAGTTCCTCATGGCCGACGCCGCCATGCGCGGCCACGTCGGCACGCCCGGCGCTCTCGCCGAACGGGACGCCCAGGTCTTCCGGGCCGGCATCCACCTCAACCGGCTGAACAACGAGTACGAGGACTTCCTCTTCGGCCGGATCGACCTGCTGCCCGGCAAGGACGGCACGAAGGGCCCGGACGGCGCGTACACCGCCGTGGAGCCCGCCGAGGGGGCCATCAGGGACGACAACACCGCCGATATCGCCGAGACGCTGCACATCGGCCGGATCGGCGTCCTCGACGCGGAGTACGCGCCGCTGGTCATCGACTGGCGGGCCCCCGCGGCCGCCCCCTTCTACCGCTCCACCCCGGTCGAACCCGGCCGGGTCGTGCGGCGCCGCGTCATCCGCTCCAAGGGCCGCCGGGTCCAGGGCGTCGAGGACGACCTGATGCGCCCCGAGCTGAAGGCGTCCCTGGACGGACGCGAGCTGCCGGTGATCGGCGACGGCGCCCTGATGGCCGCGCTCGGACAGGCCCGTACGCACACCATGCGCGACATCGTCGCGTCCATCCAGGCCGAACAGGACCTGGTCATCCGCGCCCCCGCCGCCTCCGTGACATACGTCGAGGGCGGCCCCGGCACCGGCAAGACCGCCGTCGCCCTGCACCGCGCGGCCTACCTCCTCTACCAGAACCGGCGCCGGTACGCGGGCGGCATCCTGATCGTCTCGCCCACCCCGCTCCTGGTCGCCTACACCGAGGGCGTGCTGCCCTCCCTCGGTGAGGAGGGCCAGGTCGCCATCCGTGCCATCGGCTCCCTGGTCGACGGTGCCTCGGCGACGGTCTACGACTCCCCGTCGGTGGCCCGCGCCAAGGGCTCGTACCGCATGCTGAAGGTGCTGCGGAAGGCCGCGCGCGGAGCACTGGAGCCGAACGGCTCACCGCAGCGGCTGCGGGTCGTCGCCTTCAACCGCCGCCTGGAACTGGAGGCGGCGGAGCTGGCGGACATCCGCCGCACCGCCCTCGGCGGCACCGCCCCGGTCAACCTGCTGCGCCCCCGCGCCCGCAAGCTGATCCTCGACGCCCTGTGGGAGCGCTCCGGCGCCGGGAGCCGGCACACCGACCCGGAGCTCGCCGCCGAGCTGCGCTCCTCCTTCGACGAGGACATCACCTCCGAGGACGACTTCACCGCCTTCCTCGACGCCTGGTGGCCCGAGCTGACCCCGGCCGCCGTGCTGGACGCCATGGCCGACGAGCGGCGCCTGGGCCGCTGGGCCCGCCGTGTCCTCAACCCCGGCGAGGTGCGCAAGGTCGCCCGTTCGCTGAAGCGGGAGGGGCGCTCCGTGCACGACATCGCGATGCTCGACGAGCTCCAGGCGGTGCTCGGCACCCCGGCCCGCCCCCGCCGGAAGCGCGAGCTCGACCCGCTGGACCAGCTCACCGGCCTGGAGGAGCTGATGCCGGTGCGCGAGGAGACCCAGCGCGAGCGGGCCGAACGGCTCGCCCAGGAGCGCGTCGAGTACGCGCACGTCATCGTCGACGAGGCCCAGGACCTCACGCCGATGCAGTGGCGCATGGTCGGCCGCCGCGGCCGGCACGCCACCTGGACGGTGGTCGGCGATCCGGCCCAGTCCTCGTGGTCGGACCCCGACGAGGCCGCCCAGGCCCGTGACGAGGCACTCGGCAGCCGCCCGCGCCGCCGCTTCGAGCTCACCGTGAACTACCGCAACCCGGCGGAGATCGCCGAGCTGGCGTCGAAGGTGCTCGCCCTCGCCATGCCCGGCTCGCAGTCGCCGAGGGCCGTGCGGTCCACGGGCGTCGAGCCGCGCTTCGCCGTAGTGGGGGGCTCGGGCGGCCGTGACGTGCGG
>NZ_NEUB01000153.1 GCF_002910825.1 Streptomyces sp. SM1 | reverse complement strand
GGGGCGTCGACCTTGTTCGGGTGATGCAGCTCGACGACCTCGACGGACTCGAAGTAGGGGGCGGCGATCTGCGCGAACTTCATGGTCAGCACGGCGCCGATGGAGAAGTTCGGCGCGATGAGCACGCCCGTCTCCGGGGACTGGTCCAGCAGGCCCCTCAGCTGCGCGAGGCGGTCGTCGGTCCAGCCGGTGGTGCCGACGACGGCGTGGATGCCGTGGCGTACGCAGAAGTCGAGGTTGCCCATGACCGAGGCGGGCGTGGTCAGCTCCACGGCGACCTGGGCGCCCTGCTCGGCGAGGGTCTCCAGCTTGTCGCCCCGGCCGAGGGCGGCCACCAGTTCCATGTCGTCGGCGGCCTCGATGGCCCGTACCGCTTCGGAGCCGATCCGGCCCTTGGCTCCGAGGACCGCCACGCGCAGCTTGCTCATGTTCGTTGCTTCCTTACGGGAGGGGTCAGGCGACGGCGTCGTGCAGCCGGGACGCCTGCTTGTCCTTGAGCGGGCCGATGACCGACAGGGAGGGCCGCCGGCCCAGGACGTCGCGGGCCACCGAGCGGACGTCGTCCGGGGTCACCGAGGCTATCCGGGCCAGCATGTCGTCGACCGACATCTGCTCGCCCCAGCACAGTTCGCTCTTGCCGATACGGTTCATCAGGGCGCCGGTGTCCTCCAGGCCGAGGACGGTGGAGCCCTTCAGCTGGCCGATGGCGCGCTCGATCTCGTCGTCGGGCAGTCCGTGCTCGGCGACCTGGTCGAGTTCGTCGCGGCAGATCTTGAGCACGTCGTGCACCTGCGAGGGCCTGCAGCCCGCGTACACGCCGAACAGTCCGCAGTCGGCGAAGCCGGACGTGTACGAGTACACGCTGTACGCCAGACCGCGCTTCTCGCGGACCTCCTGGAAGAGCCGGGACGACATGCCGCCACCGAGGGCGGTGTTCAGCACGCCGAGGGCCCAGCGCCGCTCGTCGGTGCGGGCCAGACCCGGCATGCCGAGGACGATGTGCGCCTGTTCCGTCTTGCGGCCGATGAGTTCGACCCGGCCGGCGGTGCGCAGGCTGCGCAGGCCACCGCGCGGGGCGATCGGCTCGGCGGCGGCGTTGCCGAGGGCCCCGGCCTTCTCGAAGGCGGCGCGGACCTGGCGTACGACCTTGTTGTGGTCGACGTTGCCGGCGCAGGCGACCACGAGGTGGGCCGGGTCGTAGTGCTTCTTGTAGAAGCGGCGGATGCGGTCGGCGGTGAGGGCGTTGACCGTGTCGACCGTGCCGAGGACCGGGCGGCCGAGGGGGTTGTCGCCGAACATGGTGTGCGCGAACAGGTCGTGCACGCAGTCGCCCGGGTCGTCCTCGGTCATCGCGATCTCTTCGAGGATGGCGCCGCGTTCGACGTCGACGTCCTCCTCGCGGATCACGGAGCCGGTGAGCATGTCGCACACCACGTCGATGGCGAGCGGCAGGTCGGTGTCGAGCACGCGCGCGTAGTAGCACGTGTACTCCTTGGCCGTGAACGCGTTCATCTCGCCGCCGACCGCGTCGAGGGCGGCGGAGATGTCCAGGGCGGACCGGCGTGAGGTGCCCTTGAAGAGCAGGTGCTCCAGGTAGTGGGTGGCGCCGTTGAGAGCCGGGGTCTCGTCGCGGGAGCCCACGTTCGCCCAGATGCCGAAGGTGGCGGAGCGGACCGAGGGCAGGGTCTCGGTGACGATGCGCAGGCCTCCGGGGAGGGTGGTCCTGCGGACCGTGCCGATGCCGTTCTCGCCCTTGATCAGGGTTTGGGTACGGGCGACGGCCCGCGCCTCCGAGGAGGTGCGGGCCGTCGCCTTGGAGCCACGGGACGTCACTTGTCGGCGTCGTCCTTCTTCTCGTCGGACTCTTCGCCCTCGATCACGGGGATCAGGGAGAGCTTGCCGCGGGAGTCGATCTCGGCGATCTCGACCTGGACCTTCTGGCCCACGCCGAGGACGTCCTCGACGTTCTCCACGCGCTTGCCGCCGGCCAGCTTGCGGATCTGCGAGATGTGCAGCAGACCGTCCTTGCCGGGCAGCAGGGAGACGAACGCGCCGAACGTCGTCGTCTTCACGACCGTACCCAGGTAGCGCTCGCCGACCTCGGGCATCGTCGGGTTGGCGATGCCGTTGATCGTGGTGCGGGCGGCCTCGGCGGAGGGGCCGTCGGCGGCACCGATGTAGATGGTGCCGTCGTCCTCGATCGTGATCTCGGCGCCGGTGTCCTCCTGGATCTGGTTGATCATCTTGCCCTTGGGGCCGATGACCTCACCGATCTTGTCGACCGGGATCTTCACGGTGATGATCCGCGGCGCGTTCGGGGACATCTCGTCCGGCGTGTCGATCGCTTCCATCATCACGTCGAGGATGTGGAGGCGGGCGTCACGGGCCTGCTTGAGGGCCGCGGCCAGGACGGAGGCGGGGATGCCGTCCAGCTTGGTGTCGAGCTGGAGGGCGGTCACGAACTCCTTGGTGCCGGCGACCTTGAAGTCCATGTCGCCGAAGGCGTCCTCCGCACCGAGGATGTCGGTGAGGGCGACGTAGTGCGTCTCGCCGTTGATCTCCTGGGAGATCAGGCCCATGGCGATGCCGGCGACCGGGGCCTTGAGCGGCACACCGGCGTTCAGCAGCGACATGGTGGAGGCGCAGACCGAGCCCATGGACGTCGAGCCGTTGGAGCCGAGGGCCTCGGACACCTGGCGGATCGCGTAGGGGAAGTCCTCGCGGGCCGGCAGCACCGGCACGATGGCGCGCTCGGCGAGCGCGCCGTGGCCGATCTCGCGGCGCTTGGGGGAGCCGACTCGGCCGGTCTCGCCGACGGAGTACGGCGGGAAGTTGTAGTTGTGCATGTAGCGCTTGCGGGTCACCGGGGAGAGGGTGTCCAGCTGCTGCTCCATGCGGAGCATGTTGAGGGTGGTGACGCCCAGGATCTGGGTCTCGCCACGCTCGAACAGCGCCGAGCCGTGCACGCGCGGGATGGCCTCGACCTCGGCGGCCAGGGTGCGGATGTCCGTGACACCGCGGCCGTCGATGCGCTTCTTCTCCTTGATGACACGCTCACGGACCAGGGACTTGGTCAGCGAGCGGTACGCGGCGGAGATCTCCTTCTCGCGGCCCTCGAACTCCGGCAGGAGCTTCTCGGCGGCGAGCGCCTTGACGCGGTCGAGCTCGGCCTCGCGCTCCTGCTTGCCGGCGATGGTGAGCGCCTGGCTCAGCTCGGGCTTGACGGCGGCGGTCAGCGCCTCGAGGACGTCGTCCTGGTAGTCCAGGAAGACCGGGAACTCGCCGGTGGGCTTGGCGGCCTTGGCGGCGAGGTCGGCCTGGGCCCGGCAGAGCACCTTGATGAAGGGCTTCGCGGCGTCCAGACCGGAGGCGACGACCTCCTCGGTCGGCGCCTCGGCGCCGCCCTCGACCAGCTTGATGGTCTTCTCGGTGGCCTCGGCCTCGACCATCATGATCGCGACGTCGCCGTCCTCCAGGGTGCGGCCCGCGACGACCATGTCGAAGACGGCGTCCTCGAGCTCGGTGTGCGTCGGGAAGGCCACCCACTGGCCGCGGATCAGCGCGACGCGGACGCCGCCGATCGGGCCGGAGAAGGGCAGACCGGCCAGCTGCGTGGACGCGGAGGCGGCGTTGATCGCCACGACGTCGTACAGGTGGTCGGGGTTGAGCGCCATGATCGTGGCGACGACCTGGATCTCGTTGCGCAGGCCCTTCTTGAAGGACGGGCGCAGCGGGCGGTCGATCAGGCGGCAGGTGAGGATGGCGTCCTCGGAGGGCCGGCCCTCACGGCGGAAGAAGGATCCGGGGATCCGGCCCGCGGCGTACATCCGCTCCTCGACGTCCACCGTGAGGGGGAAGAAGTCGAGCTGGTCCTTGGGCTTCTTGGAGGCGGTGGTGGCCGACAGCACCATGGTGTCGTCGTCCAGATAGGCCACGGCGGAGCCGGCGGCCTGACGGGCCAGACGGCCCGTCTCGAAGCGGATGGTGCGGGTGCCGAAGGAGCCGTTGTCGATGACGGCCTCGGCGTAGTGGGTCTCGTTCTCCACCAGTGTTTTCTCCGTTACTTGTCGTCTTTCGTCCCGCCTCGCCCGTGTGGCGGGGGGACGGTGGCGGAGAAGCGCTCCACTGGTGCGGGCCGGTCTTCGATCGAAGCACCCGGATTCACTCTTCCGGGGGCCACTACCGAGGACCGGCGGCGGCGAGGTGCGCTTCTCCTCGTACGTCGTGACGTCCGATGACGTCGGTAGGTGGTGCCCGTGGGGCCGCATACCCGATGCGGTCCGGGTCATCACCCTGAGTCGTGTCCCGTGCGTTCTGCTACCACAGTACAAAGTCGCGGTGACAGTCCGCACGTACGGCAAAGGGAGCGGCCCCCTTGTCCCAGGGAACCGCTCCCTTCACGGCGTCCTACTTGGCGCCCGCCGCACCGCGGCGGATGCCGAGGCGGTCGACCAGCGCACGGAAGCGCTGGATGTCCTTCTTGGCGAGGTACTGCAGCAGCCGGCGGCGCTGACCGACCAGGATCAGCAGACCACGGCGGGAGTGGTGGTCGTGCTTGTGGGTCTTGAGGTGCTCCGTCAGGTCGGAGATCCGACGGGACAGCAGCGCGACCTGGACCTCGGGGGAGCCGGTGTCGCCCTCCTTGGTACCGAACTCGGAGACGATCTGCTTCTTCACTGCGGCGTCGAGCGACACGCGTACTCCTCATAGTCTGTGAGTGGCCACCGAGTGCCCCCGGTCTGCGTCTCGGGGGGTCTTCCATGACTCGGAAGCCGGGGATCCGCTGGGCGCGGCCTCCAGGGCGGATATTCGCTCCGGGGGTGCGTACACATACGGCCGTCAGCCAGGGTACCAGGCGGCAGCGGGGGCTCCGCTCCGGTCCGCGGAACCGCCCAGGTGAGACGGTGGGCGCCACTAGAGTGGCGCCCGAAATCGTTCGCACGTCGGGAAGGGGTCGCTGCGGCATGGCGGAGACGGCTGAGGAGATCAAGGCACGCAAGGAGCGGGAGAAGGACGAGCTCTACGCCCTCGACATCTCCGGCGTCGAGTGGCACAGCGCGCCGGGTACCGAGGAGCACGAGGAACGGGTCGAGATCGCGTACCTGCCCGGTGGTGCCGTGGCCATGCGGTCCTCCCTGGACCCGGAGACGGTGCTGCGGTACACGGAGGCGGAGTGGCGGGCCTTCGTGCTGGGCGCGCGCGACGGGGAGTTCGATCTGGAGCCGGCGAGCCCCGAGGCGGGCTGAGCGCCGTACGCGTCCGGGAGGGCGGCGCGAGCGTGTGCCGCCCTCCCGGACGCGTACGTCAGCCGGTCATCGACCGCACCGACGCGTACACGTCGAAGACAGCGGGAGCCGGCAGGACCCGGTGTATGCGGCCCCGTAAGGGCGTGAGACCGCCGCGGGACGCCATCGGCCCGGCGGGGGTGGCCGGTGCGGCCGCCACCGCGATGGCGGCGACCGGCCGGACCGTGTGGATGTCGGGGTCGGCGCGGTTCCCCGCCGGCGCGTCACGGACCAGGGCAAGGATCGCGTGCGGGTCCGCACCGACGACCTCCTCGACGGCCACCATCGAGGATCGCCCACGGCCCATGAATGCCTGAGGGCCGGTCAGTCGGTCACCGGTGAGCCACCACGGCGCTCGGGGCGGCCTGAACGGGTGGCGCGGGAAACGGTGTTGCCCGTGGACGTGCCGGGCCCCGGTCCCCTGAGCAGTGCCTCGGTGTCAGCGCCTGTCCGGTGGGTCGCCGACAGAGGCATCGCACCCGCCGGACCGTCTCCGGCCGGCATCACATGGGCAGGGCGATCCGGTAAGTTCCGTGTCGGTCACAGAATTTGACGTGGTATGCCGTTTTCACCCGAGGCGTCGAGAGCGTCACCGCCGGACCGGTCGGGACATGTCGGGCGCGCCCGGTGCACATCGAGCGGTGGACGGGCCTGCCAGGGCGCCGGTACTGATGATTAGGCTGGGACGGGGCGCTGCGTCTGACCCTGCGGGCCAGGTGCCGACGCCCCGGGGGAGCCGATGGCCGGCCGACCGCGGGTCGGACGGCCTCGCCGCAACCTCGAACGGTTTCGGATGACTTCGGCCGGCTTCGGACGACACGACACGGTCGGACCCGCACGGCATGAGGGTACTTGACCACCAACAGGAGGAACTGTGGGCAGCGATCGGGACGGGACGCGCGGGGGCTGGGCGACACCCGGCGATGACCAGCCCGACGCGGAGTCCGCCATCGAGACGACGGGCGAGTTCACCATCGACTACGCGCCGCCGGCCTGGTACACGCAGAACGCTTCGGGGAGTGCGGAGTCGGGGACGTCGTCCTCGTCCTCCGGTGCCGGTGACTCTCCCGGTTCCGCCGACTCCGCCGCGCCACCCGCATTCGGGTCCGCGCCCGCTCCGCCTCCTCCCGCCAGGGGCCCGGTTCCGCCGTTGCCCGGGCTGACTCCGCCGCCGCACGCGGTGGGGGCGTCGGACCCGGCGCACGTTCCGGGACCTGTGCCGGGGGCGCCCTTCACCCCGCCCGCGCCGTTCGCCCCGCCCGCGCCACCTTCCGGGCCGCCGGTGGCCGTGCCGCGACTTCCGGCGGGCAGCGGGTTCGAGCCGCAGCGCCCGCAGGCTGAAGCTGAGGTTGAGGACGGGGGCGGGGGCGGGGCACCGCACACCGATCCGGGTGCGGACCCCGGTGCGGCCGCGCCGGAGGCCGGAGCGGGTCAGTCCCAGGAGAGCGACAACGGCGATCTGGAGAGCGGTGCCACCATCCGGTTCTCCGCCGGCGCGTTGAAGCGGGAGATCGCGGAGCGCGAGGCGGACGCCGAGGCACGTGGCGATGCGGACCCGACGGCTGAGGCCGAGCCGACCGCTGAGGCCGAGGCCGAGGCGGGGGTCGCGGCCGCGGCCGAAGGCCCGGCCGATACCGCGGTGGACGCCGAGGCGTCGGCCGCCGCGGAGGCTGAGACGCCGGCGGAGTCCGCCGAGGGCGGGTCCGGCGACGCCGAGGGCGCCGCGGACGTCCTGGAGGTGGACTCGGCGGACGCGGAGGCCGACGAGGGGACTTCCGGCACGTCCGACGAGGGTGAGGCCGGTGGAGTCACCGACTCCGAAGAGGCCGTCGTACCGGTGGACGTGGAAGCCGGGGAACCTGTGTCCCCGGTGACCGACGAGGCTGAGCGTGCCGCAGCCGCGGAGCCGGAAGCCGAGCCCGAGGACGCGGTGCCCTCGACGGACGTACCGGCGGTCGGTGAACCCGAGGACGCCGAGCCGGTCGCGCACGACGCCGTGCCCGCAGACGGGGC
>NZ_NEUB01000152.1 GCF_002910825.1 Streptomyces sp. SM1 | reverse complement strand
CTCAGCACGTCCTGGAACAGTTCCAGCGGGAGCTGTGGACCAGGTTCGGGTGTCGGCGCCGACCTGCGCGCCGAACAGGCCCGCGCGGAGAGCGACGAGAGCGCCGCCCGCGCGGATCTGGACCGGCTCAGCAACAAGGTCCGCACCCGCGCGGAGCAACTGCTCCAGTCGCCCGACGGCTCCGACGGCCCCAGCCGGCAGGCCGCCGCCGCCCGAGCCGAGGAACTGGTGCAGCTCCTGGAGACCCGGATGTCCGGGGCGAGCGAGCAGCTCGGGCGGCTGCGCGGCGAGGCGGAGCGGCTCGCGCCCGAGGACGGCGGGGCGCACACCGAACTGCCCGACGAGCTGATCCCGCGCGACGCCGGGCACGCGCAGGCGCTGCTGCGCACCGCCACCACCGAACTCGCCTCCCGCAGCGAGGCGTCGCAGCAGGCCCGGGACGCCCACGTCGAACTCCTCGACACACACCGCGCCGCCGAGGACGCGGCCGGCGGCTTCGACGAGATCGCCGCCATGCTCCGCGACCTGCTGCGCGAGCACGCCTCGGAGGAGGAGCAGGAGCAGCCCGATCCCTACCCGGGCGGACTGGACGAGGCGCGGCGGTCCGCCGCCGAGGCCCGCCGCTCCCTGCGGGGCTGCGCCGCCGACCTGTCCGCCGCGGAATCCACCGTGCGCGAGGCGAGCGACGTCCTCGTCCGGCACGCCAACTCCACGCGCTACGAGCAGGTCCGCACCCCCGCGCGCCAGCAGATCCGGGAGCTCCCCGCCTCCGCGCTGCCGGAGCACGCCCAGAAGTGGGCGGACGCCTTCGCACCCCGGCTCAGGGTCCTCACCGACGAGCTGGAGCAGTTGGAGCGCAACCGCGACTCGATCGTGGACCGGCTGCGGGGGCTGGTCGACTCGGCCCTCGCCACCCTCCGCTCGGCACAGCGGCTGTCCCGGCTTCCGGAGGGCCTCGGCGAGTGGTCCGGGCAGGAGTTCCTGCGCATCCGCTTCGAGGAACCCGACCAGGCCACCCTCACCGAGCGCCTCGGAGAGGTCATCGACGAGGCGACCCGGTCGGCCGTGAAGAAGAACTCCGACCTGCGGCGCGACGGCATGTCCCTGCTGCTGCGCGGGGTCGCCGCCGCCCTGCGGCCGAAGGGCGTCGCCGTCGAGATCCTCAAGCCGGACGCGGTCCTGCGGGCCGAGCGGGTGCCCGTCGGACAGATGGGCGACGTGTTCTCCGGCGGTCAGCTGCTCACCGCCGCCATCGCCCTGTACTGCACGATGGCCGCCCTGCGCTCCAACGACCGAGGCCGGGACAAGCAGCGGCACGCCGGCACGCTGTTCCTGGACAACCCCATCGGCCGCGCCAACGCCACCTATCTGCTGGAGCTCCAGCGGGCGGTCGCCGACGCGCTCGGTGTCCAGCTGCTGTACACCACCGGTCTCTTCGACACGACGGCACTTGCCGAGTTCCCGCTGGTCATCCGGTTGCGTAATGACGCCGACCTGCGGGCCGGCCTGAAGTACATCAGCGTCGAGGAGCACCTGCGGCCGGGGCTTCCCCAACAGGACCCGGCCGAGGAGGCGCACAGCGAGATCACCGCGACCCGCATGTTCAAGCGGCCCGCCCCGGCGAACGGCTGATCAGGCACCGTCCCGGCGGCTCAGAAGCCGTAGCCCATACGCCGGGACAGCTCGGCCGCCGCTGCAGCCGTCCGGCCGCCCAGCCGCGGCAGCCGCTCCGCGGTCAGCCGGTACACCGGGCCGGAGACACTGATCGCCGCGATCACCGAGCCGTCGTGCGAGCGGACCGGCGCCGCGACCGCGGCGAGGCCGAGCTCCAGCTCCTCCAGCGTCACGGCGTACCCCTGCGCGAAGACCTTCGCCAGCTCGGCGCGCAGCACCGGTGCCTCGGTGATCGTGCGTTCCGTGAACCGGTGCAGCGGACGGCCGAGGCGGCCCTCACGCAGGGCGGGCGGCATATGGGCCAGGAACACCTTGCCGCTGGACGTGGCGTGCAGCGGGGTGCGCCGGCCGAGCCAGTTCTGGGCCGTGACCGACGCCGTGCCGCGGGCCTGCATGATGTTGACGGCCGCCTCCTCGTCCGGCACCGCCATGTTCACCGTCTCGCCCAGTTCGTCCGCGAGTTCCCGGCACACCGGGACCCCCTCCTGCGAGATGTCGAGCCGCAGGGCGGCCGCCCCCGCGAGGCGCAGCACGCCGGCGCCCAGACGGTACTTGCCGTGGTCCTCGGCCTGCGCGACCAGACCGCGGTTCTCCAGCACACCGAGCAGCCGGAAGGCGGTGGACTTGTGCACCGCCAGCTCACCGGCGATCTCCGTGACCCCCGCCTCGCCGTGCCGGGCGAGGATCTCCAGCACGCTCACGGCGCGGTCCACGGACTGGACGGCACTCGTGGTGCCCTTCCCGTCCCTCCCGGGCTCGTTCCGCGCGCGGGTCATGGTTCCGGCTCTCATCATCCCGTCGGGAGCAGTTGCGCAGGACGCTCACGCCCGCGCCGTGCGAGATCCCAGGGTACCGAGCGCACGCCCAGCGAGGGCACCGCCGGCCCGTATCGGACAGGCCGGCTCCCCGGCGGCCTCAGGGGTGCGACAGCTGCCCGGCTCCGCCGCGCCGGCGTATTCGTGCCTGTGCACGCTGAGCGGACCGCTCCTGGCGGCGGGCGCGGCGTCGCTCGCGCCTCAGGGCGCGCGCCGTGCTGCTGGGCATCGACACCACACCATGGCGCTGGTTCCAGACCTGGCGGGTCACCCACACGTCCAGCGCCGCCCAGGTGGCCAGAATCGTACTGACGACGCTGCTGATGACCATGGGGAACGCCAGCCAGGCTCCGGCCAGTGTGCACAGAAAAGCCACCATGGCCTGAATCAGCGTCACGGCGATCACGATCACCGCCCGCACGGCCGCCGTCCGCACCGGGTCGGGCAACCGGCGTCGCCGCGCCGGCTCCTCGACCCACAGCGTCCGGTGAGGACCCTGCTCGCGGGCACCGGCGGACGCACCCGGGCCCCTCGGGGCCTCCCGCCCCGCACCGCCGGCCCGGCTCTCCCGCGTCGTCCCGTGCACGGTCGCCACAGCACTCGTCCCGCGCCCGGCCACGGGCGTGCCGCGACCCGGCCCGCCTGCGTCCGACCGCGATGCCACCCGCACCGCCGAGTCCTCCTCGGGCGCTTCGCGCCGCTCCGCCGTGCCCATCAACGTGTCACTCCCCACCGCCAGCAGACCACTTGCCCGTGTCCGAAGACCCGTCTCCCCAGTGGCTGCCCGGCTTGCGCTGTTTTACGCCGCCCGGGTACGGGACACGGCTCCTGTGGCCGATTCCGCCCCCATTTCCCTCAGAGAAGGACGAACGGCACGGCGTGAAGATTCCCGAACGGGAAAGAAATCGGCCAACAACGCCCGCCTGCCCGGCCGATCGCCCGGGCGGACTCGCCCCCGGTCCCGGGAGGCAATCTCCCGCAATGGCCGGACAACTCACCATCTCCCGTCACCGGCACGGAACCACGACTTCCGGACGGGTCTTCGAGTTGACCCCGCTGCGGTAGTAGGCTCGCGCCGTTTGTTGACGCACATGTGTACCCCCGGGCCGCCCGGGGACCGAGCTGGGGGAGGCCATGCGCTTTCGCGGGAAGTCCATCCGCCGGAAGATCGTGGCGCTGCTTCTCGTGCCGCTGGTGTCCCTGACGGCGATCTGGGCCTTCACCACCGTGCTCACGGGCCGCGAGGCAAGCCATCTGTTCGACGTGTCGTCGGTGATGGAGGAGGTCGGTTTCCCCGTCGAGGACACGGTGCGCGTCCTCCAGCAGGAGCGCCGGCAGACTCTCGTCTATCTCGCCGACCCCCGCGCCTCCGACGGACTCGCCGCCCTCCGGCGCAGCCGGGCCGCCACCGACAAGGCCGTCGGTACCGTCCGCAGAAGCGCGGACGACGCGGAGGTGCGGGAGGCCATGCACGGGGACTCCGGTGAACTCAGCGCGGTGCTGGAGTCCTTCAACGGCGTCGAATCCCTCCGCCGCAGCGTCGAGGACGGCACCGTCAACCGCTCCCAGGCGCTCGACCTCTACAACCGGCTGATCGACCCGTGTTACGTGCTGCTGGCCAATCTGCACGTGGTCGACGACGTCGAGCTCGACAAGCAGTACCGCGCCCTCGTCAGTCTCGCCCGCGCCCGCGAACTGCTCTCCCGCGAGGACGCCCTGCTCGGCTCGGCACTGATCGTCGGCGAACTGTCCCGTTCCGAAGTGCGGGACATCTCCGACTTCGTCGCCCAGCGCACGCTGCTGTACGACGCCGGTCTGCCGCAGCTGCCCGCGGCCGAACGCGACCGCTACGAGACCTTCTGGAAGAACGCCGCGTCCGCCCCGCTGCGCGTGGGAGAGGAGGCCGCCGTCTCCTCCGGCACCGGACCGCCGCGCGGGATCACCGCGAAGAGCTGGGACACCGCCGCCGGCAATGTGCTCGCCGAACTCGGCACCCTCAACGACCAAGCCACCGACCGCTACCAGGACCGCGTCCGCCCCGTCGCCATGGGCGTCATCGGCCAGGCCGTCATCGCCGGTGTCCTCGGACTCGTCGCCCTGCTCGTCTCCCTCGTCCTCTCCGTACGTGTCGGCCGCGGCCTCATCCGCGACCTCCGGCAGCTGCGCCTGGAGGCCCACGAGGCGTCCGGCGTGCGGCTGCCCAGCGTGATGCGCCGCCTCTCGGCCGGCGAGCAGGTCGACATCGAGACCGAGGTGCCCCGACTGGAGTACGACAAGAACGAGATGGGAGAGGTCGGCCAGGCCCTCAACACCCTCCAGCGCGCAGCCGTGGAGGCCGCCGTCAAACAGGCCGAACTGCGCGCCGGCGTCTCCGAGGTGTTCGTCAACCTCGCCCGCCGCAGCCAGGTCCTGCTGCACAAGCAGCTCACCCTGCTGGACACCATGGAACGCAGGACCGAGGACACCGAGGAACTCGCCGACCTCTTCCGCCTGGACCACCTGACCACCCGTATGCGCCGGCACGCCGAGGGCCTGGTGATCCTCTCCGGCGCCGCGCCCTCCCGGCAGTGGCGCAAGCCCGTCCAGCTCATGGACGTCGTGCGCGCCGCCGTCGCGGAGGTCGAGGACTACGAGCGCATCGAGGTCCGCCGGCTGCCGAGGGTCGCCGTCACCGGCCCGGCCGTCGCCGACCTCACCCATCTCACGGCCGAACTGCTGGAGAACGCCACGGTGTTCTCCCCACCGCACACCGCGGTCCAGGTCGTGGGCGAGCGGGTGGGCAACGGCTTCACCCTGGAGATCCACGACCGCGGGCTCGGTATGGCGGCCGACGCGCTGCTGGACGCCAACCTCCGGCTCGCCGAGACCCCGGAGTTCGAACTCTCCGACACGGACCGGCTCGGACTGTTCGTGGTCAGCCGTCTCGCCCAGCGGCAGAACGTCCGGGTCTCCCTGCAGCCTTCCCCGTACGGCGGCACCACGGCCGTCGTCTTCATCCCCGACGCCCTGCTGACGGACGACATCCCGGACACCAACGGCGTCGGCTTCCGCCTCGACCGCCCCCAGCGCTCCCAGGACAGGGAGCCCGAGGAGAGCCGCCGCGCCGCGCTCTCCCAGGTGCCCGTGCACCTGCCCCGGCTGCCCGCCTCGGTGCTGGACGGACCCGTCGAACTGGAGGCCCCCGTCGACCTGGACGCCCTCGAGGGCTTCCCGGGTGCCCTGGGCGACGGGGAGAGCGAGGACGGCGGGCTGTTCCGCCCCCGCCGCTCCCACTCCGCCGCCACGGAAGGGGACCCGGACGACCGGACGAGCACGCCGGGTCCGCTCACCCGCAGGACCGCTCCCAAGCTGGTCAGCTCGCACGGCCGGCCGGTCCGTGACCTGAGCGCCCGGGGGGAGCGGGCCGACGAGGACGGGACCGCCTCCGAGCCCGTCCGCCCCGAACTGGAAGCCGCGCCGGTGCTGCCCGCCC
>NZ_NEUB01000151.1 GCF_002910825.1 Streptomyces sp. SM1 | reverse complement strand
GGACGGCGTCCCCTATGTGTCCAGCTCGGTGAAGAGGGTCAGCTGGAGCGCGCCCGGTGCTTCCAGCCGCGAGTTCAGTGAGTTCCAGGGGGTGCGGGTCGGTTCGGCGACCACCTCCGCACCGGCGGCGGCCGGCTTCGCCGTGGTGGCGGCGGAGTCGTCGACCTGGAAGGCGACCCGGACGTGACCGGCCACCCGCCGCCCGACCTCGACCTCGTCGATGAAGGCGGCGTGGTGCGGATCGGTCAGCTCCAGAGTGGCCCGGCCGGCGTCGAGGATGGTGACCCGGCCGTCGGGTGATGCGAACGCCGCCCGCTCGGTGAGGCCGAGGACGTCGCGGTAGAAGCGCAACGCGGCGTCGTAGTCGTCGGCGGTGACCACCAGGCGCAGTTCGCGGACGGCGGTGGGTTCGTCGGTCATACCGGCTCCCGGGAGATCGCTCGTGCGGACGACCGGTGAACACGGTGAGCGACCGGACGATTCCCCGGAGTCCGCGGGCGCGACCCGGCGTGCCCGGTGCGTCCTGTCCCGTCCGCTCCCGGGGCGCGGCGCGCGAGCGACCCGCGGACGGGCCGGGGTCCCCGACCCCGTAGGCTCGTCCCTTGTGAGTACGCGCGCGGCACAGGAATTCCGGCACGGTGATGTCGTGTGCGCGGTGCGCGGGCTGACCAAGACCTACCCGGCGGTGCGCGGCCGGCGCGGGGTCCCCGCGACACCCGAGATCCGGGCCACCGACGACGTGGGGCTCGACATCCGGCGCGGTGAGATCTTCGGCCTGCTCGGGCCGAACGGCGCCGGCAAGTCCACCCTGGTACGCCAGCTGACCGGACTGATGCGGCCCGACCGCGGCAGCGTCGGCATCCTCGGCCACGACATCGTGCGCCACCCCGAGCGGGCCTCCCGCATCCTCGCCTACCTCGGGCAGGAGTCCACCGCCCTCGACGAGCTCACCGTGTCCCTCGCCGCCGAGACCACCGGCCGGCTGCGCGGGCTCGACGCGCGCCGCGCGCGGGCCGAGCGGGACGACGTCCTGGACGAACTGGGGCTCGCCCCGCTCGCCGGACGCCCGCTGAGGAAGCTCTCCGGCGGCCAGCGCCGGCTCGCCTGCCTCGCAGCCGCGCTGGTGGGCGAGCGGCCCCTGCTCGTGCTCGACGAGCCCACCACCGGCATGGACCCGGTGGCCCGGCGGGCGGTGTGGTCCGCCGTCGACCGGCGCCGCGCCGAGCACGGCGCGACCGTCCTGCTGGTCACCCACAACGTCATCGAGGCCGAGACGGTCCTCGACCGGGTCGCGGTCCTCGACCGCGGCCGGGTCATCGCCTGCGACACCCCGTCCGGGCTCAAGGAGCGGGTCGCCGGTGAGGTCCGGGTCGATCTGGTCTGGCGCGAAGCCGCGCCCCTGCACGTGCCCGAGGTCGCCGCGCTGTGCGACCGCGTCGTCGAGTCCGGCCGCCGCTGGACGCTGCGGCTGGCGCCCGAGGAGGCCCGTACGGTCGTCGCCACCGTCACCGGCGGTGCCGCCTTCGCCGCCCTGGACGACTTCACGCTGGCCACACCCAGCCTCGAGGACGTCTACCTGGCGCTGGGCGGTGCCGTACGACAGGGACTGGTGAAGGCGTGAGCACAGGGGCCGTGTCATCCGTACGGAACGGGGCGGCCGCCCACGCGCATCCGGGTGAATCTCCGAGCGAAGGAGCACAGCACGAGGTGAGTGTCGTACCCGCCGAAGCCCTGCCGGACGGTGCCCCGGCCGCGAAGGAGGCCGGGCCGGAAGCGGCCGAGCTCGGCCCCCGGGCGCGGCTGTGGCCGTCGCTGGCGGCCGTATACCGGGCGCAGCTGTCCCGGGCCAGGGTCGCGCGGATCCCGCTGCTGTTCGTGGCGACGTTCCAGTCGGTCGGCATCATGATCCTGATGCGCGGGGTGGTGGACGGCGGCGGTGAGGCGCGGTCCGTGGTCGCCGGTTCGGCGGTGCTGGTCGTCGCCTTCGTCGCGCTGAACCTCCTCGCCCAGTACTTCGGCCAGCTGCGGGCCGGCGGCGGACTGGACCACTACGCGACCCTGCCCGTGCCGCCGGCGGCCGTGGTGCTGGGCGCGGCGGGCGCGTACGCGTCGTTCACCGTGCCGGGGACCCTGGTGACCGCCGTCTTCGGCTGCGTGCTGTTCGGGCTGCCGATGGCGCATCTGTGGATCCTGATCGCGGTGATCCCGCTCGCCGGCGCCGCGCTCGCCGGACTGGGAGCGGCCCTCGGCCTGCTCGCGCCCCGGCCGGAGCTGGCCACGCTCCTCGGCCAGCTCGGCATGTCCGCCGCGCTGCTGCTGGGCGTGCTGCCGCCGGAGCGGATGCCGGAGGTGGTGCGGCTCGCACGCGACCTGCTGCCGTCGACGTACGGCGTCGAGGCCCTCGCGCGGACCTTCGGACCGCACCCCGACTGGGCCCGGGTGCTCGGTGACCTCGCCGTGTGCGGAGTCGTCGGTGTCCTCTCGCTGGCCGTGGCGACCTGGGCGTACCGCAGGGCGGCCGTCCGGTGACGCGCCGCACGGCCGGGCCTGGCACGATAGCGGGGTGAGCGCTCCCCTGACACCACCACCGCCCCCGCACGAGCAGTCCGCGCAGTCGGCGCAGTCCGCGCAGTCCGCGCGGGGTGTGTGGCAGTCGCCGGCGTCCGGCGGGCCCGCGGCCGTCGCGTTCCGGCATGCCGGGAAGTCCGGGCACGCCGGGTATCCCCGGCACGGCTGGTGGCAGGCAGAGGACGGCCCCGGGATGAGGACCGAACTGCGCGAGGCGTCGGTGGCCGCGGTGGCCGTGGCGCTCGGCGGGGTGCTGCTCGGGGTGCTGTGGTGGTGGCTGGCACCGCGGGTGCCGCTGGTGGGTGATGTGGTCGGCGACAACTGGGCCGTCTATCTCAAGGACTCCGAGGGCGAGCAGGGGATCGCGGTGGACGGCACGTTCACGCTTCTCGCGCTGGGCTTCGGGGCGGTGAGCGCGCTGGCCGTGTTCCTGGTGCGGCGGCGCGGTGGTGTGCCGCTGGTGGTGGGGATGGCGGCGGGAGGGCTGCTGGGGTCGGTACTGGCCTGGCGGCTGGGGGTGTGGCTCGGGCCGGCCCAGGACGTGATCGCGCAGGCGCGGGCCGTCGGCAAAGGGGTCACCTTCGACGCGCCGTTGAAACTGGGGGCCAAGGGGGCGTTGCTGGCGTGGCCGTTCGCGGCGCTGGTGTCGCACCTGGGGCTGACGAGTCTGTTCGGTCCCCGCGATCCGGATCCGCTGCTGCCGCCCGAGCCGTACGTGCCGCGGTCGGGGGCGTAGCTTTCCGGGGTTCCCGGGGGTTTCGGTCGGACGGGGTCGCTACGCGGCCCGACGTTGCGAGGTGCCCCCGCGACCGCCCGTGCCGCCCCGGGGGTACCACTCAGGCCCCTGAGGCACCGGGGGTGGCACGACCGGCCGCGAGGCCGGAGGGCGGGGCCGTCCGTCCGTGCCGCCCCGGAGGACTGACCGCGGGGCGGGGGGTGCTGCAGGCGTTCGCGGGGGCCGTCGTGCCCGCCCGCGCCGCCCCGGGGGTACCTCCCGAACGCTTGAGGCACAGGGGGAGGCACGACCGCCCGCGGAGGCCGGCGGGTGGCGTCGTGCCCGCCCGTGTTGCCCTGGGGGACGGGTCAGGCGGGGCGGTGGCCGTGGTTGGCCCGGTGTTTTCCGATCCGCCTCCTGCGTTCGCGGGTTCTCTTCGAGATGCCCTTGTTGCTCAGCCGGAGCCGGGCGTGGTGTCGAGGGGCTGAACGCGTCCGATCGGGGCGAGGACCGCCGAGGTGAGGTCCGTCAGGTCCTTGGGGGAGAGCTCGACCTCCAGACCGCGGCGGCCGGCCGACACACAGACCGTGTCGTGCAGCGCGGCCGACTCGTCCACCACGGTCGGCAGCCTCTTGCGCTGGCCCAGCGGCGAGATCCCGCCCCGCACGTACCCGGTGGTGCGTTCCGCCAGCGCCGGGTCGGCCATCGCCGCCCGCTTGCCGCCGGCCGCCGACGCGAGGGCCTTGAGGTCCAGCCGTCCCGCCACCGGCACGACCGCCACCGTCAGCGCCCCGTCGACCTCCGCCACCAGCGTCTTGAACACCCGGTCCGGCGGGACGCCCATCGCCTCGGCCGCCTCCTCGCCGTACGACGGGTGGGCGGGGTCGTGGTCGTAGGAGTGCACCGTGAACGGCACTCCGGCCGCCGTGAGCGCCACCGTCGCGGGCGTTCCGCCCGGCTGCTGCTTCCTGGACTTCTTCGCCATGGTGGCCGCCACTCCGGTCGGTCGTGGATCAGTTGAGACTCATCGGGCCGCGCGTCAGCTCCGACGCCGGCAACGACGGCAGATTACGGATGATGGCCGTCTCCGCGCGAAGGAGTTTCAGCTCGTCCCGGAGCCGGGACGCGGTGTCCGGCGCCTGGAGCAGACGCTGCCGCGTCGGCGTGTCCAGCATCATCGCCGCGGCGACCAGATAGGAGACCACCCCGGGCTCGTCCGGCAGGTCCGCGCCGGTCGCCAGCGACCGCTCCCGCGCGCCCGCCAGCCGCTTCTGGTACTGCCGGAACGCCCGCAGCACCCCCTCCGCCAGCGCCCCCGACTCCTCGCCGGGCTCCTCCTCGACCGGCTCCAGTTCGGCCGTCAGATAGGGCCCCGAGGCGTCGACCGACAGCAGCCGCATCCGGGCCGTCCCGGTCGCCAGCACCTCGAAGCTGCCGTCGGGCCGCTCCCGGACCGTCGCCGCGTCGGCCACACAGCCCACCTTGTGGAAGGCGCGCAGCGGCTCGGTGCCGAAGCCCGCCGCCGGTCCCCGGTCGGGTACGGCCGTCGGGTCGGGCAGCCCCGGTGAGCTCGGCGCGACCTCGTGGCCGTCCCGGATCGCCACGACGGCGAACCGGCGTGGCTCGTCCTCCGGGGTCTTCAGCAGGTCGCGCATCATCGCGCGGTAACGCTCCTCGAAGACGTTGAGCGGAAGCACGAGCCCCGGGAACAGCACCGTGTTCAGGGGGAAGAGCGGGAGCCGGACGGTGGTCACGACGCAAAAGCCTAATGGTCGCCGAAGCGGAAGCGACCGCCCTGCCCATTCCTCGGACGGCCGGATGCCGGATGCCGGCGGCCGGCCGCGGGGCGG
>NZ_NEUB01000150.1 GCF_002910825.1 Streptomyces sp. SM1 | reverse complement strand
CGCCGGGGTGCGCCAGCCGGCCTCGGTGAGGCGGGCGTGGAGGGCGTCCACGAGCAGGGGGTGCGGGCCGAGGGGTGCGGCCACACGCGCGTGCAGCCGGGCCCCGGCGGCCATCCCGGGGATGTCCCGCTTGACGTGGTGACCCCGGCTGAGCAGCAGCGGTACCAGGACGGCGGACCGGGTACCGCGTGCGTCCAGCCGGGCCAGGGTGTCGGGGAGCAGCGGCGCGTTCAGCTCGATGTGGCCCAGGTGCACGGGCAGGCCGGGGCGCAGGGCGCGGATCCCGTCCAGGAGCTGCCGTACGGTGCTCAGCGCACGCGGGTCGCGGCTGCCGTGGGCCACGACGACGAGGGCGGGCCGGGCGGTGCGGTGGTGCGTGGTGTACGCCGTCATGCCTCGATCGTCACCGGGGGACGTTGCCGTCCCGTTGCGCGGGTGTGACGGGCGTTTTCCGGTGGTTCACCCTGTGCACGGTGGTGGGTGTGAGGCCGTTCGGCCTGTGGTTTCGCCGGCGGCGTGAAGCTGGTCACAGGGTGTGAGGTGAACCGGCGGGCGCTGCCGGGCGTCTCTCCGGGTCGGGGAGCGATCGGGGAGGGGCCGTCCGATGCGCCGTTTCGGAGTCAGCCGTCCGCGTCTGCCACGCACCCGCGCGGGGCAGCGGCGGCTGGTGCGGGCGGTGGTGGCGGTGTGCGTGCTGGCGCTGCTGCCGGCCGCCTGGCTGCGTCTGACGACGGACGGCAGGCTGCGCAACGCCGCCGACGTGCCGCGCACCGAGGTCGCCGTGGTCTTCGGCGCGGGCCTGTGGGACGGGGAGCCGTCCCCGTATCTGGCGCACCGGCTGGACACGGCGGCGGAGCTGTACCGCGCGGGGCGGATCGAGGTGGTGCTGGTCACCGGCGACAACAGCCGCGAGGACTACGACGAGCCGGACGCGATGCGCGGGTACCTGACCCGGCACGGCGTGCCCGACGCGCGGATCGTCAGCGACTACGCCGGGTTCGACACCTGGGACTCCTGCGTCCGCGCGAAGCGGATCTTCGGTGTCGACCGCGCGGTGCTGATCAGCCAGGGCTTCCACATCCGGCGGGCGGTGGCCCTGTGCGAGACGGCCGGCGTCTCCTCGTACGGGGTCGGTGTCGACGAACCGCATGACGCCACCTGGTACTACGGGGGCGTGCGGGAGGTCCTCGCGGCGGGTAAGGCGGCGACGGACGCGGTGTTCCGGCCCGATCCCCACTTCCTCGGCCCCGAGGAGCCCGGAGTGGAGCGGGCGCTGACGGAGGCCCGCGGCCGGGGAACGCCGGACTGACGATCCGCATACTGCGGTATGCTCGCTCCCATGGCGGACACGACGCGCATCACGGTGACGCTTCCGACGGAGCAGGTCGCCGAACTGAGGAAGCTCACCGACAACGTCTCCGGCTATGTCGCCGAAGCGGTGGCGCGTCAGCTGCGACACCAGTTGCTCGGCGACGATCTGCGCCGCCATCAGGACGAGTACGGAGCCTTCGCCGAAGAGGAGTTGGCGGAGGCCCGCTCCCGGATCTTCGGCAGCCCGGATGCCGGTGGCTCGAAGAGCGCGGCATGAGCGAGCACGTCGGAACCCTTGTCCTGGACTCCGAGGGCCTCTCCGCCTGGATCGCACAGGACCGCAAGATTTTCGCGATGCTCCAGGTCTTCCACGACATGGGTGCGGACATCGCCGTCGGGGCCAACACCCTCGTCGAGGTCAGTCATGCACGGGTGAACACGGCCCGGTTGCGGTGGGCACCGTCCCGCGTCAGGGTCGAGCCGGTGACCGAGCGGGCAGCGAAGGCGTCGGCGGAGCTGCTCAAGGCCGCCGGTCTGCACGGACACGAATACGCGATCGACGCCACGGTGGCCGAGATGGCACTGCGCCAACCGGGGCCGGTGGTCATGCTGACCTCCGACACGGACGACATGTCCCGCCTGTGCGGTGATCGCGTCCGGCTCGTCGGCGTCTGAGCGGGGGCCGGCCGCCGCCTCACCGTGGGCCCCCGGCGGCGGGGAGGTCGCCGTTCCGGGTGTGTAACAGGGGCCGGTGCGGTGCGTAACACCGGGGACGCAGCCTGGTCCGTATGCCAGACACCGTGACGCCCACGCACTGCCCCTACTGCGCCCTGCAGTGCGGGATGAATCTGACGCCGTCCCCGGACGGGAGAGCCGTCGAGGTGAGTGAGCGCGCCGACTTCCCGGTGAACCGGGGGGCGCTGTGCGGGAAGGGGCGTACGGCACCGGCGGTGCTGTCGTCGGGCGTGCGGCTGACCTCTCCGCTGGTGCGGTCCGAGGGGGGCGCGCTGGTGCCGGCCTCGTGGGAGGAGGCGCTGGGGCGGGTCGCCGGGGGGTTCGGGCGGACGCGGGCGGAGTACGGGGCGGACGCGGTCGGGGTGTTCGGCGGGGGCGGGCTGACCAACGAGAAGGCGTACAGCCTCGGGAAGTTCGCCCGGGTGGTGCTGGGCACCTCCCAGATCGACTACAACGGGCGGTTCTGCATGTCCTCGGCGGCCGCGGCGGGCGGGAAGGCGTTCGGGCTGGACCGCGGGCTGCCGTTTCCGCTGGAGGACATCCCGCGGACCGGCTGCGTCATCCTGGTCGGGTCGAACCCGGCGGAGACCATGCCGCCGTCCCTGCGCTACTTCACCGAGCTGAGGGAGAACGGCGGCACGCTGATCGTCGTCGATCCGCGCCGTACGAGGACCGCCGAACACGCCGATCTGCATCTGGCGCCGCGCCCCGGCACCGATCTGGCGCTGGCGCTGGGGCTGTTGCACCTGATCGTCGCCGAGGGGCGCACCGACGAGGCGTACGTCCGGGAGCGGACCGCCGGCTGGGAGGAGACCCGGGCGGCCGCGATGGCCCACTGGCCGGAGTACGTGGAGCGGATCACGGGCGTGTCCGTCCCCGAACTGCGGGAGGCGGTGCGGCTGTTCTGCGAGCCGGAGGCGGCGATGGTGCTCACCGCGCGGGGGCCCGAGCAGCAGTCCAAGGGCACCGACACGGTGGGCGCGTGGATCAACCTGTGCCTGGCGACGGGGCGGGCGGGGCGCCCGCTGTCCGGGTACGGCTGCCTCACCGGGCAGGGCAACGGGCAGGGCGGGCGTGAACACGGCCAGAAGGCCGACCAGTTGCCCGGCTACCGCAAGCTGACCGACCCCGCGGCGCGGGCGCACGTGGCGGAGGTGTGGGGCGTGGACCCCGACTCCCTGCCCGGGCCGGGACGCAGCGCCTACGAGCTGCTGGACGCGCTCGGTACGGACATCCGCTCACTGCTGCTGATGGGCTCCAACCCGGTGGTGTCGGCGCCCCGCGCCGCGCACGTCGAGGAGCGGATCCGCTCCCTGGACTTCCTGGCGGTGTGCGACGTGGTGCTGTCGGAGACGGCGGCGCTCGCCGATGTCGTCCTGCCGGTGACGCAGTGGGCGGAGGAGACGGGGACGACGACGAACCTGGAGGGGCGGGTGCTGCTGCGCCGCCGCGCGATCACCCCGCCGGCGGGTGTCCGCAGCGACCTGGAGGTCGTGCACGAACTGGCCGCGCGGCTGGGCGGGGAGCGGAACCTGGAGAAGGGCTTCCCGACCGATCCCGAGGAGGTCTTCGAGGAGCTGCGGCGGGCGAGCGCGGGCGGCCCCGCGGACTACTCCGGCATCACCTACCGGAGGCTGGCGGAGGAGAACGGCGTCTTCTGGCCCTGCCCGGCGTCCGAGGACCCGGGAACCGGCGTCCACCCCGGCACCCCCCGGCTCTTCCTCGACCGGTTCGCCACCGGGGACGGGCGGGCACGGTTCGTACCGGTCGCGCACCGGGCGATCGCCGAGGAGCCCGATGACGAGTATCCCGTGCTGCTGACCACCGGGCGGGTCGTGGCGCAGTACCAGTCCGGCGCCCAGACCCGGCGCGTCGACGAGCTGAACGCGGCCGCGCCCGGCCCGTTCGTGGAGCTGCACCCGCGGCTGGCGGAGCGGCTCGGCGCGGCCGAGGGCGAGCCGGTGGCCGTGGTGTCCCGGCGGGGGCGGGCGGTGGCGCCGGCGCGGATCACCACCGCGATCCGCGCCGACACCGTCTTCATGCCGTTCCACTGGGCGGGCGAGGGACGCGCCAACACCCTCACCAACCCGGCCCTCGACCCGACGTCCCGGATGCCGGAGTTCAAGGCGTGCGCGGTGCGGCTGGAGGCGGTACGGCCCTGAGCACGCCGACGCCGCCGCGGGGCACGGGAGTTCCCCCGCACGAGGGGGGAGAATCCTCCCCGCAAGGCCCCGGCGCCACGTCGGCGCGGTGGGGCTCCGCCGACGGTCCACGCGGGTGAACGAGTGAACCTCCCCTTCTTCGTCTACGGCACGCTCCGCCCCGGCGAACGCAATCACGACCTGCTGCTGCGCGGCCGCACCCTGCGCGAGGAGCCCGGCCGGCTCCGGGGCGCGGTGCTGTACGAGGGGCCCGGTTATCCGTACGCCGTCGAGGAGCCGGGCGCGGTGGTGAGCGGGGAGCTGGTGACCGCGCTGCCGGGGACGTATCCGGGGCTGCTGGCCGCACTGGACCGACTGGAGGAGTACGTTCCGGGCGATCCGCGCAACCTCTACGAGCGGGTGATGCGGGAGGTCGTCCGGGCGGCGGACGGCGTGGCGGTCCGGGCATGGGTGTACGTCGCCGCCCCCGCCGTCGCCACCCGGCTGCGGGCGCGGGGGAAGCCGATCGGGAGCGGGGAGTGGCGGGGCTGAGCACCGGACGCGCCCGCGCGTCCGCCGGTTCCGCACCCCACGACCCACCCCACCGCCGCCGTACGGACGCCGCCGCCGGAAGAACCGGACGCCGCAGGTGGACGAACGCACCCCCGCCCCGCACCCGCCCCGCGACGGGACCCGCCACACCCGCCGGCGCCCGGTCACCCGTTCACCCCCGTGCCGCGCACCCTTCGGGTGCTTCACCGCGGCCGGTTCGGCTCGCATCGGTGACCTGCTGAAACGCGACAAGGGGGGCGGCCGTCCGGGTGCGGCCCGGCACCCGTTCGGCCCGCGCCCCGACGCGTCCCCGAGGGGCGGTACGGCTCCGGGGGCACTTACCTCGAAGAGGCAGGGACGCGTCCGACGGCGGCACATGGGGGTGCCGCGGGCCGGGTCCCCTTCGTGAGCCCGAGGGAGTATCGATGCGACGTACCGCCCGGCTGCTGACCGGCGTCACCGCGATGACCGGTCTGACCGGCGCCGCGCTCGCCGTGGCCACCGCGGGGCTGCTCGCCGCTCCGCCCGCGTACGCCGCGGAGTCGCACGGCCCCTCCGCCGGAAGCCTGGAGGTCTATCCGTCGTCGGTCGCGCCGGGCTCGCAGGTCACGGTGGACACCGCGGCGTGCGGCGGCGGGGGAACGGCGGCGGGGGACGCCTCCGCGGTCGGCGCGGGCCGGTTCACGCTGGCGCCGAGCTCCCACGAGCGGGACGTGACCGGGCGGTTCCAGGTGCCGCCGGGCGCGCAGCCGGGGACCTACGAGATCGTCGCGACGTGCGCCGGGAGCGGCCGGCGGGTGGCCGGTGACCTGTTGGTCACGCTGACGCCCGAGGCCCAGCCGGCGCATCCCCGGGGGAGTGTGAAGACGGGGGTCGGTGGTGCTCTGGGCACCGACCCCGTACAGACCGCGGCCGGTGTGACGGCTCTCGCCGTCGCCGCCGCGGGCGGTACCTGGCTCCTGCATCGCCGGGCGAGAGGCGACGGGATCTGACGGGCACCCTCCGCTGCCCGTCCCCGCCGGTACCGCACGTCCCCTCCCCCTCCGGGTCCGACGCCCCTCGCGGCCCGGAGGGGGAACGGGGCCGACTCGAGAATGAGGTCAGTCCGTGATGCGCCGCAGGTTCCGCCGGGCCGGGGGTCCGGGCAACGCAGCGATAGCCGCCGTCACGGTGTTCGCCCTGTGCGCGGGAACGT
>NZ_NEUB01000149.1 GCF_002910825.1 Streptomyces sp. SM1 | reverse complement strand
GTCCGCGAGCTGCTCCGCCGGGACGGTGACGGGTTCGTGTCCGGTGCTGTGCTCGCGGGCCTGGGCGTTGGTGGGAGTGACCCGCGTGCGTGAGCCGTATGGGTGTATATGTGTGGGGGAATCGTGTGGACGTGAATGCCGCGTCGAAAGGCGGGCACGCGGAAAGTACCCCCACGGGAGTCCGGCACGGTCGGTCCCCGACGGCGGTCGCCCCGTCCCCACCTCTCCCGGACGGAGCGGCCGCCCCTTTCCGCCCTCCCGGCTACCCCCGTACGCGCGCGGTCACTCTGTGGGGCGGGCCACAGGGAGCCCGGCCGTCGGTGCCCGCGGATGCGCGATAGCCTGACCGCTGGATCTCTCTTGACGCCAAGAGATCGATCATTCGAACCGATGATCGATCATCGTGGTGGACGCCGGTCACGAGCCGGAGCGGGATCCCGCACCCCGGGGCAGGGACCGCCCCACCGCCAGCTGTCATACGGAGAACGCCATGACCCGCACTCCCGTGAACGTCACCGTCACCGGCGCGGCCGGCCAGATCGGCTACGCCCTGCTCTTCCGCATCGCCTCCGGCCAGCTGCTCGGCGCGGACGTGCCGGTCAAGCTGCGCCTGCTGGAGATCACCCCGGCGCTCAAGGCCGCCGAGGGCACGGCCATGGAGCTGGACGACTGCGCGTTCCCGCTGCTGCGGGGCATCGACATCACGGACGACCCGAACGTGGCCTTCGACGGTGCCAACGTCGGTCTTCTCGTGGGCGCCCGCCCGCGTTCCAAGGGCATGGAGCGCGGTGACCTCCTCGAGGCCAACGGCGGCATCTTCAAGCCGCAGGGCCAGGCCATCAACGCCCACGCCGCGGACGACATCCGCGTCCTGGTCGTCGGCAACCCGGCCAACACCAACGCGCTGATCGCCCAGGCCGCCGCCCCGGACGTCCCGGCCGCGCGGTTCACCGCCATGACCCGGCTGGACCACAACCGCGCGCTGACCCAGCTGGCGAAGAAGACCGGCGTCCAGGTCTCCGAGATCAAGAAGCTGACGATCTGGGGCAACCACTCCGCCACCCAGTACCCGGACATCTTCCACGCCACCGTCGCCGGCAAGAACGCCGCCGAGGTCGTGAACGACGAGAAGTGGCTGGCCGAGGACTTCATCCCGACCGTCGCCAAGCGCGGCGCCGCGATCATCGAGGCCCGTGGCGCCTCGTCGGCCGCCTCCGCCGCCAACGCCGCCATCGACCACGTCCACACCTGGGTCAACGGCACCGACGAGGGCGACTGGGTCTCCATGGGCATCCCGTCGGACGGCTCCTACGGCGTTCCCGAGGGTCTGATCTCCTCCTTCCCGGTCACCGTGAAGGACGGCACGTACGAGATCGTCCAGGGTCTGGAGATCAACGAGTTCTCCCGCGCCCGGATCGACGCCTCCGTCAAGGAGCTCGAGGAGGAGCGCGACGCGGTCCGCGGTCTCGGCCTCATCTGACCGTCCCGCACCAGGCCCGCGAGCCATGCGAGCCCCGTACCGGTTCCACCGGCGCGGGGCTCGACGCGTTCGGGTGCTCAGCGGGACAACCGCTTCTCGAACCAGTGATCGGCGTACACGTGGTCGTCGTAGGCCGGGATCTCGGTGTAGCCGGCCGACCGGTACATCGCCCGCGCCTCGGTGAGCGCCGCGTGCGTGTCCAGCCGTACGACGGTCCAGCCGCGGCGCAGCGCCTCCGTCTCCAGCGTGTCGAGGACGCGGCGCGCCAGACCGAGCCGGCGGGCGTCGGCGTGGACCCAGACATGCCGGATCTCGCCGGTCCCGGCGGCCTGCCGGAGCAGCGCCCCGCAGCCCACCGGGCGCCCCTCCTCGTACGCGACGAAGAACGCCCCCGCGGCCCCCGACACCTCCTCCGCGCCCACCAGGTCCGTCCGGTCGAAGCCCTCGGGGAAGCGGACGTCGAGGTCGTCGGCGTAGGCGTCGAGGCAGGCGCGGGCGTCCGGGTGGTGCCCGTCGACGCGCTCGACGGTGATCGCCGCCAGCCGCAGCAGGCGCCGGGTGGTCGCCATCGCCTCGGTGAGCCGCGCCCGCCCGCCGGGATCCAGCCGCCCGAGCACTCCGGCGGCGAGTGAGTCGGCGCGGCGGTTCTGCTCCGTGACCTCGGCGCGTCCGGCCCGGGTCAGCCGGACCGTGCGCAGCCGGCTGTCCTGCGTGTGCACACTCAGCCGGACCAGGCCCTGGGCCCGGAGGGTCTTCGTCATCCGGCTCAGATACCCGGCGTCCAGACCGAGCCGGCTCCTCAGCTCGCGCAGGGACACACCGTCCGGGCCCTCGCGCTCCGCGATCTCGAAGAGCAGCCGGGCCTCGCCGAGGGGCCGGTCCTGGCCCAGGTAGTGGTCGTCGAGCGCGCCGATCCGGCGCGTCAGGCAGCGGTTGAAGCGGCGGAAGTCCGCCACCTGCTCCGGCGATACTGGCTCCATGGTTCTTTGACTCTAGTCAAAGGAACGGCGGGTCACCAGTGGGCGCGGGCGCCGCACGCGTGGTTGATGAGTGCTTTCTCCCGCTTTCTCCTCGAATTCAGTGACTCGGCGCACTTCCGGCCATGGATTCGGCATGCATTCGGGGCGGCAGGGCAGGAGCACCCGGTCTCGTGGATGACACATGTGGCTGACACATGCGTGGTGCACGGACGCGGAACAGGAACGGAAGGCAGTTACCGAACATGGCGGACAGCACAGAACTTCAGGTGCGCGGCACCATCCACGCGGGAGGCGAGTGGCGGGCCGCCGTCTCGGGAGCCGCCCGCGAGATCCTCGACCCCGCGGACGCCCTGCCGTTCGCCCTGGTCGCGGAGGGCGACGAGAAGGACGCCGACCTCGCGGTGGCCGCCGCGCGCCGGGCCTTCCACGAGGGCCCCTGGCCGCACACGCCCGTCGCCGAACGGGCCGCGCTGCTGCGCCGCGTCGCCGGACTGCTCCTGCGGGACCGTGAGGAGCTCGGCCTGCTGGAGAGCCGGGACGCGGGCAAGACCGCCGAGGAGGGCCGCGTCGACATCGACTGCGTGGCCGACGCCTTCCGCTACTTCGCCGACCTGGTCGCCGGGGAGGCGCCCGGCCGCGTCGTCGACGCGGGCTCACCCGACATCCACAGCGTCGTCGTGCACGAGCCGGTCGGCGTCTGCGCGCTCATCACCCCCTGGAACTATCCACTGCTGCAGGCCAGCTGGAAGATCGCCCCCGCCCTCGCGGCCGGCAACACCTTCGTGGTCAAGCCCAGCGAGATCACCCCGCTCACCACCGTCGCCCTCATCGGCCTGCTGGCCGAGGCCGGACTGCCCGCCGGTGTCGCCAACATCGTCACCGGCCCCGGCCACACCGTCGGCGCCCGGCTGGCCGAGCACCCGGACGTCGACCTGGTCTCCTTCACCGGCGGCCTGGTCAGCGGCACCAAGGTCGCCCAGGCGGCCGCCCCGAGCGTGAAGAAGGTGGCCCTGGAACTCGGCGGCAAGAACCCGAACGTGGTCTTCGCCGACGCCTGCGCCACCGAGGAGGGCTTCGACACCGCGGTCGACCAGGCACTCAACGCCGCCTTCATCCACAGCGGCCAGGTCTGCTCCGCGGGCGCGCGGCTCATCGTCGAGGAGTCGGTCAGGGACCGCTTCGTCGCCGAACTCGCCCGCCGCGCCGAGCGGATCAGGCTCGGCCGGGGCACCGCGGACGGCGTCGAATGCGGTCCGCTGGTCTCAGAACAGCAGCGCGCGAAGGTCGAGGCGTACGTCGAGTCCGCGCTGAAGGAGGGCGCGGTACTGCGCTCCGGCGGCAAGCGGCCCGAGCCGTCCGCCGAACGCCCCGAGGCCGGCTACTTCTTCGAGCCGACCGTCCTGGACCGCTGCCACCGGGAGATGCGCGTCGTACGCGAGGAGGTCTTCGGCCCGGTCCTCACCGTCGAGACCTTCCGCACCGAGGACGAGGCCGTCGCCCTCGCCAACGACACCGAGTACGGGCTGGCCGGCGCCGTATGGACCGCCGACGCGGGCCGCGCCCGGCGCGTGGCCGGACGCCTGCGCCACGGCACCGTGTGGATCAACGACTTCCATCCCTACCTCCCACAGGCGGAGTGGGGCGGTTTCGGCAGGAGCGGAGTCGGCCGGGAACTGGGCCCGGCCGGTCTCGCCGAGTACCGCGAGACCAAGCACATCTACCAGAACCTGGCGCCGAAGCCGGTGCGCTGGTTCGCGGGCTGATCCGCGGAAGCCGTGCACGCACACCCGGCGGTGTCCCCGCACCGCCGCCCGGTCCGGCAGCACGCTTCGTCCGGCGGTACCGCTCGCAGCACTCGTACCGCCCGCTCCGCAGCCGGCCGTCCCGCCCGTCACGCGGCTCCTCGCACCGCGACCCACCCACCTGTCCCCGAGTCCCCGGAGGAGTACCACCCCGATGCCCGCACAAACCCACGAACGTGAACTCGTCTACGACTACGTCGTCATAGGCGGCGGCACCGCAGGGTCCGTCATCGCCTCCCGGCTGACCGAGAACCCGGATGTCACCGTCGCCGTCATCGAGGGCGGCCCCAGCGACGTCGGCCGCGACGACGTGCTGACCCTGCGCCGCTGGATGGGCCTGCTCGGCGGCGAGCTGGACTACGACTACCCCACCACCGAGCAGCCGCGCGGCAATTCGCACATCCGGCACAGCCGCGCCCGTGTCCTCGGCGGCTGTTCCTCGCACAACACGCTCATCGCGTTCAAGCCGCTGCCGTCCGACTGGGACGAGTGGGAGGCCGCCGGCGCCGAGGGCTGGGGCGCGGTGCAGATGGAGGCGTACTACGCCCGCCTCGAGAACAACATCGTCCCCGTCGACGAGAAGGACCGCAACGCCATCGCCCGGGACTTCGTCGACGCCGCGCAGACGGCCCTCGAGGTCCCGCGCGTCGAGGGCTTCAACAAGAGGCCGTTCACCGAGGGCGTCGGCTTCTTCGACCTGGCCTACCACCCGGAGGACAACAGACGTTCGTCGGCGTCGGTGGCGTACCTGCACCCGGTGATGGACGAACGCGCCAACCTCACGATCCTGCTGGAGACCTGGGCGTACCGGCTGGAGCTGAACGGCACCCGCGCCGAGGGCGTCCACGTACGCACCAAGGACGGTGAGGAACTCCTCGTCAAGGCGCGGAGCGAGGTCGTGCTGTGCGCCGGCGCCGTCGACTCGCCGCGCCTGCTGCTGCACTCCGGCATCGGCCCCAGGGCCGACCTGGAGGCACTCGGCATACCCGTGGCGCTCGATCTGCCCGGCGTCGGCGAGAACCTGCTCGACCACCCCGAGTCGGTGATCGTCTGGGAGACCGACGGTCCCCTCCCCGACAACTCGGCGATGGACTCCGACGCCGGCCTGTTCGTGCGCCGTGACCCGCAACACGCGGGCCCCGACCTGATGTTCCACTTCTACCAGATCCCGTTCACCGACAATCCGGAGCGACTGGGCTACCGGCGGCCGGAGTTCGGCGTCTCCATGACCCCGAACATCCCCAAGCCGAAGTCCCGCGGCCGGCTGTACCTCACCAGTGCCGATCCCGAGGTCAAGCCCGCCCTCGACTTCCGCTACTTCACCGACGAGGACGACTACGACGGCCGCACCCTCGTCGACGGCATCCGCATCGCCCGCGAGATCGCGAAGACCGAACCGCTGGCCCACTGGCTCAAGCGCGAGGTCGCCCCCGGAGCCGACGTCACCGGTGACGAGGAACTCGGTGAGTACGCCCGCAAGGCCGCCCACACCGTCTACCACCCGGCGGGCACCTGCAGGATGGGCGCCGCCGACGACGAACAGGCCGTCGTCGACCCCGAACTGCGGATCCGCGGCCTGGAGGGCATCCGGATCGCGGACGCCTCCGTCTTCCCGACCATGACCGCCGTCAACCCGATGATCGGAGTCCTCATGGTCGGCGAGCGCGCCGTGGAGCTGATCGGTGGTGCCAAGTGACCACCACCGCCACTGACACCCCGGTCGCCGACACCCCCGTCTTCTCCGTCGACGGACTGTGGAAGGTCTTCGGCCCCAAGGCCGACCGCGTCCCCGGCGACCCGGACCTCACCGCCCTCGACCCCGCCGAACTGCGCGCCCGCACCGGCTGTACGGCCGCCGTCCGCGATGTGAGCTTCGACGTCCGCAAGGGCGAGGTCTTCGTCGTCATGGGCCTGTCCGGTTCCGGCAAGTCCACCCTGGTGCGCTGTCTGACCCGGCTGATCGAGCCGACCGCGGGCACCATCGTCATCGACGGCGAGGACGTCCGCGCCATGGACAAGGCACGGCTGCGCGAACTGCGCCGGCACCGCGCCGCCATGGTCTTCCAGCACTTCGGCCTGCTGCCGCACCGCACCGTCCTCGACAACGTCGCCTACGGCCTGGAGATCCAGGGCATGGGCAAGGCGGAGCGCCGCGAGAAGGCCGCCGAGGTCGTCGCCAAGGTCGGCCTGGAGGGCCTGGAACAGCGCAGACCCGCCCAGCTCTCCGGCGGTCAGCAGCAGCGCGTCGGCCTCGCCCGCGCCCTCGCCGTCGACCCCGAGGTCCTCCTCTTCGACGAGCCGTTCAGCGCGCTCGACCCGCTGATCCGGCGCGACATGCAGGAGGAGGTGATCCGGCTGCACCACGAGGAGGGCCGCACGATGGTCTTCATCACCCACGACCTCCAGGAAGCCCTGAAGCTCGGCGACCGGATCGCCCTGATGCGCGACGGCCGGGTGGTCCAGCTGGGCTCGCCCGAGGAGATCGTCGGCGCACCCGCCGACGACTACGTCCGGGAGTTCGTCCGGGACGTCCCGCGCGAGCAGGTCATGACCGTCCGCACCGCGATGCGCCCCGGGGGCTGCGGCGGCCCCGACCACCCGGGGGCCCTCGCACCGGACACCGTCGTCTCCGGCGCCATCGAGGTCGTCGCCCGTACCGGCCGGGCCGCCTGCGTCGTGGAGAACGGCCGCTGCCTGGGCCGGGTCGACCACGCCGACCTCCTGCGGGTCGTCGCCGGAATCGACGGCCGCCCGGCGAAGGAAGCCGCCTGATGGGCGCCGGCATCAGAACCGGCGCCGCGGACACGGCCACCGCAACCGCACGGGGGTGGAGCATATGAGCGCCGTCACCACCCCCGCCCCGCCCTCCCCGCCCAGGGAACCGGCCAAGGAGCGGGAGCCGCGCCCGGCCCGCTCACGGCCGGCCCACCCGCTGCTGCGCCGCCTCCTCCCGCTGGCCGTCGCCGCGCTCGTGCTCGTGCCGGTCGCGGCGGCCCTCTGGGGCAGCGGAGCCTGGCCGTCGGCGCTGACCGCCGACGTCAAGACACCGCTGGACGACGCCTACGCCTGGGTCGTGCGCAACCGGGACACCAGCCCGGTCTTCCTCTACTTCCTGCTCCACCTCAGCAACTGGTCCGACAGCTCCGTCAGCTGGATGACGGACCTGCTGGTGAACATCGGCTGGTTCCCCGTGACGGTGGGCGCCGTCCTGCTCTCCTGGCGCATCGGCGGCCTGCAGAGCCGGCGCGGGCTCAAGCTCGCCGGCATCACGCTGGCCTCCTTCGCGATGTGCGGCGTGCTCGGCATGTGGGAAGCCACCATGGAGACCCTCGCCCTCATGGCGATCGCGGTCACCGTGTCCGCGGTCATCGGCGGCCTGCTCGGCCTGGGCGGCGGTCTGTCGGACCGCTTCGAGAAGATCCTGCGCCCGGTGCTGGACACCATGCAGATCATGCCGGCGTTCGCCTACCTGCTGCCGCTGGTGCTGCTCTTCGGCATCGGTGTGCCCTCCGCGCTGATCGCCACGATCGTCTACGCCGCCCCGCCCATGGCCCGGCTCACCGCGCTCGGCCTGCGCGGCGCCGACGCGGGCGTGATGGAGGCCGCCCGGTCACTGGGCGCGAGTCCGTGGCAGCGGCTGCTGACCGCACGTCTGCCGCTGGCCCGCAAGGAGATCCTGCTCGGCCTCAACCAGACGATCATGATGGCGCTGTCCATGGTCACCATCGCCTCCGTGGTCGGCGCGGGCGGCCTCGGCGAGGAGGTCTTCCAGGCCCTGTCCACCGTGGACGTCGGCAGGGCGCTCGCCGCGGGCATCCCGATCGTGCTGCTGGCGGTCTGGCTGGACCGCACCACCGCCGCCGCCGGCGACCGGCTCGGCGAGGGCTCCGATCCCTCCGCCGTCCGCCTGCTGCACGGCCTGCGCGGCTGGAGCCTGACGGCCGGCGTGGGCGTCGTGGTCTCCGCGGTGGGCGCCGCGCTGCTCATCGAGGAGTGGCCCGAGGCGTGGACCGTGGACATCTCCCAGCCGGTCAACAGGGCCATGGACTGGTTCACCGGCCACCTCGCCGAGGGCGTGCCGGTCCTGGGCGGCACCCGCACCTGGGCCGACGGCTTCACCACCTGGGTGCTCGACCCGCTCCGCGACGGCCTGACCGCCACCCCGTGGTGGCTCCTCGTGCTCGTCGCCGCGGCGCTCGGTCTCCTCGCGGGCGGCTGGGGCGCCATGGCCACGGCTGCCGTGTCGATGGCCGGCATCGGCGTCATCGACGTGTGGAACAACTCCCTCGACACTCTGTCGCAGGCCATCGCGGGCGTCGTCGTCACCCTCCTCCTCGGCTTCCTCGTCGGGGTGGTCGCCGCCCGGGTACCGGTGGTGGAACGGGTGCTGCGGCCGCTGCTCGACACCATGCAGACCCTGCCGCAGTTCATCTACCTGATCCCGGTGGTCGCCCTGTTCAACGTGGGCCGCTCCGCCGCCGTCGCCGCGGCGGTGCTCTACGCGCTGCCCGCCGTCATCCGGATCACCGTGCAGGGCCTGCGCCAGGTGGACCCCGCGGCGCTCGAGGCGTCCCGCTCCCTGGGCGCCGGCACCTTCCAGCAGATCCGCCAGGTCCAGGTGCCGCTGGCCCGCCCGGCGCTGATGCTCGCCCTCAACCAGGGCGTCGTCCTGGTCCTCGCCATGGTCATCATCGGCGGCTTCGTCGGCTCCGGCGCCCTCGGCTACGACGTCGTCTTCGGCCTCCAGAAGAGCGCTCTGGGCACCGGCCTGACCGCCGGCGTCGCAATCGTGCTGCTCGGTCTCGTCCTGGACCGCACGACCCAGCGCACCCGGGCCGCGACCGGCGCGCCATGACCTCCCACCCGGGGTCCGCTCCGGCACCCCGCGGGGCACCGGCCCCGCACCCGACCCCACGCACCGTCCGCCCCACCGAAATGAGAGAACCCGCCATGCGCATGAAGAACCCGAACCCGGCCGGCCGGAAGAACCCGAACCCCGGCGGGAGCAGAACGCGCCTCACCCGCGCCGCGGGCGCCGCCGCCGTCGTCCTCGGCCTCACCGGCCTGACCGCCTGCGGCGCCGCCGACACCGGCTCGTCCTCGTCCAAGGGCTCCTCCGGCTCGGTCACCATCGCCGTGCCCTCGTGGGTCGGCGCGGAGGCCAACGCCGCCGTCGCCCAGTACATCCTCGAGAACGAGCTGGACACCAAGGCCGAGCTCACCCAGCTCGACGAGTCGGTCGCCTTCGACGCCCTCAACAGCGGCAAGGTGGACGCCATCCTGGAGGACTGGGGCGGCGCCCCGAAGAAGGTCGACCTGTACGTCGAGGACAAGAAGACCGTCGTCGCCGGCGGCGACCTCGGTGTCGTCGGCCACATCGGCTGGTTCGTGCCGAAGTACCTGGCCGACGAGCACCCGGACATCACGGACTGGAAGAACCTCAACAAGTACAAGAACCTCTTCAAGACCGCCGAGAGCGGCGACAAGGGCCAGCTCCTGGAGGGCTCGCCGTCGTACACCACCAACGACGACGCGATCATCAAGAACCTCGACCTGGACTACAAGACGGTCTACGCCGGCTCCGAGGCCGCCCAGATCACCCAGATGAAGGAGAACTACAAGGCCAAGAAGCCCTTCATCACCTACTGGTGGACCCCGCAGTGGCTGAACGCCCAGCTCGACCTGGTCGAGGTGAAGCTGCCCGAGTACAAGGAGGGCTGCGACGCCGAACCCGAGAAGGTGGCCTGCGCCTACGCCCAGACGCCGCTGCAGAAGTACTTCAACGCCGACTTCACCAAGGAGGGCGGTGACGCGGCCCAGTTCCTGAAGAACTTCAACTGGACCGCCGAGCAGCAGAACGTGGTCGCCTCGATGATCGCGGACGAGAAGATGAGTTCGGAGGCGGCCGCCGAGAAGTGGGTCAAGGCCAACAAGGACGTCTGGCAGAAGTGGCTGCCCTGATCCGCGGCCCCCGCACCGGCCCACGGCGATCTCCGGCAGCGCGTCGGCCGCGCGCTGCCGGGGTCCCGGGCCGGACCCCCGACCCCGGCGGCGCGGCGGACGTACGAGCCGTCAGTGGCGCTGTCCCGGCCGGTAGTGACCCGGCGTCATACGGCACGTCACCCCGAACCGGTTCCACGCGTTGATCACCGTGATCGCGGCGATCAGCTGGGACAGCTCCGCCTCGTCGAACCGCTCGGCGGCCCGCCCGTACACCTCGTCGGGCACGAAGCCCTCCGTCAGTACCGTGACGGCCTCCGTCAGCTCGATCGCCGCGAGTTCCTTCTCCGTGTAGAAGTGCCGCGACTCCTCCCACGCGCCGAGCTGCACGATCCGCTCGACGCTCTCGCCCGCCGCGAGCGCGTCCTTGGTGTGCATGTCGATACAGAAGGCGCAGTGGTTGATCTGCGAGGCGCGGATCTTCACCAGCTCGTACAGCTTCGGGTCGAGGCCCTTCTTCGCGGCGGAGTCCAGCCGGACCATCGCCTTGTAGACCTCGGGAGCGTGCCGCGCCCACTCCAGCCGGACCGGCAGCTCGGCGGCGTACGGCTCGGCCACTGTGGTTTCGGTGTTCGTCATGCCTCGACCGTACGAGCCGGGCAGCCCACGGGTATGGTCCATTTCCATGGCGGAACGCCGGTCCACTTCGCGAAGCGGCCCGCAGGGCATC
>NZ_NEUB01000148.1 GCF_002910825.1 Streptomyces sp. SM1 | reverse complement strand
GTGCGGACGTCGCCGCGCCGGGCGGGTCGCCGAGGGTCAGCCGTGCGCGCGGTGGAAGCGCCGGTGCAGTTCCCTGACCTCCTCGGCCAGCCCGGGGACGGGCCCGGCCACCGCCACGCCCGGGGCGATCTCCGGCACGGGCAGCGTGCGTACCGGCGGGGCGGGCACCCCCAGCTCCGTCAGCCAGGACGCCAGCTGCTCGGACGAGGCGACGTACACGATGCGTCCGAGACCCACCCAGGCGTGCGCGGCGGCGCACATCGGACAGTGCTCCCCGGAGGTGTACACCGTGGCCGAGGCCCGTTCGGCGGGGGTCATACGGGCCGCCGCCCAGCGCGCCAGCTCGAACTCCGGGTGCCGGGTCCGGTCGCCGGACGCCACGCGGTTGTGGTCCTCGGCGAGCACCGTGCCGTCCCCGGCGACCAGGACCGAACCGAACGGCTCGTCACCCGACTCGAGCGCCTCGGCCGCCAGCTCCACACACCGCCGCAGATACGGCAGTTCGTCATCCCTCACGACCATCCCGGCCACGGTCCTGCCTCCTTGCGACGGCTTGATCCACAGCCACCCTAATCCCGTTGCCCCCGGGACCGGCGCATGGTGAGGTCGGCCGCATGGAGAACTCCGCCGTACTCGCCCTGTACGACCGTGACATGCGCGAGGGGGCCCGGCCCGACGGTCCCGGCGCCCATGTCGAACGGGTCGGCGCCGTGGTCCGCCAGACCGCTCCCGCGCACGGCTGGAACGGTGTCGTCTGGTCCGCCCTGGAGCACGCCGACGCGGACGCGGCGATCGCGGACCAGATCGCGCACTTCACCGGGCTCGGCCGCGAGTTCGAGTGGAAGCTGTACGGCCATGACCTGCCCCGGGATCTCGGCCGGCGGCTCGTCGCTGCCGGGTTCACGCCCGAACCGGCCGAGACGCTCATGATCGGCGAGGCCGCCGGGCCCGCCCTCGACGCGCTGCCCCCCGAGGGCGTCCGCATCGTGTCGGTCACCGACGGGGCGGGAGTGGACCTGGTGGCCGAGGTGCACGAGAAGGCGTTCGACGCCGACGCCTCCCGGTTCCGCCGGCACCTGCTCGACCAGCTGACCGCCTCCCCCGACACGGTCGTCGCCGTCGTCGCCCTGGCCGGCGCCGAGCCCGTGAGCGCGGCCCGTATGGAGCTGACGCCGGGTGCCCGGTTCGCCGGGCTGTGGGGCGGCGGCACCGTTCGGGAGTGGCGCGGACGGGGCATCTACCGGGCCCTGGTGGCGCACCGGGCCCGGATCGCCGCGGACCGCGGCTACCGCTACCTCCGGGTGGACGCCTCCGGTCAGAGCCGCCCCATTCTCGAGCGCCTCGGCTTCGCCGCCCTGACCACGACCACTCCGTACACGTACGTGCCGGGGAGGCGATGACCGCGGCCCGCCCGCACCAGGACAGGTAGCGCGCGGCCGGTCCACCCCCACCGGGCCGGTACCCGCCCTGCCCACGCCGCCGCCGCTCCGAGCCGGTCGGGTGCGGTGATGACCGAGGACACCCCTTGGCGGACCGCCACCCGCGAGGGCCGGATGCGTGCGTCCCAGGACGAGCGCTACCTCGCCGCGCACCGTGAGAGCCGTGCCCGGGCCGTTCCCGGCCGTGCGGAACACCGAGCCGCAGATCCTGGACTCCACGGCCTTCGAGCGGCTTCGGCATGGCGCCGAAGCCGCTCGAAGAAACCGTGGACGCGACGGTCACCGGGTACGAGCAGTGGCTGTCACGCCTGTCACGCCTGTCACGCCTGTGACGCCGTGGGTGACGGCCGTCGCGGTCGTCAGCGGCCGGCCTTCGACCGGTCCAGTGCGGCCACCCCCACCGCGGCGAGACCGATCTGGATCAGCCACTCCACCCAGTCGACGCCGCCCGTGTCGGCCACTCCGAAGCCCGCGGCGACGGCCGAGCCGATGAGCGCGGCGACGATGCCGACGAGGATCGTCCACAGAATCCCGATGCGCTGCCGGCCCGGAACCACGAGCCGGCCCAGAATGCCGATGACAATGCCGATGACGATGGCACTGATGATGCCGTCGATCTCCATCTCGCCCCTTCTCCTCGAGTCGTCCGCTGCCCTGCGTCTGCCCACTCGCCGCGCGAACACGCCGGGACGGACGGGAAAGGGCCGGTCCGCGGCTGACGCGGACCGGCTCCGGTCTCTCCTTTCGCCGTGGGCCTACGACTTGGGTGCGCTCCTGGCCGCCGTGGCGGCGCAGACCGCGCCCAGCACCACGGCGAGGGCGCCGATGATGACGTTGTTCCAGATCACGCCGGCGTCAGGGCTGCTGCCGACGATCCACGGCGAGATGATCATCCACGCGCCCAGGGCGCACATGGCCCAGCTGAGGCCGTACATGCGCGCCGGAGCCGCGGTGAACCCCAGGGCCAGCAGGCCGATCGCGATGCCCACGATGAGGTTGTGGGTCACGAGGGCGGGCTGGCTCGTCGTGTAGTGGAGGATCCACGGGGATACCGCGCAGTAGAGGCCCAGGAGGAACACCGGACCGTCCACCAGGGCCACATCGCGGCCGCCGAGCATACGGTCGTACCGTGCCCGCATTTCCGGCGCATCGGGGTGGCCGGCGATGTCACCGCGCGGGTGTGAGACGTTGGCCATGAGTCGTCTCCTTCGATTGGCGGGTCTGACCGCTTCGTGTGGTATGCGGTAAGTGCCGCGCTTTCCCATTCTGTACTTATTCCCCCTTTATGTGTAGAGGTCGGAGAGGAGTGGTTCGGGGGTGACGGCGGCTCTCGGCGGCTTCTATAGGGTGATCCCGTGGCCACAGCAGACGACGCGGAGCGGCAGGCGGCGGGACGCGGCGGGATCCCGGCGCCGGAGGCGGCGGACCTCCAGGCCTTCGCCGTCCAACTGCGCCGGATGAACGGCGAGATCAACCGCATGGTCCACGGCTTCGCGCTCCGCGACGGGCTGCATGTCACGGACGTCCAGGCGCTGGCTGCGATCCTGGACTCGGGCGAGCCGATGACGCCGGGCCGGCTCAAGGAGCACCTCGGGCTCACCTCGGGGGCGGTGACCGCGTGCGTGGACCGGCTGGAGCGCGCGGGGCATGTCACCCGGGTCCGGGAGAGCAGCGACCGCAGGGTGGTCCACCTGTACTACGCGGCCGACGCCAAGACGGCGGCCCGGACCTACTTCCGCCCGCTCGCGCAGGCCGCCGGTTCGGCTCTCTCCCGCTTCGAGGGCCCGGAACTCGCCGCCGCCCTGAGGTTTCTGACCGCGCTGAACGAGGAACTAGCGCTCCGCGGCATCTCCGGGCGGCCCTGACGGCGCTTCCCGCCGGCCGCGTCCTGTCCTTCCCGCACGTCCCGTCCGTCGTGGACCGTCTCGTTCGTCCTGGCGGGTCCGGCGTGGTCTACGATCACAACCGCAATCTACTTCAATCATTGAGATAGTTGTTCATTCAGATGATTCCGCCGCACCTGGAGAGCGATGAACACCTCGTCCCGATGGGCCCGCCGGCTCGTCCCCGTCTTGCTGCTCGTCGTATGGCTCGGCATCGGCGGGGCGTTCGGCTCCTACGCCGGCAGGCTCGGCGAGGTGGCCACCAACGACCAGGCCGGCTTCCTGCCGCGCAGCGCCGAGTCGACGGAGGTCATCGAGGAGCAGAAGGCCTTCCGGCAGGACGAGACGCTGCCGGCGATCGTGCTGTGGACCGCTGACGCGGACGGCCCGGTGGAGGACCGGCAGAGCGCGGCCACCCGCTCGCTCGCCTCCCTCGCCGGCAGCCCCGGCATCGTCGGCAGGGCGTCCCCGGCGATCCTCTCCGAGGACGGTGAGGCACTCGAAGGTGTCGTCCAGCTGGAACCCGCCGACGGGGACCGGCTCGCCGAGACCCTCGACCGCATCCGCGCGGCGGCCGGGCAGGTGCCGGGCACCACGGTCCAGGTGGCCGGTCCCGCCGCGACCCAGGCAGACCTCTCCGACGCCTTCGCGGGGATCGACGGCCTCCTCCTCGGCGTCGCGCTGGCGGCCGTCCTGCTGATCCTGATCCTGGTCTACCGGAGCGTTCTGCTGCCCCTGGTGGTCATCATCTCCGCGGTGCTGGCGCTCGCCCTGGCGTGCGCGGTGGTGTACGCCCTCGCGAAGAGCGACATCGTGCGGGTCGACGGCCAGGTCCAGGGCATCCTGTCCATCCTCGTCATCGGTGCCGCCACCGACTACGCGCTGCTGCTCACCGCCCGCTTCCGGGAGGAGCTGGCCGAACGGGACCGCTTCACCGCCATGCGGTCCGCGCTGAAGCAGACCTGGGGCACCGTCGTGGCCAGCGCCGCCACCGTCGTACTCGGTCTCCTCGCCCTGCTGCTCAGCGACCTCACCAACACCGCAGCCCTCGGGCCGGTCGGCGCGATCGGCATCGCCTGCGCCGTGCTCAGCACCCTGACCTTCCTGCCCGCGGTCCTCGTCCTGCTCGGCCGCGCCGCCTACTGGCCCGCGAAGCCGCACAGCGCGGAGGAGCGGCGCACCGGTCACGGCGTGTGGCAGCGGGTCGCCTCCCTCGTCGACCGTTCCCCGCGCAAGGTGTGGGCGTTCACCCTGGCGGGACTCGTCGTGTGCGCCGCCTTCTCACCGGCCCTCACCTCCAAGGGCGTTCCGCTCGACGAGACCTTCGTCAACGACGCGCCCTCGGTGGCCGCCCAGCGCACCCTCTCCGAGCACTTCCCCGGCGGCTCCGGCAACCCCACCGTGGTCATCGCCGACGCCGGCCGGCTGGACCAGGTGGTGGCCGCCGCCGAGGACACCGAGGGTGTCGTCTCGGCGGCCGGTGCGACGGCCTCCGGACGTCCCGGCGGCGAACCGCTGGTGGTCGACGGGCGCGTCCGCGTCGACGTCACCCTCGCCGCCGCCTCCGACAGCGACGCCGCGAAGGACACCGTGGCGCGGCTGCGGACCTCCCTGCACGCCGTCCCCGGCGCGGACGCCCTGGTCGGCGGCTACACGGCCCAGCAGTACGACACCCTGCGGACGGCGGAACGCGACCGCGGACTCATCGTCCCCGTGGTCCTCGTCGTCATCTTCCTCGTCCTGACCGTGCTGCTGCGCTCGCTGCTCATGCCCGCACTGCTCGTCGCCACCGTCGCGGTCAACTTCCTCGCCACGCTGGGTGTTTCCGCGCTGGTCTTCCCGCACGTGTTCGGATTCACCGGTACCGACCCGTCGGTTCCGCTGTACGGCTTCGTGTTCCTGGTGGCCCTCGGCGTCGACTACAACATCTTCCTCATGTCCCGGGTCAGGGAGGAGTCGCTGCGTCACGGAGCCCGCCAGGGCGTGCTGCGCGGGCTGGTCAGCACCGGCGGAGTGATCACCTCGGCCGGCGTGGTGCTGGCCGCGACCTTCGCGGCGCTCGGGGTGATCCCCCTGGCCTTCCTGGCGCAGCTCGCCTTCATCGTCGCCTTCGGTGTCCTCCTCGACACCCTGGTCGTCCGCTCCCTGCTGGTGCCCGCCCTCGCCCTGGACCTCGGTCCGGTCGCCTGGTGGCCGGGCCGGCTCTGGAAGGAGCGCGCAAAGGCGCGCGACTGACGGTGCCGCAGCGACCGGCACGCGCCCCCGTGCCACGCCGCCCGGACATGTCCGTCGCGATCCGGGGCAGCCGCACTCCACGGACGACGCACGCGGCGACGCACAGGAAGACGCACGCGGACGACGCACGCGGAATCGAAACCGACGAGAAACGGACCGACGGCCGAGCGCGGCGCTGCGGGCCGCGGGCCGACAGGAGGTGTCCACCGGCATGAACGCGGTCACGGGAGCCAAGGTGCTGGAGCGTTTCCCCGCGGGGTCCCCGCGCGGGTCCTGGCCCGCGGAGGAGTGCGCTGCCCGGCACCGGGCCGGGGGCGAACCCGCGACGGTCGTCATGGACCTGGAGTCGGACGCGTTCCTCGTGGTCGTCCCGGCGGAGGACGGCTGACCGCACCACCACGCCCGCCGGTGCCCGGCGACTCCCAGGGAGTCGCCGGGCACCCGCATGACGATTGGTCTAAACCCTTGACTGGTACAGACCAAGTTGGTTGAGTGTGCTCCACACCCCCACCACGGCCGCCCCCACCGTGACCGGCCCCGCCGGCGCGTGCGGGCGAGGCCCCGCTCAAGGCATGTCCTCGCCCGGGAGCGGCCGTGTCCCGCAGAGGAGTTGATCCCTTGTCGAGACGCCGCATCGCCGCCGTGACGGCCGCACTGGTCCTCGCCGGCAGCGCCCCCGTGCTCCTCCCCGCCGCGACCGCCTCCGCCGCCCCGGCCGTGTCCTGCTCCAGTTATCCGGACTGGAGGGCCGGGCAGTGGTACAACGCCGGTGACATCGTGCGCTACACCGACGGCCGGGCCTACATCGCCGAGCACGCCAACCCGGGTTACGACCCCCTCATCAGCACCTGGTACTGGGAGCCGTACGCCTGCGACAGCGGCCCCGGAACGCCCGTCGGCAACTTCGTCGTGACCGAGGCGCAGTTCAACCAGATGTTCCCGAACAGGAACGGGTTCTACAGCTACAGCGGGCTCATGGCCGCGCTGAGCGCCTACCCCGGCTTCACCAACACCGGCAGTGACACGGTGAGGAAGCAGGAGGCCGCCGCCTTCCTGGCCAACGTCCACCACGAGACCGGCGGCCTGGTGCACATCGTGGAGCAGAACACCGCCAACTACCCGCACTACTGCGACTGGGGCCGGCCGTTCGGCTGTCCGGCCGGCCAGGCCGCGTACTACGGACGCGGACCCGTGCAGCTGAGCTGGAACTACAACTACAAGGCCGCGGGCGACGCGCTCGGCATCGACCTGCTGAACAACCCCTGGCTGGTGCAGAACGACTCCGCCGTCGCCTGGAAGACGGCCCTCTGGTACTGGAACACCCAGACCGGACCCGGTTCGATGACCGCGCACAGCGCCATGGTGAACCAGGCGGGATTCGGCCACACGATCCGCGCCATCAACGGCTGGGTGGAATGCGACGGCAAGAACCCGGCGCAGGTCCAGAGCAGGGTGACCAAGTACCAGCAGTTCACCCAGCTGCTGGGAACGACGCCGGGCGGCAACCTGTACTGCTGACGCGGGACCGGGTGGCGTGATGTCATGCCCCTGACCATTCGCACGGCCGTCGCGCGCCTCATGTGCGACGGCCGCGCCCGGACGAAGGGCATCCACCATGCGCACCCCCCACGCCCTCCTCGCCACGACCGTCTCGGCCGCCGCGCTGGCCGCGACGGTCATGGCACCGGCGCCCGTCTCGGCCGCCGACGCCGTCCCACCGCCCGGCACCTACTACGTGCAGAGCGCGACGACCGGACTCAACGCCTCCGACGCCGCCGGGGCGGTCGAGCAGCACCGGCCGCGCGGCGACGAGGACCGCCAGCAGTGGCACCTGCGCGCCGACGGCACCCTGGAGAACACCGACAGCCCCGGCAACTGCCTCGGCCGCAGCGGCGAGCGGGCCCGCACCGTCGGCTGCGCGAGCCCGGAGGCACGCTGGCAGCTCACCCCCGTCGGCGCCGACCGGTTCACGCTCACCGTCCCCGGCACCGACCGCCGCCTGACCGTCGCCCCCAAACCGTCCGGGGCCAACCACCCCGCCCCGCTCGTCGTCGGCACCGGCTCCGACGGACCGGCGGGCTGGTACCTCACCCCGGTCGAGCCGGCCACCCGTCCCATGCCGCCGCAGCATCTGCGCACCCTGGACCAGGTCACCTTCCTCACCGCCCACAACGCCTACGCCAATGGCGTGGACGGCGGCTACGCCCCGCCCTTCGTCGACCTGTTCCCCAACCAGAGGCGGGGCATCGAGCGCCAACTCGCCGACGGCGTACGCGGGTTCATGCTGGACATCCACCAGACCCCGGACGGCGCCATCCTCTGCCACAACAGCTGCACCCTGGTCCGCAGACCCGTCGCCCTGTGGGTCGACCTCCAGCGGATGGTCGACTTCCTGCGTGCCCACCCCGACCAGTTCGTCACCGTGTTCCTGGAGGACTACGTCGATCCGGGTGTGCTGCGCGCCGAACTCGCCCGTGTCCAGGGCCTGTCGGACGTGCTCTACCGGCCGGACCGCACCGGCGTCCGCGAGAACGGCTGGCCGACGACGGCGGAGCTCGCCGATGCCGGACAGCAGCTGCTGATCTTCAGCGACCACAGCCGGGACGCCGACCGGTCCGCGGGCCTCACCCGGGACACCTTCGGCGTGATGTACCAGCGTGAATGGACCGTCGAGAACCACTGGTCCATGGGCCCGGGCGTCGGCACCTCCGACTGGTCCTGCTACAGCCGCTGGTACGACGCGGGCACCAACCTCCCGCTGACCCGTACCGAGCCCGGCTTCCGCCCCCTGTTCGTCATGAACCACTTCAGGGACGCGGCGATCACCTCCACGGCCGCCACCGACAACTCCAAGCTCGCCGACCGGGCCCGCCGCTTCTGCCTGCCGGCCGCCCGCAAGAAGCCCAACTATCTCGCCGTGGACCACTACGACCTCGGGGACCCGGCGTCCGCCGTCAGCGCTCTCAACACCTACACGTATCCGTAGGCACCCGTCGGTCCCGTTCCGGGAAAGCATCCCGGAACGGGATTGGCGTTCGCGGTGGTTTTACGTATAACCTCTCCGGTCAATCCCCTGCGAGAGGTCAGGATGAGACGCATTGCCCTGGTCACCCTCGTCGTCGACGACTACGACGAGGCGATCCGCTTCTACACCGGCGCCCTGGGATTCCGGCTCGCCGAGGACACGCCCCGGCCGGGCGGCGGCCGCTGGGTCGTCGTCGAACCGGGCGCCGGGCACACCGGTACGGGACTGCTGCTCGCCCGCGCCGAGAGGGAGGCGCAGCGGGCCAGGGTCGGTGACCAGACCGGCGGTCGCGTGGCCTTCTTCCTGTACACCGACGACTTCGCCCGCGACCACGCGCGGCTGGCCGGCGCGGGCGTGACCTTCCTGGAGGAGCCGCGCCACGAGCCGTACGGCTCGGTCGCCGTCTTCCAGGACCTGTACGGCAACCGCTGGGACCTGCTCCAGCCCGCCGCCCGGCCCTCTCCCGCCGCCTGACCTCTCCCCGCAGCTTCGAACCGCCCGCTCAAGGAAGGCCCCGCCATGACTGCTACGCGCGTAGACACCGCATTGATCCGCCGCCTCCCCAAGGCCGTCCTGCACGACCACCTCGACGGCGGGCTGCGCCCCGCCACCGTGGTGGAACTCGCGGAGGCGGCCGGCCACACCCTGCCCACCACCGACCCCGACGAGCTCGCCGCCTGGTACGTCGAGGCCGCGAACTCCGGTGACCTGGTCCGCTACATAGCCACCTTCGAGCACACCCTCGCCGTGATGCAGACCCGCGAGGGCCTGCTGCGCACCGCCGAGGAGTACGTCCTCGACCTCGCCGCCGACGGCGTCGTCTACGGCGAGGTGCGCTACGCCCCCGAGCTGAACACCAGGGGCGGGCTGACGATGAGCGAGGTCGTGGAGACGGTCCAGGAAGGGCTCGCCGCCGGTATGGCCAAGGCGGCCGCCGCCGGAACGCCCGTACGGGTGGGCACCCTGCTCTGCGGCATGCGGATGTTCGACCGCGTCCGCGAGGCCGCCGACCTGGCCGTCGCCTTCCGGGACGCCGGTGTCGTCGGCTTCGACATCGCCGGCGCCGAGGACGGCTTCCCGCCCGCCGACCACCTCGCCGCCTTCGAGCACCTGCGCCGCGAGAACGTGCCGTTCACCATCCACGCCGGCGAGGCCCACGGGCTGCCCAGCATCCACCAGGCCCTCCAGGTCTGCGGCGCCCAGCGCATCGGGCACGGCGTGCGCATCACCGAGGACATCCCGGACCTCGCGGCCGGCAAGCTCGGCCGGCTCGCCGGCTGGGTGCGCGACCGCAGGATCGCCCTGGAGATGTGCCCCACCTCCAACCTCCAGACCGGCGTCGCCGACTCGATCGCCGGCCACCCGATCACCGCGCTGAAGGACCTCGGCTTCCGCGTCACGCTCAACACCGACAACCGTCTCGTCTCGGGCACCTCCATGACCCGGGAGATGTCCCTGCTGGTCGAGCAGGCCGGCTGGACGACCGAGGACCTGCGCACGGTCACCGTGAACGCCGTGAAGAGCGCCTTCCTCCCGTTCGACGAGCGCACCGCCCTCATCCGGGACGTGATCCTGCCCGGCTACGACGCGGCGCTCTGAACCAGCCCCCGCGCGTACGCGGCCTGTCCGACGTGCTGCAGATCGTCGGACAGGACGCTGACCAGCCGTACGCCCAGCGTCACCGGAGGATCCCAGCGCTCGTCGACGACGCGCTCCAGCTCCTTGGCGGTCAGCGAGCGCAGGGCCTCCAGAGTCCGCTCGTGCACCGCGTCGTGGTAGCCGGTCAGCAGGTCGCCGGAGTCGGCCCGGACCTCGGCCACCTCCGCCGGGGTGTGCCCGTAACCGGTGTCGTGGCGGGGCAGGCCGAGCGCCAGGCGCTTCTCCCAGTCCTCGGAGAGCCACACCTGCTCGAGGCCGAAGGCGTCGGCGATGTGGTCGTCCTGGACCCGGGTGAGGTGCCAGACCAGCCAGGAGACGGAGTTGGCGCCGGAGCCGGGCCGGGCGTTCAGCTCGTCGGGACCCAGCCCGTCGACGGCGGCGTGGACCTCTTCCCGGATGCGGCCGAAGCCTTCGATGAGGATGTCCTTGGCATGCATGCCTCCACCCTCGCGCATCCGGGCGCCTCACGCGCCCCCGTCGTCCAGCAGGGCCATCAGCGCCCGCGCCGCCGGACTGGCCGCCCGCGCCGCCGGACTGGCCGCCCGCGGGGACGGCACCAGGGCCACCGTCTCGTAGGCGGCCTCGTCGGTGTCCTTCAGCGGCAGGGCGGTGAGGGCCTCGCGCTTGTGCCGGAAGTGCCGGGGCACCACGGCGATGCCCAGATCCTCGTCGACCAGGTCGAGCAGGCTGTGCACGTCGTTCACCTCCAGCGCCACCGTGCGCCGTACGCCCGCGGCGGTGAAGGCGGCGTCGGTGGCACGGCGCGGACCCCAGTCGGGATGGAAGTCGACGAACACCTCGTCGGCCAGGTCGTGCGGGGTCAGCGGCACCCCGGCGCGCGCGAGCCGATGATCCGGATGGCAGAGCACGGTCATCGGTTCGCTGGTCAGGGCCACGGACCGCAGCTGCTCCGGATCCGCTTCCGTGCGGTAGGCGAAGGCCAGGTCCAGCCGCCCCGCCGCGACCTCCTCGGCCAGCGCGGCCGAGCCCCACTGCCGCAGCCGGATCTCCACGTCCGGGTGCCGCCGCCGGAACGTGGCGAGCAGCTGCGCCACGTTCACCCCGGCGATGCACTGCTCGCTGCCCAGCGCGAGGGTGCCGCGCAGCACACCCTGCACGGCCGCCACCGCCTCGTACGCCGCCCGCACCTGCGCCAGGACCCGCTCCGCCTCCGCCAGCAGCGCCCGCCCGGCCTCGGTGAGCGTCACCCTGCGGGTCGTCCGGACGAACAGCGGTGTCTGCAGCTCGCGCTCCAGCGCGCGGATGGACGCGGACAGGCCCGACTGGGAGACCATCAGCCGCTCCGCCGCACGGGTGAAGTGCTGGTCCTCGGCGACGGCGACGAAGTGCTGGAGGTGACGCAGTTCCATGATTGAGAAGCGTATCCGCTGAATTCCATCGGATTCTCCTGTTGGACCACTGCCCGCAGGTCACGACAGAGTGGAGGAGTGGTTCGACGGAACCGCCAAGACGTGTGCCAACCCCCTGGAGTCGCGTTGTACACCGCACACCCCGACCGCTACGCGGACCTGCCCTACCGGCGCGCCGGACGCAGCGGCCTGAAGCTCCCCGCGCTCTCGCTCGGCCTGTGGCACAACTTCGGTCCCGACCGTCCGGCCGGGACCCAGCGCGCCATCCTGCGCCGCGCCTTCGACCTGGGCGTCACCCACTTCGACCTGGCCAACAACTACGGGCCGCCGCCCGGCGCGGCCGAGTCCGCCCTCGGCGAGGCGCTCAAGGCCGACTTCGCGCCGTACCGCGACGAGCTGGTGGTCTCCACCAAGGCCGGCTATCTGATGTGGCCGGGCCCGTACGGCGAATGGGGCTCGCGCAAGTACCTGCTGTCCTCGCTGGACCAGAGCCTGAGCCGCATGGGCCTGGACTACGTCGACATCTTCTACTCGCACCGCTTCGACCCGGAGACTCCGCTGGAGGAGACGATGGGCGCCCTGCACTCGGCGGTCCGGCAGGGCAAGGCGCTGTACGTCGGCGTGTCCAACTACTCGGCCGAGCAGACCCGGGAGGCCGCCCGCATCCTCGGCGAGCTGGGCACCCCGCTGCTGATCAACCAGCCGCGCTACTCCATGCTCGACCGCCGCCCGGAGGACGAGGGGCTGATGGACGCCCTGGACGAGCTCCAGGTCGGCTCCATCGCCTACTCCCCGCTGGAGCAGGGGCTGCTCACCGCCCGCTACCTCGACGGCATCCCCGAGGACTCCCGCGCCGCGAGCGACAGCCCCTTCCTGAACACCGACGCGCTCACCGGTGAGCTGGTGGGCCGGCTGCGGGCGCTGAACGAGATCGCCGCCTCACGCGGCCAGACCCTGGCGCAGATGGCACTGTCATGGGTCCTGCGCGGTGGCCGGCTGACCTCCGCGCTGGTCGGCGCGAGCAGCCCGGAGCAGCTCGCGGACAGCGTGGCCGCCACCCGCAACCTCGACTTCACCGACGGCGAGCTGGCGCGCATCGACGCGGTCGTGAAGCGGTAGGGCACACCCCGCCGGGCCGGGGTCGCGCCCCGCAGACCCGGCGGCGAGGCGGTACACGGCACGGCCGCGGACGCC
>NZ_NEUB01000147.1 GCF_002910825.1 Streptomyces sp. SM1 | reverse complement strand
GTCCGCCGCCGTCCTACTTGACCGTCGACGACGGTGACGGCGCCGGAGAAACCGTGTTGAGGTCCTGCAGTTCCTTGGGGATCTCCAGCGCGACGACCGGCGCCCCGACCTGCGGCGCCGGCGGCGTCACCGCCTCCCGCGGCATCTTGGGCGGGCTGGTCTGCTGGAAGTTGACCTGCTCGTGATTGACCAGCCCCGTCGCCTCCAGCACCGTGATGTGGTCGAGCACCGTGTCGTTGGCCTGGTCCGCCAGTTGCCGGACGAGGGTGTTCCTGGTGTTGGCCCGGATGTTGGCGATGGCGGGGAAGATCTGCCCGTGCGTCACCCGCATGATGTTCACCGCCGTGGAGTCGAACTCCTTGCCGCTGGTGGACTTCACGGTCTCCACGAACCCCTGCTGCTGCGGTGACGCCTGGTTCGGCAGCGTGATGCCGAGCTCCAGCGAGATCCTTCGGCACGAGTCGTCGAGCCGGCCGTGACCCACGACCAGGTGCTCGCCCGCCTCCTTCATCTCCGGCGTCGTCCCCCGCTCCATCGCCAGCAGGCCCAGCGGGTGCTCCCACAGCCCGGCGGCGCGTACCTTCACCACGAAGTCGCGGTCCGCCTCGGTCAGCGGGCCGTAGTTCGTGTTGGCCACCACCCGGTCCGGCTTGGTCGATGTGTTCTGTACGCCCAGCATGGTGGGATAGGCGAGCGCGGTGAGGGTGAGGATCATGGCTCCGCCCACGAACGCGGTACCTGCCGTGCTGCGCGAGATGCGCATCGTGCCTCCTGGGATATGAACGGCCCAACAGCAGGGAGTACGGACGCCGGGCGCAAGACAGTCACCGTTCGGGAAAGAATTTTCGGACGGTCTCGGCGGGCGTGGGCGGCCTGCCGCCGTCCTCACCCCCCCGGTCGCCGTCGGAGCGGCCCGGCGAACCGGCGCCCACCGCGGGCCGCACACGTGTCACCAGCGCTTTCCCGGAGCGGAAGGACGTACCGGCCCGGATCTCGTCGAGCAGCGTCACGGCCGTCGCCACGGACGGGGCCGACGCCGCCGGGGGTCCGCCGTGCCGAAGATCACACACGCTGCCGGGCGGAGAGCGGACGGGGGCGGCCGCGGGCGCCGAGGAGGGAGGTGCGGACGGGCGTCGAGGAGGGTGGGAGGCGCGGACGGGCGTCGACGGTTCGGCAGTGGCCGGCCCCGGACGTGTCCCGGGGTGCCCGGGTGCCGGAACCGGTCAGGAACGGCGGACGGAGTCCGCCAGCCAGGTGCAGGCGGCCCGCGCCGTGAACTCCGTCTGCCCGCCCCGCAGCAGCAGACCCGCGGTGGCGAACTCCGGCGCGTCGGCCTGCCCGGCCACGTAGGGGATCGCGATACAGCGCATCCCGGCCGCGTGCGCGGCGGAGGCGCCCGGGGCCGCGTCCTCGACCACCACGCAGTCGGCCGGGTCCGCGCCGAGCCTGCGGGCCGCCTCCAGGAAGATGTCGGGAGCCGGCTTGCCGCGGGCGACCTCATCGGCCGGGACGACGGTGCGCAGGTACCTGTCCAGGCCCGTGCCGGCCAGGATCGACCCGATCGCCTCGGGCGAGGAGCCCGAGGCCACGGCCATCGGGACGCCCTCGGCCGCCAGCAGCTCGACGAACGCGCGCATCTGCGGGTACACCGGCGTCGAGGCGCCGGCCAGCTTCAGGTAGTGGCGGTTCTTGACCTCCAGCAGCTCCTCCACCGGTGCGGACAGGCCGTACCGCTTCCGCCAGTCGGCGATCGTCTCGCGGGTGCTGATTCCCACGTACCGCTCGTGCTCCTCCCAGGAGAAGTCCGGGACCCCGTACGCGGCGAGGGTCCGCCTGCCGGCCTCGTAGTAGTTCGGCTCGCTGTCCACGAGCGTTCCGTCGAGATCGAAGACGACCGAGAGGGTGCCGAGCGTGCTCATGGGCCCAGCATGGCAGGACTCACTTCCGCGCCGTCCGGCCGATCGACTCCACCAGGGGCAGCAGCCGGTGCGGCACGCGCTCACGCAGTGCCACCTCACTGCGTGTGCGGACCACTCCGGGCAGGCTGATCAGCTTCTGGATCACGTCTTCCAGATGGGCGTTGTCGCGCGCCACGACCCGGGTCAGCAGATCACCGCCGCCCGTGATGGAGAAGGCCTCGACGATCTCGGGCACGGCGGCCAGTGCGTCGCCCACCTCGTCCAGGTGCCCCTGGGTGACCTCGATGTGCACGAACGCCAGCACGGGATGGCCCAGCGCGGCCGGGGAGAGGGCGGGACCGGTGCCGGTGATCACGCCGTCGCGCTCCATACGGTCGAGCCGGGCCTGCAGGGTGCCGCGGGCGACCCCGAGGATCCGCGCGTATTCCCGCACGCTGGTGCGCGGCTGCTCCAGCAGCAGCCGCAGGATGCGGGTGTCCAGCTCGTCCACGGCCATGAGGTCCCCGCTCCCGCTGTCGGCCATTGGCATGGTTATGGCCGTAGAAGTGCCGAAGGAACTGTACCAATGGCCCATTGCTGGTCGAGCCTGTTGAGCCACTGGTGGAGGAGATGCTCATATGGGGGAGTCGATGGCGCTGCGGACCTCCGTGGCGCCTTTCTCATGCCATGGCGTACATCCTTCCCGTCCCATGGCGCACACCATCGAGATCTCAGGGGGCAAGCGGTGCTGAAGAGGGTGTTCACGGCCCCGGACCCGGGCCGGACACGGCTGCGCTTCGCGGCGCGGGCCGTGCTCGGCATCGGGCTGGCCGTCGTCGTCTGCGGCCTGGCCGGGCACTCGCTCACCGGGGTCGTCACCGGCGGACTCGCCGCGCTGCTCGCACTGTTCACCGTCACCGACACCACGGTCCGCGGACAGGCCGTCACCACCGCGCTGCTGCCCGCCGTCGGCCTGCCGGTACTCGCCGCGGCGGCCGTCGCGCACGACCAGCCGGTGGCCCGCGATCTCACCTTCCTCGCCGTCGTCGGCCTGGGTGTGTACGCCCGGCGCTGGGGGCCCCGCGGTCACAGCCTCGGTGTCTTCGCGTTCATGACGTACTTCGTGGCGCAGTTCCTGCACACGAGGCCGGAGCAGCTGCCCGAGCTGTACGCCTCCGTCACGCTGTCCGTGCTCGCCGCGGCCGTGACGCGCTTCGGACTGTGGTGCTACGAACGCGGCCTGCCCCCGCCCGTCGTGCCGGCGCCGCCCGCCGGTACCGGACTGGCCCGGGTGACCACCCGCCAGGCCGTCCAGGCGACCGCCGGCGCCGGTTTCGCCCTGGTCGTGGGCCAGCTGGTGTCCGGGGAGCGCTGGTACTGGGCGGTCGGCGCCACCTGGTGGGTCTTCGTCAACACCACCTCGCGCGGCGAGACCCTGGTACGCGGCTTCCGACGGGTGCTGGGCACGGTCATCGGCATCGGGCTCGCCCTGCTCGTCGCCGTCCCGGCGCACGGTCAGGGACCGCTCACGGCGCTGGTCGTCGCCGTCTCCGTCTTCGGCATCTTCTACACCGCCGCCGTGTCCTACACCTGGATGATGCTCTGGGTGACCCTGCTCGCCGCCATGCTCTACGGCCTGCTGGGCGTGCTGTCCCCCGGTCTGCTGGCGCTGCGGTTCCTGGAGACCGGCGTGGGCGCGCTCGGCGCCGTACTGGCGGTGGCGTTCGTCCTGCCCGTGACCACGCACCGCATCACCGACGGCTGGATCCAGCGGGCCCTGCGCTGTGTCCACGCCTGCACCGCGGAGGCGGCGGCGCGACTGGCCGGAACGGCGGACGCCGACCCGGCACCGATGGTGGCCGAACTGGAGCAGCTGCTCGCCCGGGTACGCCTCTCGGTGGCCCCCCTGGTGCACCCCCTGAACCCCATGCGCGGGCGCAAGCGGCGCGCCCGCCGGGTGCTCGCCCTGCTCGACGACTGTGCCCGGGAGATTCGCGGCCTCG
>NZ_NEUB01000146.1 GCF_002910825.1 Streptomyces sp. SM1 | reverse complement strand
CGGCCGGGCAGATCTCCGTCCACGCGCGCGGGTCGAGCCCCGCCGCGAGGTCCACGGCGACGTCGGCGCTCATCCCGTCGAGGACGAGGACCAGGGGCCGTCCGCCGTCGCGGGCGAGGGGCGCGGCGGCCTCCGCGAGCACGTCCTCGATCAGCAGGGCCCCGTTCGGCGCCTGCTGGGAGGCGGCCTCGGTCCAGGTGGCCAGGTTCCGCGCGAACTGTTCGTCGAGCTGCTGCCGCCGGTCCCGTACCCGGTCGATGAGCCGGTGGTACGCCTCCCCGAGGATGCCGTCCCGGGAGGCGTCTCCCTCGGCCAGGATGCCGACGGCCAGGTCGACCCGGCCGGTGGACCGCAGGTGCTGCCGTACGGCCTGACCCACCGGGGACGCCTCGGGTGCCGGGGTGTCGAGCCACCGCACCAGACGCACGGCGGTCCGCGCCCGTTCGGTGGACTCGCCGTACAGCGTGGCGAGCTGGTGGTCGGCGAGCCGGCGCAGCGCGTCCTGCGCGGGCCCCGGACGTCCGTCGAGGGTGGTGGCGAGGGCGCGCAGCCGGGCGCGGTAGCCGGAGGGCAGCAGCCGGTCCTCGGTGAGCAGCGGTGTCAGCCGTGCGGTGTCGGCGAGCTGGTCGGCCCGCTCCAGTACGGCGACGACGCGGGCGCGGGCGTCCGCTCCGGTGGGG
>NZ_NEUB01000145.1 GCF_002910825.1 Streptomyces sp. SM1 | reverse complement strand
GGCTGGTCATCACCGACCACGGCAGCACCACCCACGCGAAGATCGGCGTCGAGAAGGTCAACCCGGACATCCGCGAGGCCCGGACCGCCCACGAGGACACCCTCGTCTTCCAGGGTCTGGAGTGGAACATCCCGGCCGCCGAACACGGCACCGTCTTCGTCCACCCCGGCCGCCACGAGGTCTCCGTCCTCAAGCAGTTCGAGACCGACTACGACGGCAGCGTCAAGGGCGCCGGCGACTCCACGCCCGCCAACGAGGCGCTCGCCGTGGCCGGCCTCAACTTCCTCGCCGACCAGGTCAGACGGCGCAAGGTCCAGGACGCCCTGATGCTCGCCAACCACCCCGCGCGCAAGGGCATCGACTCCCCGCACGAGATCCGCGCCTGGCGCGACGCCACCGGTACCGGCGACCGGCAGATCGCCGTCGGCTTCGAGGGCGCTCCCGGCCACCAGGCCGCCGGCCTTCCGAAGCCCCTCGGCATGGGCCGCGCCCGCGGCATCTACGACGGCAGCCCCGGCGCCAACTCCTTCCCCGGCTACCCGCTGGAGAGCTACCGCACCTGGGGCGGCTTCGACTGGATGACCGCCACCGTCGGCGGCCTGTGGGACAGCCTCCTCGCCGAGGGCCGCCCCTGGTGGATCACCGCGAACTCCGACTCCCACCAGGTGTACGCCGACACCGGCGCCCGGGGCGGCGGCGACTTCGCGGCCAACGGCCGCTACGACGACCCCGTGTACGCGGGGAAGATCGACGTCACCCAGGGCGACTTCTGGCCCGGACAGTACAGCCGTACCCACGTCGGTGCCGACGGCTTCTCCTACGCCGCGGTCATGGACGGCATCCGCGCCGGCCGCATCTGGGTCGACCACGGGCAGCTCGTCAGCGGCCTCGACGTCCGCGTCTCCGGCGGCAGCCGCTGGGCCACCCTCGGCGGGGCCCTGCACGTACGCAAGGGCACCAAGGTCACGCTGACCGCCGACATCGCGCTCGCCGGCGGCACCAACTGGGCCGGGTTCACGCCGAAGCTCGCCCGCGTCGACGTCGTCCAGGGCGATGTCACCGGCCCGGTCGCCGACAAGGACACGTTCACCGCCCCGACGGCGAGGGTCGTCCGCTCGTACGACATCGACAAGCCGGCCGGCACCGTCCGCGTCACCTTCGACCTCGGCCGCGTCGACCGCCCGCTGTACGTCCGGCTGCGCGGCACCGACGGCAACCGGTCCGCCGTCGGCGCGATGGGCGCGAAGGTCGACCCGGCGGGCCCGGCCCTCGACGTCGTCGGGGACGCCGACCCGTGGCGCGACCTGTGGTTCTACACCAACCCGGTGTGGGTCCTGCCGTCGTGACGCCGTACGCCCTCACCGTGGACGCGGGCATCCGGGACCTGCTCGACGCCGACCACCTGCTGTGCGAGATGGCGGCCGGACTCGCCCTTCCCGAGGACGTGTCCGGCTGCACGCACCTCGTGCGCGACGGCCGGCCGCGCGTCGTGGTGTCCCTGTCCCTGCTCTCGCGGCCGCTCCCGGACACCCTCCGGGAGCGGCTCGCGGGGTACGGTTCCGTCTCCCCGGGACTGCCCGACGAGGTCGGGCGCGCGGTGCTCTACCCGGGCGTTCGCGCTCTCACCGGCACGATGACCGTCGCGGAGCTGCTCGCCGGTTCCGCGATCGCCCGCGTGACGGTGCTGGGCACACCCGGACCACCGGATCCGGAGACCCGCGTGGTGACCCGTGACCACGTCCGGCCGCAGTGGCAGCGGGACGAACTCGTCCTCGCCGCCACTCCCGCCCTGGGCGGCACCCTCGTACCGTTCGAGGCCCCGGACCCCACGCCCTGCTGCGCGGACCACTGAGCGGGGTCTCCGCCGGCTCCTCGGGGAACCCCCGGAAGTACTGCCCGAACAGGAAGCAGGCCGACGTCCGGCCCGGGACCGCGGTGAGGTCCGGGCCGGGACGCCGACGGCCCGGGGCGGCGGGTCGCGGTGCCTGCCGTGCGGTCAGTCGCCCAGCACGTCCCGCACGAAGGCGTTGGTGAACTTCCCCTCCGGGTCCAGGTCACGCACGAGCGCCCGGAAGTCGTGCAGGCACGGATAGCGGGAGTGCAGCTCCGCCGCCGGTGTGGTGAACACCTTCCCCCAGTGCGGCCGCGCCCCGAACGGCGCCAGCGCCTCCTCCACCCGCGTCACCACGGGCAGCACCGTCCGGGTGTCCTCGACCCAGGTGAAGTGGACGGCCACCGTGTCCCGCCCGTAGGAGGGGCTCAGCCACTGGTCGTCGGCGGCGACGGCGCGCACCTCGCAGGTCTGCAGCACCGGCGCGACTCCCTCCCGGATCCCGTCCAGCGCCCGCAGCACGCCGACGGCCGACCCGCGCGGCATCAGGTACTCCGACTGGAGCTCCGCCCCGCTGCTCGGCGTGAACTCCGCCCGGAAACGCGGCAGCCGCTCGTGCCAGGGCCCCGGCACCCCGAACTGCTCGGTGCAGTTCACCGCGGGCATCCCCGGCACCGGGTGCATCTTCTCGGTCGCGGCCGGAGCCCAGGGGAAGTCCGGCAGCGGCTGGTCGGTGCGCCGCTTCACCCACACCTGACGCAGGCCCGGCGCCCGCCAGTCGGTGAACAGGCTCACGCTGTACGCCGCCGGCATCACCTTCTCGAACGTGGCCTCGTCCAGCCCATCCAGGGGCATCCCGGTGAACACACGCTGCTCGACCTCGAAGGCCGGTTCCAGGTCCAGGGTGAGCGCGGTGACGACACCGAGTGCGCCCAGCGAGGTGACCGCGCCGCCGAACCGCTCGTCGCCGCGTGCGAGGGTCACCGCCGAGCCGTCCGCCGTGACCAGCTCCACCGCGCGCACCGACGAGGCCAGCGGACCGTTGCCGACCCCGGAGCCGTGGGTGCCGGTGGCGACCGAGCCGGCCACCGAGATGTGCGGGAGCGACGCCATGTTCGCCAGCGCCGGCCCCTGCCGGTGCACCTCACGGGCCAGCTTCGCGTAGCGGACCCCGCCCCCGACCCGTACCGTCCGGGCCGTCGTGTCCACGTCGATCCGCGGGGGCAGGGCGTCGAGGGAGAGCAGGACGCCGTCCGCACCGGCCTCGGCGATCTCGTTGAAGGAGTGCCCGCTGCCCAGGGCCCGCACCCGACGGCTGCCGGCGACCAGCGCGCGCAGTGCCTCCACGGTGCGCGGACGGTGCAGCTCCCCGGCGGCGTACGTGATGTTGCCCGCCCAGTTGGTGACGCTCTCGGCCATCCCTCGTCCTTCGCGACCCTCGGGGCCGGAAGGGGCCCCGGTCGGAACCTGTCCCGGGAGTGACCCACGCCATGTGGGGGGACCCGGCACCCCGGATGCCCCGCCGGGGGCATACCGTGAGGAGTCGTACGTCCGAACCGGGAGGAGAACACGTCGATGGGCAGCCGTACCGCGCTGGTCGAGGATCTGATGGAGCGGTTTCCGCACGTACCGCGCGAGGCCGTTCTCAAGGAGGACCTGCTGCGCGGCGGTGTGGCCTTCGACCCGTCCGCGCTCAGCGACAACGAGAACGGCGAGGTCAAACCGAAGTCCTACTTCATCTTCTCCTTCGACCACGGCACCCTGCCCGAGCTGGGTGAGGCCGCGCTGCGGCGCCCGCCGGAGGAGATCATTCTCACGGGCGGCCCGTACGGCCTGCGCCGCACGGTGGTGTCGGTGCGCGTGAACCCGGCCTCCCCCTACCGCGTCGCCGCCGACGAGCACGGCGTGCTCGGGCTCTACCTCGACGGGAAGCGGATCTCGGACGTCGGGGTGCCGCCCATGCCCGAGTACTACCGGCACACCCTCGCCAACGGGAAGTCGGTCATGGAGGTCGCCCCGACCATCCAGTGGGGCTATCTGATCTATCTGACCGTCTTCCGGGTCTGCCAGTACTTCGGTGCCAAGGAGGAGTGCCAGTACTGCGACATCAACCACAACTGGCGCCAGCACAAGGCGGCCGGCCGGCCCTACACCGGCGTGAAGGACGTCGAGGAGGTCCTCGAGGCCCTGGAGATCATCGACCGTTACGACACGGCGAAGACCTCCACCGCCTACACCCTCACCGGCGGCGCCATCACCAGGACCGTCTCGGGTCGTGACGAGGCCGACTTCTACGGCCACTACGCCAAGGCCATCGAGGAGCGCTTCCCCGGCCGCTGGATCGGCAAGGTCGTCGCCCAGGCGCTGCCCAGGGACGACGTGCAGCGCTTCAAGGACTACGGCGTGCAGATCTACCACCCCAACTACGAGGTGTGGGACGAGTACCTCTTCAAGATGTACTGCCCGGGCAAGGAGCGCTACGTGGGCCGCGACGAGTGGCACAGGCGCGTACTGGACTCCGCGGACGTCTTCGGCGCGCGCAACGTGATCCCCAACTTCGTGGCGGGCGTGGAGATGGCCGAGCCCTTCGGGTTCAAGACGGTCGACGAGGCGATCGCCTCGACCACCGAGGGTCTGCGCTTCTTCATGTCGCACGGCATCACGCCCCGCTTCACCACCTGGTGCCCCGAGCCGACCACCCCGCTCGGCAAGGCCAACCCGCAGGGCGCGCCGCTGGAGTACCACATCCGGCTGCTCCAGGCGTACCGGCAGACCATGGAGGACTTCGGCCTGTCCTCGCCCCCCGGCTACGGCCCGCCCGGACCCGGCAACGCGGTGTTCTCCGTCAGCTCCTTCATGGACAGCCTCCCCGCGCAGGAGCCCGCGGAGACCGTCTGAGACGTCCGGGCGTCCCGGAGGTACGCACAGCGAGGAAAGATCGGGAAGGCCGGAACCGAGACGTTCCGGCCTTCCTTGCGTATGGTCCACGCGAGGGGTTGCCAAGCGGCCACAGAAAGTGAAAGCAGCGCTTGTCAGTTGTGTCGAGGACGTGAAAAACTCGTCCACTGCCGCGAGGTTTCCCTCAACTCCAATGCCGGTATGGCGAGTTGACCTCGCTCGTGGATGCAGGAGTCTCATGCCCGACCTGCCGAGCCCTCAGGACGCCACCGAGGCGGCGTTGTTCTCCGAATGCTGGGACGCGGTGCTCTCCTTCGCCGACCTCTGCACGGCGGGATCCACCGCCGCGGCCGAACTGGCCCGCGAGGCCTTCACCGTGGGCATAGGGGAACTGCGCGCTGCCGAGACGGGCACCGTACGGGGTACCGGCCGGCGTTCCACCCGGCTGCCCCGGATACCCCTGCTGCTGAGCGCCGTTCGCACCACCGCGGCCGCCTGGGAGGAAGCGGGACAGGGGCACAAGCTCGACCCCGACCTCCGGCTGTGGCTCCACTCCGACCAGGCCGCCCGCTACACGGGTCCGCCGCTGCGGCGCCCGGTCGCCGTACGCGGACTGCGCGACCTGCAGCAGGCGGACGCCGAACTGCTGTGGCTGGCCGAGGCGGAAGCCCTGCCGCTGCCCCTGATCGCGCGCCGGCTCGGCCTCGACCCCGGCACGGCGGCCGACGAACTCGCCCAGGTGGGCCGCCTGTTCCGGGACCGCTGCCACCGCAACCACCTCGACTCGCCGATGGACGCCGAGTGCCGCAGCTACGCCCGGCTCCTCGACGCCGTCACCCGCTCGCCCGCCGCGGACACCCCCGGTGACCTCTCCCGGCACCTCGCCACCTGCCACCAGTGTGCCGAGGCGGCCGCCTGTCTGCGGCTCCACGGCGGGGGACTGCCCGGGGCGCTGGCCGGAGGAGTGATCGGCTGGGGCGGCCTCGCCTATCTGGAGCGCC
>NZ_NEUB01000144.1 GCF_002910825.1 Streptomyces sp. SM1 | reverse complement strand
GGGTCGGTCACGGCCGCGCGCCGTGGTGGCGCCACGGGTCCGGGAGGCGTGGAGCACGGTTCCCCCGGAGCGGCGGCCGACCGGGTCACGCCCGGTCCGAGACGTGGACGGCGCAGCCCCGCCCGCTGCCGGGTCTGCGGCCGCACGCTGACCGACGCGGGCGAGATGAAGCTGATGCGCTGCGAGGACTGCCCCTCCGACATGGACGAGGGCCTGTACGAGCGGCTGCGGGAGTGGCGGGCGGGCCAGGCGCTGCGCAGCGGTCAGCCGGCCTTCTGCGTCTTCACCGACAAGACGCTGATCGCCATCGCGGAGACGGTCCCCGACGACGAGCACGGGCTCGCTCGTATCCCCGGGGTGGGGATCCGCAAGCTGAGCCGCTACGGGGCCGATGTTCTGGCCATCTGCGCAGGCCGTGACCCCGCCGAGGGGCGTGATCCGGACTGATACGAACTCGTCGAAAAAATAGTTTGCGCATGCCCCGACGATCCCCATAGGTTCTTAGGCACGAGGACGGCGGCCTTCTCCAAGGCCCTGAATCCGTGTTCTACTTGCATATCCACGGACCGGTTCCACCCGGTCCCCAAGACGCCGAGAGGAGGCGAGCCCAGTGATCAGCATCAACAGCAGCTCCGTCGTCGAACTGACCGATCGCCCGGCCGTCTCCCTGTGCATTCTCGGCGCCTCGAACCAGGGCACCGGTCTGTCCGGCATTCGTGCCGCAGGCCTTGTGTCCTCCGTCGCTCCCGCGGCTCCTGCCGTCCGTGAGCGCAATGAGCGACCGACCAGGGCACTGGAAGCAGCAGTAGTGGCAGAGGCGCAGGCCTATGCCTATGCCTTTGCCGCAGCCGGTGCCGGATTCCGGAAGCAGACGACGCAGCACCACCTGATGTGGGCCTTCCGTGGGCCAGAACCCTGGAGTGATCCAGCCTGATGAGATCAGGCCGGCGCCTTCAGGGCCGCGGAACCCCACCCGGGATCCGCGGCCCTTCTGTTTTCCCCGAACGGGGAGGCAGAGCGAAGCGCCTCGGGACAGGAAAAGAACCCGGTACCAAGCCGCCACCCGGCCCAACAGGCCGGAAACGACCAGACGAGGAAGACGAATCCGTGCAACTCGAAGCGCACGCCCCGTCCGTACCGCCTTCCGACACGATCCCCAAGTCCGGCTCCACGGAGGACCCGACCTTGACTCCGCTCACCGCGCTCACCGCGCTCGACGACGCCATCGAGAACTTCGGCGTGCCCGTCCCGTGCCGCTCCTACGACCCGGAGGTCTTCTTCGCCGAGTCCCCCGCGGACGTCGAGTACGCCAAGTCCCTCTGCCGTACCTGCCCGCTGATGGAGGCCTGCCTCGCCGGTGCCAAGGAGCGGCGTGAGCCGTGGGGCGTCTGGGGTGGCGAGCTGTTCGTCCAGGGAGTCGTCGTCGCCCGGAAGCGGCCGCGTGGCCGCCCGCGCAAGAACCCGGTCACGGCATGAACACCCCAGGAACGATCGACCGTCCCCTCACGCACGACCCCCAGAAGCAGGCCCCGATGATGCCGTCCACTCACGAGCCCGCAGGCTCCGCGACCGAAGACTTCACCACCAGTGGTGCGAACGACTCGCGCCAGAACAGGACCCGAGAGATGCAACTCATCCCAGAAGCCATGGCTCGTGCGCGAATGCACGAGCGACTGCAGGAGGCGCAACAGGAGCGCCAGGCCTCGCGCCTGGTGACCGCGCGCCGGATGCAGCGCCGGGCCGAGCGCGCCTCCCGGCGCGCCCGCCGGGCGCTCGCCATGGCGGTCATGCAGTAACCGATCCCACCTGAAGCGGTGCCTCCCCGGCCGGAGGCCCGGTCTTCCCCTGCGGGGTCCGGTCCGTGCACACGGACCGGACCCCGCTGCGCGTTGCCGGGCGGCCCGCCCGTGACGGCGATATCGTCGCCGGGTGACGAGCCGTTCCGGAGACAGCGACGACGACGGCCCCCCGGCGGAACCGGATCGGCCGGTGTGTGCCCTCTGCGGCACCCGCGCCGAGGACTCGCAGCCGACCTGGACCTTCTCCGTGGAGAACGGTGCCCGGCGGTACTACTGCGAAAAGTGCTCGCGCGAGCATCTGCGGGCGATCGAGGGGCGTCTCGACGCGCAGTGGTGGTAGCGGCGGGCCGCACCGGCGGCGCCGGTGTTCTCCGGAGCGGCCGCGCCGCCGGCCGGACCGGTCATGCCTCCGCGGCCGATTCCTCCGCCTCCGGATCTTCCGGGACGAACGCCGGCAGCCACTCCTCCAGTTCGTCCCGCAGCCGCACCGTCGCTCCCAGCTGGCAGAGCACACCGATCGTGCTCAGGGTCACCCGGTGGATCAGCAGGTAGGCGGGGGGAAGGTTGAGCTGCTTGGCGAGCTGGGAGGCGGGGGAGCGGGGATCGGCTATCCGGGCCGCCTGGCTCCGCATCCAGCCGCGGGTGAAGGTGAACTCGTCGGCCCGGGCCGGCTCGATGATCGGCAGCAGGTAGTCGAGGACGGCGTCGGGGTCCAGCTCGATCGACTCCTTGACGAAGCCCTCCGTGCAGAGCATGGCGTAGACCGCTTCGGCATCGCCCTCCAGAGTGATCCGCAGGGCCTCGCCGATGGGGGTGGGCAGTCCGCCCGGGAGCCGGTCGACGGTGCCGAAGTCCAGTACGCCCAGGCGCCAGTCGTCCTCACCGCCCGGGCCGCCGGGCAGCAGGCGGAAGTTGCCCGGATGCGGGTCGGCGTGCAGCAGAGCGGTGCGGGCGGGCCCGGAGAACAGGAAGTGGGCCAGGAGCTGGCCGGCCCGGTCGCGCTGTGCCTCGGTGCCGTCCGAGATGATCTCCGACAGCGGGATGCCGTCCATCCAGGCGGTGACCAGTACCTGCTCGCTCTGGTGGATCACGTCCGGCACGACGACATCGGGATCGCCGTCGAACTCCTCGGCATGGACCCGCTGGGCCTGCGCCTCCAGTCCGTAGTCCAGCTCCTCCGACACACGGTCCTTGAGCTCCGTGATCAGTGGCTTGACGTCCATACCGGGAATGAGCGGGCCCAGCAGACGGGCGAAGCGGCTCAGCTGGTTCAGGTCGGACAGCAGGGCCTCGCCGGCCCCCGGGTACTGCACCTTGACCGCCACCTCGCGGCCGTCGTGCCACACACCCCGGTGCACCTGGCCGATCGAGGCCGCCGCGGACGGCTTGTCCTCGAATTCCAGGAACAGTTCCTGCCAGTTTTCGCCCAGCCGTTCCTCGAGCACCGCGTGAACGGTGCGGGTCGGCATCGGCGGAGCCGCCTCCTGGAGCTTGGTCAGCGCCGCCCGATAGGGACCGGCGACCTCCTCCGGCAGGGCCGACTCGAAGACCGACAGCGCCTGGCCGAACTTCATGGCGCCGCCCTTGAGCTCGCCGAGCACCTTGAACAGCTGGTCGGCGGTGCGCTGCTGCAGTTCCCGGCCGACAAGCTCCGCGGATTCACCCACGATCCGCTTGCCGAGTCCCCAGGTCGCCCGCCCGGCGAAGCCGAGCGGGAGCGCGGCCAGCTTGGCGGTCCGGGTGACCGCCTTCCGGGGAAGATCAGACATGCGCCCTCCAAGTACCTGCCGGCCGCTTCGCGTCCGCCTGACGGCGCCACCTGTCCGACGGCCCCTGCACGGCCATTGTCCCGCGCGGCCCCCCACTCCCGGCGGTGTGTCGTCCCTTACCTTTTTCCGGGTCTCCTCCCGGCCGGTTCTCCTGATCCCTCCCGGCCGCCCCGCACGGGCAGTCCGGGTGGGGCCACACCGGCCGAGCATGCCAGTTCAGACCGGGAAGGGACACCTCCCAGCGGGCACCGGCCGTGGACGGAACCCGGCCGTCCAGGAAAGCGAGCGCGTGCGCGGCCGTCAAACCCGCCACGGTCGTGGCCAAGGTCAGATCGCAGGCGCCCACCCGTCGCTGCCGCCCGGAGCGCCACTGGGCCACCAGCCGGGGCCAGGCCGGGTCCCGGTCGACGCGGTCCTGCTGGAGACAGCCCGCACAGCTCGTCTCTCCGGGCAGCACCAGCGGACCGGCCACACCGGTTCCCTCCACCACACCGGCGTAGAGATGGGGTGTGCCGGAGGACAGGAGGGTCTCGGCGGCCGCCGGGTCCGGCGC
>NZ_NEUB01000143.1 GCF_002910825.1 Streptomyces sp. SM1 | reverse complement strand
GTCCCAGTCGCCGTCGTCGGTGTCGGTGCGGTGGAAGTCGGGGTCCCGGTGTCGAGGTCGGCGTGCAGCCGGGCGGCGCGCTCGCGCAGCAGCCGGGGGTCCCGGTCGCGGGCGTCGAGGAGGTCGTCGAGGAGTTCGCCGCGGACGCGGTGCTCGGCCTCGGCGGCGGAGCGGCGGGCGAGCAGCAGCAGGGAGGTGACCATCGCCGCGCGCTCCAGTGTGCGCTGGTCGACGGGGTCGAGGCCCGGGTGGCCGCGCAGGACGAGCGCGCCGAGGAGTTCGTCGCCGGCGGCGACGGCCGCGATCCAGTCCTGCCCGTGCCGTACCGCGTGGCCCTCCGCCCGCGAGGTCTCCAGGGCGTGGGCCGGCGCCTCGGCCGCCTCGGCGAACTCCACCGTGCCGTCCAGTACCTCGGAGACGGCGGCGGCCACGTCGTGCACCCCGCCGCCGCGCAGGACCAGCTCGGCCAGCCGGTCGTGGACGTCCGAGGCTCGTTCGATGACCGCGCTGCGGTCCTGGATGATCTCGTTGGCGCGCTCCAGACCCGCGAGCGCCGAACGGGTCTCCGCCAGGAGGTTGGCGGTGTCGATGGCGGCCGCGGCGAGGGCGGCGAAGGAACCGAGCAGGGCGATCTGTTCCCGCTCGAACACCCTGGCCCTGCGGTCGGCGGCGAACAGGACTCCGATGACGTGGTGGCCGAGTGTCAGGGGCACTCCGAGGATGGCGACGAGGCCCTCGTCGCGTACGCCCGTGTCGATGGTGTGGGTGTGCTGGAAGCGCTCGTCGCGGAAGTAGTCGTCGGTGACGTAGGGGCGGGCCGTCTGGGCGACCAGGCCGCCGAGCCCCTCGCCCATGCCGAGGCGCAGCTGCTGGAAGCGGGCGGCCACCGAACCCTCGGTGACCCGCATGTAGGTGTCGCCCCTGGCCGGGTCGTTCAGGCTGAGGTAGGCGATGTCGGTGCCGAGCAGTGAACGGGCGCGCTGGACGATCGCCCGGAGCACGGCGTCCAGGTCGCGCAGTCCGGCGAGGTCGTGGGCGGTCTCGAAGAGCGCGGACAGCTCGGCCTCCCGGCGTCGCCGCCCCTCGATCTCGGACCGCACGCGCAGGGCGAGCAGCCTGGCCTGTTCGAGGGCGGCGACCCGCCCGGCGGGCAGTCCGTCGGCACGGGCGAGCAGCGCGGGCTGTTCGTACGCCTCGGCGGACGCGCCGCGGACCAGCAGCTCGAGGAACGGTGCCTCGGCGCTGCCGACGGTGTCCTGGCCGGCGCCGGAGCGTGCCCGCCCCCGCCCCCGCACCGCGGCAGCGGGGGCCGGAACGGGAGCGGGAGCGGTCGCGGAGCGCTCGGCGGACTGCGGGTGATCGCGGGACATGCTCACAGGATTCCTCATCCCCTGGCCGTGCCGTCAGGCCTGTGGACAACTCTGTCGGCCGACGGCCGGCCGTTGACGGCCGATGGCTCAGTGCGCGGTCCAGCCGCCGTCCAGGACCAGTGAGGTGCCGGTGACGAAGGCCGCCCGGGGGCCGCACAGGTAGGCCACCGCCTCGGCGACGTCCTCCGGCTCGATGAGCCGTTTGACCGCGCTGTCCTGCAGCAGCACCTCGGACAGCACGCGCTCCTCGGGAATGCCGTGCGCGCGGGCCTGGTCGGCGATCTGCTTCTCGACCAGAGGGGTCCGCACATAGGCGGGGTTCACACAGTTGGAGGTGACACCGTGGGGCGCGCCTTCCAGGGCGGTGGTCTTGGACAGCCCCTCCAGGCCGTGTTTGGCAGCCACGTAGGCGGACTTGTAGGCCGAGGCGCGCAGCCCGTGCACCGAGGACACGTTGACGACGCGGCCCCAGCCCTGCCCGTACATGTGGGGAAGGGCGCCCCGGATGAGCCGGAAGGGTGCTTCCAGCATCACGGTGAGTACCGTGCGGAAGACGTCGGGCGGGAATTCCTCGATGGGGCGGACCAGCTGCAGTCCGGCGTTGTTGACCAGGACGTCGGTTCCGGCGGCGGCGAGTTCGGCGGCGTCCAGGTCGGTGAGGTCGAGGAGGTGCGGCTCGACGGTCCCCGGGAGGCCCCGGGCCGCCCCGGCGAGCGCCTCCAGGCCCGTGGCGTCCCGGTCGACGGCTCTGACCTTGGCCCCGGCGGCCGCGAGGCGCAGCGCGCAGGCGTGGCCGATGCCGCCGGCGGCGCCGGTGACAAGAGCGGTACGGCCACCGAGGTCGAGCGGTGTGTCGTGGGGAGCCGGAAGAGCACGGGGCGCGGTCATGGATCGACCCTAGGCAGGAGCCCCCGGCCGACCCATGTGGCCAGGCCCTACAGTTCAGCCGTTTCCAGTGGCGTCGAACCATGTGGGTGCATCGGACATGGCCTGCTTGATCCGGAAAGTGGCGAACTCACTCAGCTCCGGCAGCGCGTCCACGGCGAACCAGCCGACGTCCAGGGACTCGTCGTCGTTGACCCGTGCCTCGCCCCCGACAGCACGGCAGCGGAAGGTGATGTCCATGTACTGGCAGATGTCGCCGTTGCCGTAGGTCACCGGTTTCAGCGCCTGCACCAGCAGGACCCGCTCGACCGCGCAGCGCACCGCGGTCTCCTCCTCGACCTCTCGCACGGCGCAGGCCGCAGGCTGCTCCCCCGGGTCGGGGATGCCTCCGATCACCGACCATCTGCCGGTGTCGGACCGGCGGTTCAGCAGCACCCGGCCCTCGTCGTCGAAGACGAGCGCGGTGACTCCGGGGAGCCACAGCAGCTGGTGACCGGCGGAGGCTCGCAGTGTGCTGATGAAGTCGGGTGTGGCCATGTCCCGACCCTAACCGGCACCGCGCGGTGCTCCCTCGCACGTCAGGGACGTACGCCTCCACGCGTCACCGCGTACGCCGGACCCCGGGGTCCCCCACGCCACCGCGCACCACGGACGCGGCGGCCCTATACGTCACCGGCGCGGCGTGCGCGCACCCCGGTGGTGACGGCCCAGCCCAGGCCGCCCGCGGCGACGAGCACGAGTGCGATCTCCGGGAGGATGCCGAGACGGGTGGCGGGCGTCTGCGAGGAGCGCAGCGGCACCTCCTGCACCAGCGAGTCGGCGACGAACATGCCGGTCCTCTGCGTGATCCTCCCGTCCGGCATGATGACCGCGCTGACCCCGCTGGTCACCGGCACGGTCACCGCGCGGCTGTGCTCCACGGCGCGGACCCTGGACATGGCGAGCTGCTGGTAGGTCATCTCACTGCGGCCGAAGGTGGCGTTGTTGCTGGGCACCGAGATCAGCTGGGCTCCCGCGGTGACCGTGTCCCGCACCGCCCAGTCGAAGGCGGCCTCGTAGCAGGTGACCAGGCCGACCCCGACGCCGTTCATGCGGAACACACCGGGCTCGCTGCCCCGGCTGAAGTCCTGGCGGACCATCGAGGTCCAGTCGCCGTTGATCGCTCCGACCAGCGAGCGCAGCGGCAGGTACTCGCCGAACGGCTGGATCTGCCGCTTGTCGTAGGTGTCGACGGGGCCCTTCACCGGGTCCCAGAGGATCTGCTCGTTGAGCAGGTGGCCGTCCCTGGCGACCACGCCGCCGACCGAGATGGGGGCGCCGACCGCCTTGGCCGCCTTGTCGATGACGGCGCGCGCGTCGGCGTTGGCGAAGGGGTCGATGTCGGAGGAGTTCTCCGGCCACAGCACGACGTCCGGCCGCTCGGCCCTTCCCGCCGCGACCTCGGCGGCCAGGCGTTCCGTCTCCCGCGCGTGGTAGTCGAGGACAGCACGCCGCTGGGAGTTGAAGTCGAGACCCAGCCGGGGCACGTTGCCCTGGATGACGGCCACGGTCGCGGTGCCGGTCTCGGCCTTGTCGCTGACCAGTGTCCTGGCCGCGAGCGCCGCTGCCACCGGGACGACGACACTCAGTACACCGACGACCGCGGCGGCCCGGTGCAGGGTTCCCGTACGGCGGGCCAGCGCGGCGAGCCGGACGGTCTCGTACAGGCCGAAACCGCACAGCACGACGGCGAAGCCGAGCACCGGAGTGCCGCCGAGCGCGGCGAGCGGCAGGAAGACGCCGTCCGCCTGACCGAACGCGGCCTTTCCCCAGGGGAAGCCGCTGAACGGCACGCGCGCGCGTGCCGCCTCACCGGCGATCCACAGCGCCGCCGCCCACACCGGCCACCCGGGGAGTCCCGACACCGCGGCGACACCCGCGCCGACCAGCGCGACGAACACCGCCTCGATCACCACCAGGGCGATCCACGGTCCGGGGCCGACCTCCACTCCGGTCCACACCAGCAGCGGAAGCAGGAACCCGAGGCCGAAGAGGTAGCCGAGACCGAGTGCGGCCTTCCAGCTCCGGCCGCGCAGCACCCAGCCGAAGACGGCGAACGCGGGCAGGGCCAGCCACCACAGGGTGCGCGGCGGGAAGCTGACGTGGAGGAGCAGGCCCGAGAGCGCGGCTGCGGCGGCCGGAAGGAGACGCACGAGCCGCCTGCCCCGCGCGGGGGACCCGGTCTGCGCGGGCATCGGGTCCGACTCGCCGACGGAGGTTGCGGTGACGGTCACTCCGGGAGTCTACGGCGCGTGACCTGGCGGCCGACAGCACGGTCCGGCGGGCGGGAGGGTCGCCCCCGGGAGCGCGGCCGTCTCCAAGGGCGGACGGCGTGCGGCATCGTCTCCGCGCGACTTGTCACCACACATCCCCGAACCGGCCACCAGCCGTTACGGTGTGCCGGTGCCCTGATCGCGCGGCCCTTCCCGGCGCCGGCGACCGGGGCCCGTCACAGGCCGGGGGCGACGCGGTGCGGGGTGCGGGGTGGGTTCCACGGGAATGGCTTCCGACGGTCCGGAAGCGGACGGCGAGAGACGGATCGGCCCGGACGCGGCGGGTGTCGTACTGCTGGGGGTCTGCGCGGCCTGGCCACTGATC
>NZ_NEUB01000142.1 GCF_002910825.1 Streptomyces sp. SM1 | reverse complement strand
GCCCTGTGCGTTGCGGCTCCGGCGGCCGCGGGACGCCGAGGACGCGGCGCGGCGGGGCCGCTGCTCCACGACCGGCGCCGCGATGACGACCGGAACGCCGGAGGGGGCCTGGGCGCCCGTGATGCGGCTCAGCTCCTCATCGCCCGACCGCACCTGGGTGGTGCGCGCCGTGATGCCCGCCTGGGCCATCAGCCGGCTCATGTCGCGCCGCTGGTCGCGCGTCACCAGGGTGATGACGCTGCCGGACTCGCCGGCGCGGGCCGTGCGTCCGCCGCGGTGGAGATAGTCCTTGGGGTCGCTGGGCGGATCGACGTTGACGACCAGATCCAGGTTGTCGACGTGGATGCCCCGCGCCGCGACGTTCGTCGCCACCAGCACGCTCACCCGTCCGTCCTTGAACTGGGTGAGGGTCCGGGTGCGCTGGGGCTGGGACTTGCCGCCGTGCAGGGCGGCGGCACGTACACCGCTGTTCAGCAGGTGCTTGGTGAGCTTGTCCACCGCGTGCTTGGTGTCCAGGAACATGATCACCCGGCCGTCCCGCGCCGCGATCTCGGTCGTCGTCCGGCGCTTGTCCGTGTCGTCGACGTGGAGCACATGGTGTTCCATCGTGGTGACCGCGCCCGCGGACGGGTCGACGGAGTGGACCACCGGGTCGCTCAGGTAACGCCGCACCAGCAGGTCGACGTTGCGGTCGAGGGTGGCGGAGAAGAGCATCCGCTGGCCGTCGGCCCGCACCTGGTCGAGCAGCCTGGTGACCTGAGGGAGGAAGCCCATGTCGGCCATCTGGTCGGCCTCGTCGAGGACCGTGATGGCGACATCGTCCAGGACGCAGTCCCCGCGGTCGATGAGGTCCTTGAGCCGCCCGGGCGTCGCGATGACGACCTCCGCGCCGGCCCGCAGGGCGGAGGCCTGCTTGCCGATCGACAGGCCGCCGACCACGGTGGCCAGGCGCAGCCGCACCGAACGGGCGTACGGGGTCAGCGCGTCGGTGACCTGCCCGGCCAGTTCCCGGGTGGGCACGAGTACCAGGGCGAGCGGCCGGCGGGGCTCGGCGCGAAGTCCCGCCGTACGGGCCAGCAGCGCCAGTCCGAAGGCGAGGGTCTTCCCGGAGCCCGTGCGGCCACGGCCGAGTACGTCGCGGCCGGCCAGGGAGTTCGGCAGCGTGGCCGCCTGGATGGGGAACGGGACCGTCACGCCTTCGTTGCCGAGGGTGGCCAGCATCTCTCCCGGCAGGGCGAGTTCGGCGAAGGCCTCCACCGCGGGAAGCGCGGGAGTGGTCGACACCGGGAGAGCGAACTCCCCCGTCATCGGGGTGCGTCGGCTGCCTGAGCCCTTGGAACGCCGCTGTGCGCCGACGCGGTCGGCGGCGCCGGTGCGGCGGCCGCCCCTTGCGAAACCCTGACCGCCGGAGCGAGCGCCGGCCGTTCGATTGTTCGCGCGAGCCTGTGTCAAGTGGAACCTTCCCTGATGTGGCACGTATCAAGGAATGTCCGCCGCAGTGGAACAACGCAGGGAATTGCAAGAACGAGCCGGATTGAAGTGGTCACGTCGGCTGTTCCGCCCGGTTCATCAGACGCGACCCCTGAAAAGCAGCGAACCGGAGCCCGCACCACCTGGTGCCGACCCCAGCTGCGACGCAGACGTCGGTACGGCGCAGAGGCGGTCTTTCCTACCTGCGGCTTTTTCGTGTACCACGACTACAACTGAGATCGACAGTAGCACGGAGCGTTTGGGCCCGTACAGCAGGCCGCCCCGGCGCCCCGCCCTGCCGGGACGGTGGTCAGGGCTCCGGAGCCGGGCCCGGTTCCGGCCGCGGTGCCCCCGTGACGCGGCCGCCCGGCTGCCACAGCGCACAGAGGAAGGCGAGGACCAGGGCGGTCCATGCCGTGGTACACCCGCTGGTTCGCCCCGGCGAAGTCCGTCCGTACCACCGTCATGGTGTCGCACATCACCACGCTGCCGGTGGCTGTCGGTGGTCTCGTGGGTGAGGACGGTCCAAAGAACGGCGAGCCCCACGCGCGCCGCGCGGTCGCGGACTGCCGAAGTCCCCCGGAGTGCCCCCGGTCAGCCGTGCCCGGGTGGTGCCGTGCTCGCGCGGTGCACCAGCCGGGTCGGGACGAGCGTCGTGCCCCGTTCCGGCCCCTCCCGGCGCATCTTGCGCAGGACCGCCTGGACGCAGAGCCGCCCCACCTCGGCGAAGTCCTGGTGGACGGTGGTGAGCGGGGGCAGGAAGGAGGAGGCCTCGGGGATGTCGTCGAAGCCGATGACGCTGACGTCCTGCGGAACGCGCCGGCCGCGCTCGTGCAGGGCGCGCAACAGGCCCAGCGCCACCTGGTCGTTGGCGGCGAAGACGGCGGTGCACTCCGCGCGGGCGGCGAGTTCGAGACCCGCCCGGTAGCCCGAGTCGGCCGACCAGTCACCCCGGACGAGGGGCGGCGGTACCCGGCCGGCTTCGGTGAGGGCGGCATGCCACGCGTCCGTGCGGCGCTGGGCGGCGAAGGAGCCCTCGGGGCCGCCCAGATGCCACACCGTGCGGTGGCCGAGGCCGAGCAGGTGGCTCACGGCGGCGCGGGTTCCGCCGTACTGGTCGGTGTCGACGACCGTGTAGTGGTCGCCGGCGTCGGAGTCGACCACCACGACCTGGACGTGCGGGGGCAGCGTGACCGTCGCCGCGTCCAGGAGGTGGACCTCCATGATGACGATCACGGCGTCGACGGCGAGTTCCTCCAGCCGGGAGAAGGCGCCGCGCACCTCGTCCTGGGTGGGGACGGCGACCGGCAGCAGCGTGACCGCGTAGCCCTCGTGCGCGGCGGAGGTGGCGATCGCCTCCAGGGTGCGGACGTTGCCGGTGGTGGACAGCGTGAACGTGATGACGCCGATGGTGCGGAACTCGCCGCGCTTGAGGGCGCGGGCGGCGCTGTTGGGCCGGTAGCCGAGTTCCTTCATCGCGGCCGGCACCTGGCGGCGGGTCTCCTCGGTCACCACCGTCCGGCACGGTGGCCGGGTGTCCGGCCACGGTGTCTGTCCGTCGGTGAGGACGACCACGACGTCCGGCCGGGGCCGGGACGCGAGGGCCCTGGCGAAGCCGGCCCGCAGATCCGTGCCGCCACCGCCCGCCAGCGGTATGCCCTCGGCACGGCACAGCCGGTGCACCCGGCCGGCCGCCGCGCCGCAGGACACCACGGAGACCATGTCGCGGCGGCCGCCCACGGCCCGGGAGATCGCGGTGACCTCCAGCAGGGCGCTGCCGAGTTCGCTGTCGCTGACCGAGCCCGAGGTGTCGATGACGACCGACACCCGGGGCGGCCTGCGCCGCAGACTCGGCAGTACGACGCCGGGCACTCCGGCCGACCGCCGGGCGGGCCGCCCGTAGCTGTAGTCGTCCCCGGAGCCGGAGCCGGAGACCGCCGAGCGGAGTGCCGCCCCCAGCAACTCCCGCCAGGGCTGCGGCGGATGGAACACCTCCTCCGCCCAGCGCCGCCACCCCTTGGGCGCCTTGCCCGGACGGGCGGTGATGCCCCGCGCCACACGGAAGCGCACGGCGTCACGTTCCTGTTCGCTGAGCCCGTGCGCGCCGTCCGGGCCGAGGTCCCACTCCCGTTCGAGACCGTCGGCACCGCTGCCGCAGTCCAGCCAGACCATGCCCTGCGTGTACGGGCCGAGTGTGAACTGGCGCAGGTAGTCCTCCATCAGTTCCCCGGAGGCCAGGACCAGAGTCGCCGGCAGCACCACGTCCTCGGGGCGCGCCAGCCCGTCGCCGTACACGTCGTCGTTGATCTCGCAGTCGGCGGCGATGTTCATCCGCAGCCGCTCCCCCGGGCCGTTCGGTCCACGCTCACGGGCGACCCGGTCGCCGCGTCCGTGGTGGTCGCGCAGCAGGTGGGACACCTCGTGCACCCAGACGCCGGCCAGCTCCTCCACGGGTGTGGCGGCGACGAACGCCGGCGAGACGTAGCAGCGCCAGTGCCGGTCGACGGCCATCGTCGGGACGCGCCGGGACTCGACGGGGTGCAGGGCGAACAGCGCCGTGGCGAGGTAGGGCCGGGTTCGGGCGGCCTGCAGCCGGGCGGCGAGGAGTTTGTCGAGGTCGAGCGCGGGAGCCGGCGGTGTCCCCGGCGGATGCGTGGTCATTTCGCCCCGGCCGCGATGCGTGCGGCGGCCCGGTCCGCGCGCCGGGACAGGGACACGGCCGACGTGAGCCGTTCGATCGTCGCCGGTACGTCCCAGTCCTCGCGGCGCAGGGTGGCGAGGGTGGTCGCGGGGACGACGACCAGGTCGGGCGCCCCGGTGTCGACCGCACGGGCGAGGAGCGCCCAGGCGGCGTCCCAGCGGGACTTCTCCGGGCGGGCGCGCACGGCGGCGACCACCGCGTCGAGGACGGCCTGGCGCAGGTCGCCCCGCTCGGGCAGTTCGGCGCGGGCCGGGTCGGCGAGCAGCACCTCGGGGTCGGGGAGGTCCAGCCGGTCCAGGCTCGCCAGGAGTTCCAGGCCCGGCCCGTCGCCGACGGTGCCGCGGACCAGCAGGGAGAGGACGTCACGGGAGGAGCCGGCGGCCGTGGCGAAGGCGATCAGGGTGAGGGTCATGTCCCAGCTGCGCAGGGAGGGCCAGGGTCCGCCCCGGCGGGCCTCGCTGTTGGGCAGCCGGTGCACGAGCGGGGGCCGGGCGGTGAGGAACGCGCACACCGCGCGGCGTGCGAAGCGCACCGCCTCGGGGAGCTTCTCCGGGTCGAGCCGGGGCAGGGTGGCGCGGGGCCAGGTGCCGCCGAGGCCGCGGACGACGACCTCGTGGTCGTGGGTCCAGGTCAGGTGCACGAACCGGTTGGCCAGCGGCGGGCTGAGCTCCCAGCCGCCGGCCGCCGAGGCCCGTGGATTGGCGGCGGCCACGATCCGTACGCCGGGCGGCAGTCGCAGCGCGCCGATCCGCCGTTCCAGTACCAGCCGCAGCAGGGCGGCCTGGACGGCGGGCGGCGCGGTGGACAGTTCGTCGAGGAACAGCAGGCCCCGGCCGGCCCGGACCAGGCGCACGGCCCAGTCCGGCGGGGCCATGGGGACGCCCTGCTCGGCGGGGTCGTCACCGACGACGGGCAGCCCGGAGAAGTCGGACGGCTCGTGCACGCTGGCGATCACGGTGGTCAGGGGGAGGTCCAGGGAGGCGGCCAGTTGGTTCAGGGCCGCGGTCTTGCCGATCCCCGGCTCGCCCCACAGCAGTACGGGCAGGTCGGCGGCGACGGCCAGGGTCAGGGCCTCCAGCTGGACGTCGGGGCGCGGTTCGGTGGACGTGTCGCGCAGGAGGGTGAGCAGGTCACCGGCGACGTCGAGCCGGGAGGGAGTCGTGGACATCAGGGCGTGCGAAGGCATGGGTGATCACCTGTGGGTCTGTCAGGAGTGGGCGGGGACGCGGGCCCCCGGGGGATCAGCCGTCGGTCGCGTGGCGCGGGTGGCCGCGACGGCCGGCGGGTCGGGGGCGAGCCGGGAGGAGCCACGCGGGTGCGGGTCCGCTCAGACCCGACCGGTACAGCCCGTAGGTGATCCGGCGCCGTGCGACCGCCTCGAGCTCGTCCCGCAGGGGCCCGCCGGGAAGGCGCGCGCCGGGTCCCAGCAGGTTCTCGACGACGGCGAGCGCTCCGGCGGTGTCACCGTGGTCGAGGCGTTCGCGTACGCCCGGGAGGCAGTCCGGCCGCCGGTGGGCCCGGTCGACGGCCCGCAGGCAGGGAAGCGGGGTGCCGGTCAGTTCGGCCAGCAGCCGCTCCCGGCGGATCTCGTCCGGGGCGTGGTCCAGGGGGGTCAGTACGCCGTCGACCAGTCCGATCCGGTGCCGGGCGCCGCGGCACTCCACGAACTCGGGCTGCCCCGTTCGCTGCGGTGGTCGGGGCGGTCCG
>NZ_NEUB01000141.1 GCF_002910825.1 Streptomyces sp. SM1 | reverse complement strand
GACAACTCACCGCGGCAGCAGACGGGCCCGCCCCGGCCCTGCTCACACCCGGGGAGGCCGCCCGCGTCGAGGCCGCCGCCGGTGCCGCGCGGGTCGCCGGCATCTGGCCCCTGTCCCCCCTCCAGGAGGGCATGTACTTCGAGGCCACCTACGACGCCGGCGAAGCCCTCGACGTCTACCTGTCCCAGGAGACCCTCGACTTCGACCGCCGCCTGGACGCGGAACGGCTGCGTGCCGCGGCCCGGGCACTCCTCGGGCGGAACACCGGACTGCGCGCCGGATTCGTCAGCGACGGTCTGTCCCGCCCCGTGCAGTTCATCGCGGAGCACGCGGAGATCCCCCTCGTCGAGCACGACCTCTCCGGACTGCCGGCCGGGGAACAGCGGGCCCGCGTCGCGGAACTCCTCGCGGCCGACCGCCGACGGCGCTTCGACCTGACCGCACCGCCGCTCGCCCGCCTGCTGCTCCTCCGCCTCGGCGACGGCCGGGACCGGCTCGTCGTCACCCACCACCTGATCCTGTGGGACGGCTGGTCCGCCTGGCTGTTCCTGGAGGAACTGTTCACCCTGTACGAGCGCTCCGGTGACGCCACCGGGCTGCCCGCCCCCGGTTCCTACCGCGACTACCTGGCCTGGCTGGACCGGCAGGACACCGAGGCCGCCCTGACGGCGTGGCGCCGGGCGCTCGCCGGGTTCGACGAGCCGACCCTGGTCGCCCCGGCGGGACGCGACAGCGGGCCGGTGATCCCGGCGGACTTCGACGCGACACTGACCCGCGAGACCAGCGACCGGCTGCGCGCCGCGGCCCGGCGGCACGGACTCACCCCGAACACCGTGCTGAACGCGGCCTGGGCCCTGGTGCTCTCGGCGCTGACCGGCCGTACCGACGTCGCCTTCGGGACGGCGGTGGCCGGACGGCCCGCGGACGTCCCCGGCGCGGCCGGCATCATCGGCATGTTCCTCAACACCGTCCCCGCCCGCGTCGCCTTCGACGCCGGCCGGCCCCTGCTCGACCTGCTGCGCGCGACGCAGGCCGAACGGGCGGCGCTCATGCCGTACGAGTACCTGGGACTGGGCACCCTTCAGCAGGAGACCGGACACCGCAGGCTGTTCGACACCCTGTTCGTGCTGCGTTCGGCCGACGGTGAGGAGCGTGCCGCCGCGCTCCGACAGCGGCACGGCATCACCGGTATGTCCAACGTGGACGGCACCCACTTCCCCCTCACCCTGATCGTCACCCCCGGGGCCCGGCTGCGGGTGACACTGGCCGCCCGGCCCGACCTGTTCGACGCCGACGCGGCGACCGCGGTCCTGGCCCGGTTCACGGCCGTACTGGAGCGGCTCGTCGAGACCCTCGCCGGACCCGTGGCCGCCACCGCGCGGACCGCGGACGTCGACCTGCTGCTGCCGGCGGAACGGGCCGCCCTCGCCCGGGACCGGGAGACCACCCGCGCACCGCTCCCCGACGACACCGTCGCCGACCTGCTCACCGCACAGACCGCCCGCACCCCGGACGCGGTGGCGCTGGTCTTCGGCGAACACTCCCTGACCTACCTGGAGCTGGACGCACGGATCAACCGGCTCACCCGGCTGCTGCTCGCCCGCGGCGCCGGACCGGAGAAGGCCGTCGCCCTCGCTCTGCCCCGCTCGACCGACATGGTCGCGGCCCTGTTCGCCGTCCTGCGCACCGGTGCCGCCTACCTGCCGCTCGACCTCGACCACCCCGCCGAACGGCTGCGCCTGATGATCGAGGACACCGGCCCGCTGTGCCTGGTCTCCACCACGTCCGTCGCCCCCGCCCTGCGCGACGGGAGCCGACCGCTCGCACCCGAACTGCTCCTGGACGACCCCGCGGTGGCCGCCGGACTGGCCGCGCTCCCGGGTGAGGAGATCACCGACGCCGAACGGCCGGAGTTCGCCCATGGCGTGCCGGACCGGCTCGAACACCCGGCGTACATCATCTACACCTCCGGCTCCACCGGACGGCCCAAGGGCGTCGTCACCCCCTACCGCGGGCTGACGAACATGCGGCTCAACCACCAGCGGGAGATCTTCGACCCGGCCATCGCCTCCGCCGGGGGCCGGCGGCTGCGCATCGCGCACACCGTCTCCTTCGCGTTCGACATGTCCTGGGAGGAACTGCTGTGGCTCGTCGAGGGCCACGAGGTGCACGTCTGCGACGAGGGACTGCGACGCGACGCCGAGGCCCTGGTGGCCTACTGCGACCGGCACGCCGTCGACGTCGTCAACGTGACCCCCACCTACGCCGAGCTGCTGATCGAGGAGGGCCTGCTCGAGCGCGACGCGGCCACGGGCAGGCACCGGCCCGCCCTCGTCCTGCTCGGCGGCGAGGCCGTGTCCGACACGGTGTGGACCCGGCTGCGCCGCACGGAGGGCACCTACGGCTACAACCTGTACGGGCCCACCGAGTACACGATCAACGCCCTGGGCGGATCCACCACCGACAGCGCCACGCCGACCGTCGGCCTGCCCATCCGCAACACCCGCGCCCATGTCCTCGACACGATGCTCCGTCCGGTACCGCCCGGCTGCCCCGGCGAGCTGTACATCGCCGGTACCGGACTGGCCCGCGGCTACCACGACCGTCCCGGTCCGACGGCGGAACGCTTCGTGGCCGATCCGTTCGGCGAGCCCGGTGAACGCATGTACCGCACCGGTGACCTGGTCCGGCGACGCCCGGACGGACTGCTCGACTTCCTCGGCCGCACCGACGACCAGGTGAAGATCCGCGGCTACCGCGTCGAGCCGGCCGAGATCGCCGCCGTCCTGTCCGCGCATCCCGGGATCGCCCGTGCCGCGGTCGTGGTGGTGCGGTCCGCCGGGACCAAGCGACTCGTCGGGTACGTGGTTCCGGAGCCGGGCGGGCAGCAGGGGGAGGAACTGCTCCGGCTGCTCCGCGACCATCTGCGGGCCGGCCTGCCGGACTACATGGTCCCGGCCGCCCTCGTCCCCGTGGACACCCTGCCGCTGACCGTCAACGGCAAGCTCGACGTCAGGGCGCTCCCCGCCCCCCAGCTCACCGGCACGGGCGGCGGCCGGCCGCCGCGCACCCCGCGCGAGGTGACGCTCCGCGCGCTCTTCGCCGACGTGCTCGGTCTGCCCGCGGACGGCATCGGCGTGGACAGCGACTTCTTC
>NZ_NEUB01000140.1 GCF_002910825.1 Streptomyces sp. SM1 | reverse complement strand
CCACCCGCACCCGCACCCGCACCCGCACCCGCACCCGCACCCGCACCCGCCGACGGTGGTCAGGCCCCACAGGGGCCACCCGCACCCGACATCGAGAGCCGCACGAGTGGTGCGGGTGGGAACATCCGGGCCGAAGGCGCGGCCGGGGCCGAATCGCCCACACCCGGGCCGCCGCCGCGGGCAGGGATCGAAGGACTCCTCCTCGGCCTCGCCGCAGGCGACGCCGCCGGCTGGCCCGCCGCCCGCCACCGCGCAGCGAGAATGCCGGAGTGGACCCGCCGCCTCACCCGCGAGCTCGACACCTTCGCCGAACAGAACGCGACGACCACCCTCCCCGTCCCCATCGCCCTCAACCAGCCCTCCGAACCCCTCCGCCTCGGCCCCTCCGACGACGCCGAATGGGCGGCCTTCGCCGCGGAGGCGGTACTCCGCGCCGGTGACGACACCGCCTTCGGCGACCTCAGCCGCGAACGCCGCACCCGCGCGGCCATCGACCTGACCTGGAACACCGTGGCCGGCGAGATCGCCGCGGCGGCGCACCGCGCCCCCGAGACCGAGTCCGCCGTGCTCCCCCTGCGCGCCCGCATCTCCGTCCGCGCCGGTCTCGGCAACCTGGCCACCGGTCTGCGCCCGCCCGCCACCGGCCACGACAACCCGCACTACTTCGACGACGCGGCCTGCGTACGGGCCTGTGTGCTGGCCGTGGCACACCCCGGCGATCCCCGCGCCGCCGCCGATCTCGCCGAGTTCGACGCCCGCTACACCCAGGACGGCGACGGCGTGCGCGGCGCCCGCGCCAT
>NZ_NEUB01000139.1 GCF_002910825.1 Streptomyces sp. SM1 | reverse complement strand
GGGGCCCTCCCGCCGGGGTTCCGGACCTACCGGGCCCCGGAGGGGTTCTCCGTCGCGCTGCCCGGGGACTGGGAGCGGCTGGACACCTCGGGCACCCCCGGCCTGGCCTATCGCGTCACCTTCGGCGCCGAGGGGGATCCGCGCACGCTCGCCGTGACCTACAGCGAGCGGGTGGGGTCGGACGCGGTGGCCGTGTGGCGGGACGACGTGGAACCGCTGCTGGTGCGGTCCGGCGGCTACCGGCGGATCGGCGGCATCGAGGCGCGGACCTACCAGGGGCGCGAGGCCGCCGACATGGAGTGGTACGCCGAGGACGACGGCGCCCGGGTACGCACCTTCGGCCGCGGCTTCCTGCTGGGCGGCGGCCGGGGCTTCTCGCTGCGCTGGACGACCCCGGCCGCCGACTGGGAGGAACCCGCCGGCCGGGAGGCGCTACGCACCTTCCTCCGGACGTTCCGGCCGGGCACCCGCTGAGCCGCGCGGGGCGCGCAGTCCGCTCAGCGGCCATGCGTGCAGCGGACGGGTGAGCCAGCGGGCGGTGAAGGTCCGGTCCGTAAGGGAGCACGCGACCCTCAGCCGGTGCGGCGTCTGCAGGAAGACCACGTCCACGGTGAGGGTGCCCTCGTCGGTCCAGCCGCCGCTCACGGCGGCCGGGACGGGCTCCTCGGTGACGGTCCAGCCCGGCCCCTCGAACCGCGCGTCGAACGGCTCGCCGTCCTCCGTGAGACGCAGCGTCCAGCCGCCGCCGGCGTCCCGCGCGACCTCGGCAGCGGTCAGCTTCGGCTGGTCGGCGCAGAATCCGCCGCGCGGGGTGAACACCGCGCCCGGCCAGTCCCCGGCCCGCTCCGGTACGGGACTGCCCCCG
>NZ_NEUB01000138.1 GCF_002910825.1 Streptomyces sp. SM1 | reverse complement strand
GCTGCTGCCCCGCCAGGCGGCGCGGCGGATGAACCGCGCCGCGCAGTTCGCGGTGCTGGCGGCGCGGGAGGCCTGGACCGACGCGGGGTACGCGGACGGCGGGACCCGCGAGAGCGGGCTCGACCCGGAGCGGGTCGGGGTGAGCCTCGGCGCCATCCTCGGGGACGCGTCGGTGCTCGTCGGCGGTGACCGCAGGCTGCGCGACCGGGGACCCCGCGGGGTCTCACCGCTCACCACGCCGATGACGGTGCCCTCGCAGGCGGCCTCGCAGGTCTCGCTCGACCTGCACATCACCGGTGAGGCACGGACCGTGACCAGCGCGTGCGCCTCCGGCACCGAGGCGATCGGGCAGGCCGTCGACCGAATCCGGTTCGGCCGGGTCGACGTCGCCCTCGCGGGCGGTGCGGAGGCGGTGGTCACACCGGCGATCATGGCGTCCTTCGCGGCGATGCGGGCGCTCGCCGAGGGGGACCCGGCCGCGGGCTCGCCGTCGCACCCGTTCGCCAAGGACCGCGACGGATTCGTCAACGGGGAGGGCGCCGGGGTGCTCGTCCTGGAGTCCGAGGAGCACGCGCGCGCCCGCGGGGCGCGTATCTACTGCGAGGCCGCCGGGTGGGGGCTGTCCGCCGACGCCCATCACGTCGCGGCGCCGGACCCGTCCGGTGACGGCATCGCACTCGCTCTGCGGCGGGCCGTGCGGGACGCCGGCGGACAGCTCGCGGACGTCGTGCACGTCAACGCGCACGCCACCGCCACGGTCGACGGCGACCTCGCCGAGGCGCGGGCCCTGCGGGGCGTGCTCGGCCGGCGCGACGTGCCGGTCACGGCCCTCAAGGGGCATCTGGGGCATCTCCAGGGCGCCGCGGGCGGGGTCGAGGCGGTCGCCGCGGTGCTCACGCTGCACCACAGGCTGGTGCCGCCGACGGTCGGCTGCGCGGAACTCGACGACGCGATCGACCTGGACCTCGTACGGGACACGCCGCGCGCGTTGCCGGACGCCGGTGACCTGGTCCTGAGCAACTCCTTCGGCTTCGGCGGTCACAACGCGGTGCTGGCGCTGCGGCGCGTGGCGTAGGCGGGGTGCGGGGCGAAGGTGAGGGTGAGGGTGAGGGGGAGCGTGGCGGGCGGGGCCGTGGGGTGCCCGCGGCGCGGCCGCGGGCGGGGCGGGGTACGCGGAGCGCCTGATGCCGGTGGGTGGGCCGGGGCCGGGTCGGGCGGCCTCGCCACCCGCACCTCCTCGTCCCGGGCGTCGCGTCCGTACGCGGCCGCACACCGGGCGGCGGTGCCTTCCCGGTGTTCCGAAGGGGTCAGGCAGAGCGCTTGCGGGAGGTCGCCTTCTTCGCCGCGGTCTTCTTCGCGGGCGTCTTCTTCGCCGTCGCCTTCTTCTCGCCCTGGCCGGTCTTCGACGTCGACTTCCGGGCCGAGGACGCCGTCTTCTTCTTCGCCGTCGACGTCGACTTCCTGCCCCCCGTCTCCTTGGGCGACGAGCGGGGGGCCCCGCGCCGGGACATGGGCTTGACCTCGGCCTCCTCCCCCGGTTCCTCGCCACGGGACTCCCGGGCCGCGCGCACGCTGCTCTCCAGCGCGGCCATCAGGTCCAGCACCTTGCCGCCCCGCTCCGGCGCGGGCGCCTCCGGCGGGGCCTCGCCGGAGGCCTTCGCGGCGATGACCTCCTCGACCGCCTCCCGGTACTCGTCGTGCAGGTCCTCCAGATCGACCTCGCCGAGGGTGTCCATCAGGGCGTCCGCGAGGTCCAGCTCCTTGTCACGGACCGTGACATCGGTGTCGGGCGCGAGGCCCTCGGGGGCGCGGACCTCGTCCGGCCAGAGCAGTCCGTGCATGGCGATGGCGTCACCGACCACGCGGAGCATCCCCAGGCGCTCCCGGCCGCGCAGGGCGTACTTCGCGATGGCCACCTTGTTGCTCCGCTTCAGCGCCTCGCGCAGCAGCGTGTACGGCTTGGCCGCCGGGGCCCCGCCCGCCGCCAGGTAGTACGCGGCGTCCATCTGGAGCGGGTCGATCCGGTCCTCGGGGACGAAGGCGACGATCTCGATCGTCCTGGCGGTGGGGAGCGGCAGCCCGGAGAGGTCCTCGTCGGTGATCGGGATGATCGTGCCGTCCGAGTCCTCGTAGCCCTTGCCGATCTCCTGGCCGGTGACCTCGCGGTCCTCCAGTTCGCAGAACTTCCGGTACCGGATCCGGCCGCCGTCCTCCGTGTGGATCTGGCGGAAGGAGATCGAGTGGTTCTCGGTGGCGTTCACCAGCTTGATCGGGATGCTGACCAGGCCGAACGAGATCGCGCCGTTCCAAATGGATCTCACGTGCAGCACCTTTCCGGTCGTCTGCCGATCACTGTCGGAGCACCTGTCCCGGTTTGCGTGGGATTCTCATCGTATGGCGCCTATCACCGAGGTGGAGGGGCGACGGCTCGCGCTCAGCAATCTGGAGAAGGTGCTGTATCCCGCCACGGGGTTCACCAAGGCGGAGGTACTGCACTACTACGCGACCGTCGCCGATGTGCTGCTGCCCCATCTGCGGGACCGGCCGGTGTCGTTCCTGCGGTATCCGGACGGGCCCGACGGCCAGGTGTTCTTCACCAAGAACGTGCCGCCGGGTACGCCCGACTGGGTCACCACCGCGCAGGTGCCGCGGTCCGAGGGGCCGGCCCGGATGGTGCTGGTGCAGGATCTGCCGAGCCTGATGTGGGCGGCGAACCTGGTCACCGAGTTCCATACGCACCAGTGGCTCGTCGGGGACCCCGGGCAGGCCGACCGGATCGTGTTCGACCTGGACCCGGGCGCTCCCGCGACGATCGTGCAGTGCTGCGAGGTCGCGGTGTGGCTGCGGGAGCGGCTGGCGGCGGACGGCATCGGGGCGTACGCCAAGACCTCCGGCTCCAAGGGGCTGCATCTGCTCGCCGCGGTGCGCGGCGCTTCCTCCGAACGGGTGTCGGAGTACGCGAAGGGACTGGCCGTGGAGGCGGAGCAGGCCATGCCCCGGCTGGTGCTGCACCGGATGAACCGGAATCTGCGGCCCGGGAAGGTCTTCGTCGACTGGAGCCAGAACGCCGCCCGGAAGACCACGGCCACCCCGTACACCCTGCGCGCGCGGCCCGAACCCCTGGTGTCGGCCCCGGTGACCTGGGACGAGGTGGAGGACTGCCGCTCCCCCGACCGGCTGGCCTTCCGCGCCCCAGACATCGCCCCCCGCGTACAGGCCCACGGCGATCTCCTGTCCCCTCTCCTGACCCGCCCGCACACACCCCCACTGCCGCACTGAACAACCACCCCGGCCCACCGACGACCGGCCCA
>NZ_NEUB01000137.1 GCF_002910825.1 Streptomyces sp. SM1 | reverse complement strand
GTGCGGGGGGTGCCCTCGGTCAGCGGGGTGCCACCGGGGCGTCGGGTCACGTCGGTCATGTCGTTCAGCTCTCCTTCGCCTGGCGGCGGTGCAGCAGGGACGGCGTGCGGTGGCCGCGCGAGGCGGCCGGGGACGTGCGGTCGCCGTCGGCGCCGTGGCGGCCGCTGTCGGGGCGGTGACGTCCGCCGTCACGCCGGGACGGGCGGATCAGCTCCTGGAACAGGGCACGGGCCCCGACCATGGCCTCGCGCATCTCCTCGGTGCCCGCGCCGCCGTCCTGCGCGCCGTTCGCGCGCGCCTGGGCCACGCGGTGCACCCGCCGGTAGCCCTCGACGTGGTGGGCGTGGTGCACGGACAGCGCGGAGAGCTGGTCCTCGTAGTGTCCGTCGGCGGGGAAGCCGCGGCCGCCGGCGAGTTCGGCGATCAGCCGGTCCGCCTCGGCGACGGCGTCGCGCGGGGACTCGACGAACCGCTCCTGGGCGGCCGTCCAGCGCGCCTCGTACCGCTCGCGCTCTGCGGACTCCAACGGCCGTTCGCGCAGGTCGCCGTGGCGCTCCACGCGCTCGGCGAGTTCCCGCTCGGCGGCCCTGGTGTCGCCGTCGTGGCGGGCGACGGCACGGTCGTACTCGGGCCCGAAGCGGCGCTTCAGGCTCGTGCCGTGCCTCGGGCCACGGGTACGCAGGGTCAGCACGGCCGCGACGGCGACAACGACCGCGACAATCACGATCAACGCAATGATCAGGCCAGTGGACATGAATGCCTTCCGGGTTCTCGGCCCAACCGGCACTCCTCGCGAGCCGGTTCGTCCCTTCCGGGTTGCCCGATGCCCGGCACACAAACTGCACGGCGCAGACACCGCGCCCCCGCGCCGGTTCCGCGAGCCGACGGTATTCGCTTGCGGGCCCCCCGTACGGGCCGTCCAGAATGCGGGGATGACCTGGACCGTAGCCCCCGAACCGTACGGCTCGCCCGCCGCCGCCGCGCTCTGGCGGGCGTACTACACGGAGGTCAGCGATCGCTGGTACCTGCTGCACGAGGGGCGCCGGACCGCGCCGGAGGAGCTGGAGCGGGAGATCGCCGCCGGGGCGGAGGGCGGCCTGGCGGCGCCGCGCGGGGGGCTGCTGGTCGCGCGGTACGCGGGTGAGCCGGCCGGATGCGCGGGCTACCGCCTGCTGGACGGCACGACCGCCGAGCTGACCCGGGTGTTCCTGTACGAGGGGATGCGGGGCAGGGGCGGTGCGGGGCCGCTGGTGCGGGCGGCCGAGGACGCGGCCCGTGCGGCGGGCGCGACCCGGATGGTCCTCGACACACGCGGTGACCTCGTGGAGGCGCGGGCGCTGTACGCCCGGCTGGGATACACGGAGACCGGGCCGCACAACGCGGCGCCGTACGCCGAGCACTGGTTCGCCAAGCGGCTCGGCTGAGACGGGGAGGCACCGCCTCAGTGGGCCGGGGCCACCGCCCGCTCCTCCTGCGGGCGTTCGCCGCTGGAGCCGCACAGTTCGTCGTTCAGCTCGTGGACCAGTCGCACCAGATCGGTGGGGCGGTCCGGGCCCCACCAGTCGCCGAGCAGCTCGGCCAGCGACTCCTCACGGGCCCGCGCGAGGCGCTCGCTCACCTCGCGGCCCTCGTCGGTCAGCACCATGTCGACGCCCCGGCGCACGGCGAGGTGCCGGATCTCGACCTGGCGGGTGGCCTCCAGGACGACGCTCAGCGGGACCGGGTTGCGCTCGGCGAGCAGGGCCGGTTCCACCGAGCCGTGCCTTCTCATCCGCAGCAGCAGCCAGCTCGCCGCGGGCAGCAGGTCGTAGCCCGCGCGATCGGTGATCTTCCGGTAGATCTCGCGCCGCCCCTCGCGGGTGCCGAGCACCGACAGCGCGCGGCACACCTCGTCGTACGAGGACCGCTCCACGGGGTTGCTGGCAAGGGTCTCGGTCACGTCGGGGGCGGTGACCGAGGCGCGCAGCCGGTCCTCCTTGAGGAACCACGCCAGTACGAAGCCGACGAGGGCGACGGGCACGGCGTACAGGAAGACGTCGGTGATGGCGGTGGAGTAGGCGTCGAGGGCCGGAGGGCGCAGCGGGGGCGGCAGGGCGGCGATGCCGCGCGGGTCGGCCTCCAGTGTCCCGGGGGAGACGCCGGGCGGGAGCGGCGCGTCCCGGAAGGCGGCCGTGAGTTCGTCGCCGAGGCGGCCCGCGAAGATCGCGCCGAAGATGGCGACGCCGAACGAGGCGCCGATGGAGCGGAAGAAGGTCGCGCCGGAGGTGGCGACGCCGAGATCCTCGTAGGAGACGGCGTTCTGCACGATGAGCACGAGGACCTGCATCACCAGGCCGAGTCCGAGGCCGAAGACGAAGAAGGAGGCGCTCATCACCCCGGTGGAGCTGTGCGCGTCGAGCTGGTGGAGCAGCAGCAGTCCGACGGCGGTGATGCCGGTGCCCATGATCGGGAACACCTTCCAGCGGCCGGTGCGGCTGACGATCTGTCCGGAGCCGGTGGAGGCCAGCAGCATGCCGGCCACCATCGGCAGCATGTGCACGCCGGACATGGTGGGGGTGATGCCGTGCACCACCTGGAGGAAGGTCGGCAGGTACGTCAGCGCGCCGAACATGGCGAAGCCGACGATGAAGCTGATCACGGCGGCGAGCGTGAAGGTGCGCACGCCGAACAGCTTCAGCGGCAGTACGGGCTCGGCGGCCCGGCGTTCCACGGCCACGAAGGCGACGATGAGGACGGCGCCGAGCACCGTGAGCCCGATGATCCGCGGCGAACTCCAGGCCCAGGTGGTGCCGCCGAGGGAGGCGACCAGCACCAGGCAGGTGGCGACGGACGCGATGAGGAAGGTGCCGAGGTAGTCGATGACGTGCTTGGCCGACCTGCGCGGGATGTGCAGCACCGCCGCGATCACGGCGAGCGCGACGATGCCGACGGGCACGTTGATGTAGAACACCCAGCGCCAGCTCCAGTGCTGGGTGAACAGTCCGCCGAGCAGCGGCCCGAGCACGCTGGTCGTGCCGAACACGGCCCCGAACAGGCCCTGGTAGCGGCCACGTTCGCGGGGCGGCACGAGGTCGCCGACGATCGCCATCGACAGCACGATCAGCCCGCCGCCGCCCAGCCCCTGGAGCGCGCGGAACCCGATCAGCTGCGGCATGTCCTGCGCGGCGCCGCACAGGGCGGACCCCACCAGGAAGATCACGATGGCGAGCTGGAAGAGGCGCTTGCGTCCGTACTGGTCGCCGAGCTTCCCCCACAGGGGCGTCGCGGCGGTGGAGGCCAGCAGGTACGCGGTGACCACCCAGGAGAGGTGTTCCAGGCCGCCCAGGTCGCTGACGATGGTGGGCAGGGCGGTGGACACGATGGTCTGGTCGAGGGCGGCGAGCAGCAGACCGAGCAGCAGCGCGCCGATCGAGAAGAGGACGTTGCCGGACACGTGTTCAGGGGCGCCGCCGCCGGAGGCCGGCGGTCCGGCGCGGGGTGCGGGCTGCGCGTCGCTCGCCTTCGGCGCCGTACCGTGCGCGTCGCCGGCCATGAAGACCTCCACAGGTTCTCGTTCCACCGTCCATCGTGATCGGTCTGACCTGTTATGGCCTGTTGAGTCCTGCCGGAAGGTCGCATTCCGGGGGCGCGCGGAACGGCCTGTGAAGAAGATCTGCATAATCTCTGGAGTTCGCGAGGGGAGGGACCACACGTGGAACAGCCGAACGGAAACCCGTGCCCGGAGTGCGGTGCGCCCAGGCACAGGGACAACACGCCCTCCTGCGCCTGCACGCTGCGTGCGTCCGACGCCCTCCGCGACGCCCGTACGGCGGAGGCCGCGGCGGCGGAGGACTTCGACCCGCTGCGCATCCGGCCGTATGTCGAACTCGACGGGAAGAGCGGACGGAGTACGCCGGACGGGGAAGGGGAGCGGCCGGACGCGGCCCTGCCCCCGGACACCGGCCCGTCCGCGGAGGGGCCGGGTGCCCCGCCCGGCACGTCGTCCGGAAGCTCTCCGGGTGCCCCGTCGGGCGGCCCGGGGGTGCCCGACGGGACGATGCGGTTGCGCGCCGTC
>NZ_NEUB01000136.1 GCF_002910825.1 Streptomyces sp. SM1 | reverse complement strand
GGCGGCTGCTGGGCGCCGTCCGCCTCGGACTCCGGCAGGGCCTCCGCCTCCTCCACCGAGATGCCGAAGTCGGTCGCCAGACCCTCCAGCCCGTTCGAATAGCCCTCACCGAGCGCCCGGAACTTCCAGCCGTCCCCGCGCCGGTACAGCTCGCCGCAGATCAGCGCGGTCTCCTGGCCGGTCTCCGGCTTGATGTCGAAGTACGCCAGCGCCTCGCCGTCGGCGTCCTGCGCGTCGTGCAGCAGGATGCGCAGGTCCCGTACACGGTCGAAGGTGACGCCGTCCGCCGAGGCGACCAGCAGAATCCGGCCGACGCCGGACTCGACACCGGCGAGGTCGGTCTGGATCGTGTCGGTCAGGTTCTCGGCGACGCGCTTCTTGCCGAGCCGCCACACCTGCCCCCCAGGGTGCCGGGGCTGGTTGTAGAAGACGAAGTCCTCGTCGGAGCGCACACGGCCGTCGAGACCGAGGAGCAGCGCGGAGGCGTCGACGTCCGGTACCCCCTGCCCGGGCGACCAGCGCAGCACGGCGCGTACGGTGGTGGCCTCGAGAGGGACGTTCGACCCCTTCAGCATCGCGTGCGTCATGTGGTCATCCTGCCCTCTCCGTCCTGATCACGACAACGTGGGGGTTGAGCTCGACACAGCCGGGTTACCTGGTGTTCATGCCCGGAGGGAACCGCCGACATGGATGCCTACGTACTATTACCGGCCACCTTCCGACATTCCACTGATGCCACGGGGGAGTTCCATGCGTCATTTCGGTCACATCACCCCTGCGGTGCGGAAACGTCTCTTCTTCCGGGAGCCGGGCGAGTTCACGCCGGACTCCCCGGCGCGGCTGCTCTCCGCCGCCCTCGGCGCCACGCTGTACAGCCCCGCGACCAGGCCCCGGCTCGCCGACGACGTGGTCAAGCAGGTCGCGCAGGGTGTGGTCTCCATGGTGCTGTGCCTGGAGGACTCCATCGGCGACGCCGACGTGATCGCCGGTGAGGAGAACCTCGTACGCCAGTTCGCCGACCTGGCCGGACGGCCCGGTGCGGACCTGCCGCTGCTGTTCATCCGGGTCCGGACCCCCGAGCAGATCCCCGACCTCGTCCGCCGCCTCGGCCCCGCCGTGTCGCTGCTGTCCGGATTCGTGCTGCCGAAGTTCACCGCCGAACGCGGGCTGCCCTTCCTGGAGGCGCTCACCACCGGCGAGGCCGAGAGCGGCCACCGGCTGTTCGCCATGCCCGTCCTGGAGTCCCCCGAGCTGCTCTACCGCGAGTCCCGCGTGGAGACCCTGGAGGGCATCTTCCGCGCCGTCGACAAGTACCGCGGCCGCGTGCTCGCCCTGCGCCTCGGCGTGACCGACTTCTGCTCCTCCTACGGGCTGCGCCGGGGCTCCGACATGACGGCGTACGACATCCAGGTCGTCGCCTCCGTCATCTCCGACGTCGTGAACATGCTGGGCCGGGCCGACGGCACCGGATTCACCGTGACCGGGCCCGTCTGGGAGTACTTCCGCATCCAGGAGCGCATGTTCAAGCCGCTGCTGCGACAGAGCCCCTTCCACGAGGTCCAGGCCGTCGCACTGCGCCAGAAGCTGCTCGAACACGCCATGGACGGCCTGCTGCGGGAGATCTCCCTCGACCGGGCCAACGGGCTGCTGGGCAAGACCTGTATCCACCCCTCCCACGTCCTGCCCGTGCACGCGCTGTCCGTGGTCAGCCACGAGGAGTTCAGCGACGCCCAGGACATCCTCCGGCCGGAACGCGGCGGCGGGGGTGTACTCAGGTCGGCCTACACGAACAAGATGAACGAGGTGAAGCCGCACCGCGCCTGGGCGGAGCGGACCATGCTGCGCGCCGAGGTCTTCGGCGTGGCGAACGAGGACATCGGCTTCGTGGAACTGCTCGCGGCGGGCCTGGCGGACTGACGGGGATGGAGAAGGCTGTGAACGAGGGGATGCGCCACCCGGCGCGTCGGGCGGCACCGGCCGGCGAGGACACATGGTCCGGCAGCTGGGTCACACGGCGGCTCGGGGTCGAGCTGACCGGCGACGAGGCGCTGCCCGGCCTCCTGGGGCTGGCACTGCGCCGCAACCCCAAGCGGGCCCATCTGCTGGTGTCCAACGTGCTGGGCAAGCACGTGCCCCAGTCCCCGTCGGTCGTGTACGGCCACGGTGTCGAGCTCGGCCGCAGGGTGCGGGAGCTGCTGGGGCGCTCGGCGCAGGACGCGGTCGTCCTCGGCTACGCCGAGACCGCGACCGGGCTCGGCCACTGTGTCGCCGACGGTCTGGGCGTCGCGCCCTGCCTGCACTCCACGCGCCGCCCGGTCGAGGGGACGGCCACGGCCGGGGGCTTCGAGGAGGCCCACTCCCACGCGACGTCCCATCTGCTGCTCCCGGAGGACCCGTCCCTGCTGGCGGGGTCCGGCCCGCTGGTCCTGGTCGACGACGAGTTCTCCACGGGCAACACCGTGCTGAACACCGTCCGTGATCTTCATGCGCGGTATCCGCGCGAGCGGTACGTGGTCGTCGCCCTCGTCGACATGCGGTCCCCCGCGGACGCGGGACGGCTGGACGCGTTCGCGGACGAGATCGGGGCACGCATCGACCTGGTGACGGTCGCCTCGGGCACGGTGCGGTTGCCCGACGGCGTCCTGGAGAAGGGGCAGGAGCTGGTGGCGCGGTACGAAGGCGCCACGGCGGGTGCTTCGCCGACTACGGCTGCGGCGCCGCCGGGGCCGGTCGCGCGGTTCCCCGCGCCCCTTCAGGGAGATGCCCGTCCCCCGAGCCTGGAAGCGGAGGCCGGGACTCACCCCCCAGGGGCGCGGGGAACCGCGCGACAAGCCCATGACGGGCCGCAGCCGAACGACGGCCTCACCCGCGTGGACCTGCGCTGGCCCCCCGGCCTCCCCGACGGGGGACGTCACGGCTTCACCCCCGCGCACCGCGCCCACCTGGAGCGGACGCTTCCCGACATGGCCGCCCGCCTCGCACAAGCACTGCCGGACGGCGCCCGCCGCGTCCTCGTCCTCGGCTTCGAGGAACTGATGTACACCCCGCTGCGTCTCGCGGGCGAGCTGGAGCGGACCACCGACGCCGACGTGCGCTTCTCCACCACCACCCGCTCACCCGTCCTCGCCGTCGACGACCCCGGCTACGCGATACGCACCCGCCTGGTCTTCCCCGCCCACGACGACCCCGCCGACGGCCCCGGCGACCGCTACGCCTACAACGTCGCCGGCGGCGGTTTCGACGCCGTCGTCGCCGTGGTCGACTCCACCGCCGACACCCCCGCGCTGCACGCGCCCGGCGGCCTGCTCGCCCGGCTCGCCGAGCACACCCCGCACGTCCTCCTCGCGGTCGTACCGTCGTACGTACCCGCCGCCTCCCAGGACGCCCCCGAAAGGCCCGCCACCATGCTGTCCGACCCGCTCAGAGGCCCCGCCTTCTCCTCGTACGCGCCCGAGGAGGTCGGCTGGCTGCTCCAGGACCTCTCCGACGTGACGCTGGAGGCGCCGACCGAGGAGCGCGAGGAGGCCATCCAGAGCGGCGGCGCCCACTACGCGGAGTCGCTGCCCGTGGAGTACCAGCCCAGCGAGCAGTACCAGCGGCTGTTCCACGCCGCCCTCGACGAGTCGGCGGCCCGCCTCGCCCACGCCGTCGGCGTGGTCACCGAGACCGTCCTCGCGGAGCGGTCCCCGCGCCCCGTGCTGGTCTCCCTGGCCCGCGCGGGCACCCCCGTCGGCATCCTGATGCGCCGCTGGGCACAGCACCGCCACCAGCTCGACCTCCCGCACTACGCCGTCTCCATCGTCCGCGGCCGGGGCATCGACGCCAACGCGCTGCGCTGGCTGGCCGCCCATCACGATCCCCGGGATGTCGTGTTCGTCGACGGCTGGACCGGCAAGGGCGCCATCACCCGCGAACTCGCCCAGGCGGTCGAGGAGTTCGAGAAGGCCGAGGGCGTCACCGGCTTCGACCCGGAGATCGCGGTCCTCGCCGACCCCGGCTCCTGCGTCCGCACCTACGGCACCCGTGAGGACTACCTGATCCCCTCCGCCTGCCTCAACTCCACCGTCTCCGGCCTGATCTCACGCACCGTGCTCCGCGCCGACCTGGTCGGCCCGGACGACTTCCACGGCGCCAAGTTCTACCGCGAGCTCGCCGCCGCCGACCTGTCGGTGGCCTTCCTCGACGCCGTCTCCGCCCTCTTCCCGGAGGTGACGGACGCGGCCTGCGCCCAGGCCAAGGAACTCCTCGCCACCGACCGCACCCCCACCTGGGAGGGCTGGGCCGCGGTCGAGCGGATCAGTGAGGAGTACGGCATCCACGACGTGAACCTCGTCAAGCCCGGCGTCGGCGAGACCACCCGGGTGCTGCTGCGCCGGGTGCCCTGGAAGGTGCTGGCCCGGGCCGGGGCGGGCAGCGACCTCGACCACGTCCGCCTGCTCGCCGGACAGCGGGGCGTGCCCGTCGAGGAGGTCGACGGACTCCCGTACACCTGCGTGGGGCTGATCCACCCCCGGTACACGCGGGGCGCGACCGGCGCCGACGGCAAGGCGGTGACCCGCTGATGCCCGTCATCGTCGCCAGCGACCTCGACCGCACCCTCATCTACTCCGCCGCCGCCCTCGCCCTGACCATGCCCGACGCGCGGGCACCGAGGCTGCTGTGCGTGGAGGTCCACGAGAGCAAGCCGCTGTGCTACATGACGGAGACGGCGGCCCAGCTCCTCACCGAACTCGGCGACGAGGCGGTGTTCGTCCCCACGACGACCCGCACCCGCAAGCAGTACCAGCGCATCAACCTCCCCGGCCCGCAGCCCACGTACGCGATCTGCGCCAACGGCGGCCACATCCTCGTCGACGGCGAGAGCGACCGGGACTGGCACGCCCGGGTGCTGGCCCGGCTGGCCGACGAGTGCGCCCCGCTGTCCGAGGTGCAGGAACACCTGCTGCGGACCGCCGATCCGGTGTGGGTGCGCAAGCACCGCGTCGCCGAGGACCTCTTCGCCTACCTCGTCGTCGAGCGCGAGCTGCTGAGCGAGGAGTGGGTGAAGGAACTCGCGGTGTGGGCGGAGAACCGCGGCTGGACGGTGTCCCTCCAGGGCCGCAAGATCTACGCCGTGCCCAAGCCGCTCACCAAGAGCGCGGCCATGCGCGAGGTCGCCCGCCGCACCGGCGCCGAACTCACCCTCGCGGCCGGCGACTCCCTCCTCGATGCCGACCTGCTCCTCGCCGCCGACCGGAGCTGGCGCCCGGGCCACGGCGAACTCGCCGACGCCGACTGGACGGCCCCCGCGGTCAGGGCCCTGCCCGAGCGGGGCGTGCTGGCCGGGGAG
>NZ_NEUB01000135.1 GCF_002910825.1 Streptomyces sp. SM1 | reverse complement strand
TCGACCACGTGTACAGCTACGGAATCGCCGCCGCCGAGACCGTTCCCGTCGCCCTCGCGCTCACCGTCGCCGCCGGCGGCAGGATCGCGGAGGCGGTCCCGGCGGCGGCCTGTCTGTCCCGGGTCGCGGACTCCGCCCCGGCCCTCGCCGGCGCCCTCACCGGAGCCCTGGGGGGTGGCACGGCCGTCCCCGCGTCGTGGCGGGACAGCTGCCGCGTCCTCTCCGGCTGCGTACTCCCCCGGCTCACCGGCACCGACCTGGTGGAACTCGCCGGGCTGCTGGCAGCCGCGTACCCGAATCCCACGGAGGGATGATGCAGACATGACGCGCGAAGACGCACGAACCGGCCCCCAGGGTCCACCGCTGGACGAGCGGATCACCGGCGCCCTCGTCGGAGCGGCCGTCGGGGACGCCCTCGGCGGACCGGTCGAGGGGTACTCGCCCGAGCAGATCGCCGAGCGCCACGGCGGGCGCGTGCACGGCATCGTCGGCCCGTGGAACGGCGACGCGTGGCGCACCGCCCGCCCCATCGCCCCGTACCACAAGGGTGACGGACACGTCACCGACGACACCCTGATGACGCACGCGCTGGTCCGGGTGTACGCGACGGTCCGCGACCATCTGGACGCCTACGCGGTCGCCGGCCACCTGGTCCGGGACCTGATGACGAACCCGCGCTGGATCCCGGAGCTGGAGGCGGAGACGATCCCGCTGCACCGGATCTTCCTCGCCGAGAAGTGGCTGGTGGCCCGGCTGCACTACGGTCACATCGACCCGCGCGAGGCGGGCACCGGCAACATCGTCAACTGCGGGGCCGCGATGTACATGGCCCCGGTCGGACTGGTCAACGCCGCCCACCCGGCCGCCGCCTACGCCGAGGCGCTCGACGTCGCGGGCGCCCACCAGTCGTCGTACGGCAGGGAGGCGGCCGGTGTCTTCGCGGCGGCCGTGTCGGCGGCCTGCGCACCGGGCGCGACGGCGGACTCGGTGGTCGCCGCGTCCCTGTCCCTGGCGAAGGACGGCACGCGGGACGCGATCGAGAAGGTCTGCGAAGCGGCGTCGCGCCATACGGACTTCGAGTCGGCGCTGCGTCCGCTGCGGGAGGCGGTGGCCCCGTACGACACCGTGGGCCCCGACTACCGCTCCCCCTCCCTGGGCGCGCGTCGCCCGTCCCGCCTGCACTCCGTCGAGGAACTCCCGGTCGCCCTGGGCATGGTGGTGGTGGCAGGGGGCGACTTCCGGCACGCGGTGCTGGGCGCGGTGAACTACGGCCGCGACTGCGACTCCATCGCCACGATGGCCGGCGCCGTGACCGGCGCCCTCGGCTCGCCCGTCCCGGAGGACTGGTCCAAGACGGTGGCGGAGGCCAGCCGCCTCGACCTGTGGGAACCGGGGGTCACGCTGACCGGGGTGACCCGCGAGATCTTCACCCGCGACGTGGAGCGCCGCCGCGCCCACGAGCGGGCCGTCGCGGAACTGGGAGGCCCGGGTTGCTCCGACTGACCTGGGTCCAGCCGGAGGACCTGATCGGCCACGAACTGCGCCAGGCGTCCCTGGACGGCCGCGAGCCCTCGGCCGTCGCCGCCCGCTGGCGAGCGGCGGGCGGCCCCGAGGC
>NZ_NEUB01000134.1 GCF_002910825.1 Streptomyces sp. SM1 | reverse complement strand
GGCCCGGGTCCGGTCGTACAACTCGCGGTCGAAGTAGGCGTCCAGATGGCTGAGCGCGTTGTGGATGCTGGTCTGGCGCCACATCAGCCGGGTGGTGGGGGAGGCGAGCCGGGGCCGGGGCAGCCGCAGTGTCCGGCGGGTGAGCAGATCGTCCAGCGCCCGCTCCAGCGGTCCGAGCCGGGCGTACGTCCGCCGGGCCCGCAGGCCCTCGGCGACCCGGGGTGTCACCAGCGGCACCAGCACCCCGACCACGGTCAGCAGGGCGCCGAGACCGGCGGCGGCGGGCGAGACGGTGGTGCCGAGCGACGACCAGTCCCGCCCGGACCAGCGGGCGCCCACCGCGATCAGCTTGACCACGCTGTATCCGGCCCCGCACAGCGCGCCGGTGCCGAGCAGGACCAGCCCCGCCCGCAGCCCGCCCCGTACCCCGCGTGCCCAGCGCAGCGCGGACACCGTGGTGACGGTCGTGGTGGTGAGGTGTGCCAGCAGGTACAGCACGATCATCTGGGCGATGAACGGCGTCGTCGCGTAGTAGGTGTCCAGGTCGGTGCGGCGCTCCACCGGCGCGTCACCGAGGGCGAACGTCACCGCGATGCCGAGGACGACGACGGCGTAGGCGAGCATCCAGCGGCGGACGGTCCGGCGCACCCGGGGTCCCCCGCGCCAGTGCACGATCAGGACCTGGGAGGCGGCGCAGTACCCGGTGATCGCCGCATAGGTGACCGGCGCCGCCAGGTTGGGCACGTCGCCGATCCGGTTGACGGCGCCCACGGTCGGCGGTGCCCCGAGGAAGAAGCACAGCCCCGCCAGCCCCAGCACCGCGCAGAGCGCCCGCAGATACGGATCACGCCCGTGCCGCAGCAGATCGGGGGCCTTGACCAGCAGGCCGAGCCACAGCACCCCGCAGCTGACGTAGTTGATGAGGCCGCTCATCTCTTCGTCCCGCGGTAGTTGAGCGCGGCCCCGATACGTCCCGCGAGGTCCTGCGGATCGTCGGAGCCAGCGCCGCCCCCGACGGCGTACCCGGAGCCGGTGGAGGTCTCCAGCCAGGTGCGCAGCCGGCGGCCCATCAGCATGCCGAAACGGTCGGCCTCCTGCTCCTCCGCCAGACTGAAGTCGGTGCGCGCGGCGACCGGTCCCGGGTCCGTGCCGGTGTCCGGGCCGGCCTCGCGGCGGCTCATGTGCCACACCTCGTGGCAGAAGATCACGATCTGGTGCCACACGGCGGCCCGCTCGTCCACCACCACGTCGTCGTGGCTCTCGCGCTCCAGCCACAGTCCGCTCGCGGTGTGCGGGGGGAACGCCGCGCGGTGGACGAGCACTTCGCGTCCCCGCCATGCGCTGACGGACGCGACGAGCGCGTCGAACAGCACCTCGGGATCGGCCGGTACCGCCACCTCGATGGGGTCGATGAGGGCGTCAGCGAGGCGACGCATCTCCTTCCTGGTACGCACCGCTGTCTCCCTGTTCCCCTGGGTGTGGCTCGGTCACCTGTGCAATATGCCAAGACGGGCACCGTCCGGGCCAGTTCCGCGTGCGGCACGGTCACTCGGTGACCCCCACGGTGTCCCCGGGTGCCGGCGCGCGGGCACGGATCTGCCGGATCACGTCGGGATGGCGCAGGGCCCGCGAGACGGCGCCGATCTCGCGGAGCAGTTCCGTGGTGTCGGGGTCGTGGCCGGCGTCGCCGCCGTCCGCGCCGGGACCGGCCCCGACCGCGTCGAGGATCACCACGGCCGCGGCGAACGCCCTCGCCCGCTCCGGCGGCAGGCCCAGGCCGAGGGCGGCGGCGTACGACCGTTCGCGCAGCCGCTCGTCGGTGCGGCGGGCGAGCGGCAGCAGCACGTCACGGATGAACGTCTCGCGCCGGGTCAGCCGCAGTTCGGGGCTGGCACGCAGGACGAACGGCAGGCCGGAGCCCTGTACGCCCCGCATCAGCAGGTACAGCGGCCGCAGCCGGCGGTGGGCCAGCCGGATCCGCCAGCGCTCGTGCAGGTACTGGCCGGCGTGCGGCAGGATGAAGCCGACCGCGATCGACACGGCCGACAGACAGGCCAGCGCGGGGGCGACGTGCAGGCTGAGCCAGTCCAGGTCGTTCCCGGTCCAGCGGGCCCCCACGGCGGTCAGTTTGGCGGCGTCGAAAGCGAGGTTCAGCGCGTAGCCGACGCCCAGGAACTTCAGTCCCCAGCGCAGCCAGGCATCGAGTCCGTCGGTGCGGATCCAGTTCCAGATCAGCTTCGAGGTGATGAGGACCGCGGTGGTGTGCGCGAGGAGGTAGAGCAGGATCTCCTCGCGCATGAAGGGCGTGGTGGCGTAGTAGGTGTCCAGGTCCCGGGTCCGCTCCACCGGCACGTCGGCGAGGGCGAACAGCACCCACAGCAGCGCGATCACACCCCCGTAGACGGAGACGACCCAGCGGGTGGCGCGGCGGGTGGAGGCGGAGTGCTCGGGCAGCCCGTCGCGCCAGGCGATGATCAGCACCAGGCAGGACGCGCAGAAGGCGGTCAGCAGGGAGTACACCCAGGGCGCGGAGATGTTCGGCACGCCGGTGACCCGGTTGACCCGGGCGATGGTCGACGGCGCGACGAACACGAACACCGCGCAGGCGAGCAGCAGCAGTCCGCCGACCGCGCGCAGCAGCGGGTCCTTCCACAGCCGGATGATCGTCGGGAGTTTGATCGCCAGGGCGGCGGCCAGCACACCCGCCGGGATCCACCAGAAGGACGTGTAGAACGCGCCGAGGGACGAGGCGGGCCCCATGGCCGCGTCCACGCACCCCATCGCGTTCCCTCACTCTCATCGCCCGCCGCACCGACAGCCGTTCGAGCCTACGCGGCGGGACGTGTCCGCGTCATGCGATGCCGGGTGCGAAAGGTCCCGCCCCGGGTTCCCGCCCGGGTCCTCGACGCGCGGGTGGACTCACCCTCCCGGTGAGTCCACCGCCTTCACCGGGACTCCGCCCCGCACCGCCCCCAGCAGCGTCAGCCGTACCTCGCCCGGCCCCGAGGGTGTGGTCCCATCGGACAGCACGGCAAGAGCCAGTGTGTTGGGACCACGTGTGCGCAGGATTCCGTTCGGCAGGACGAAGGCGTGCTGCATGTCCACATCGTTGAGGTACTGGCCCATGTTCCAGCCGTTGAGGAAGATCTGGACGCGGTAGGCGCGCTCCGGATCGTCCTTCAGGGTGAGCCCGACGGAGGCGTCCATGTCCGGATCGATGTCGAGGCGGAACTCCGTGCGGTACCAGGCCACGCCCTGCCGCCGTTCCCCGCGCGGGAGGTCCACGGCCCGCCACTCCCGGTCGTCGTGTCCCGGCAGGTGCCAGCCCTCGCGCTCCCCGTGCAGCCCGCCGTTGTTCAGGGGCCCGCGCACCCGGTCCGGCGCCACGGCCCCCTGGATCCGCCACTCCACGCTGCGTGAGCCGCCCTCGAACGCGGCCGCCATCAGCCCGCGCGCGGCCTTGTGGGTGTCCCGCGCCCGCTCGTCCCCGTCGTGTCCCATCGGCCGTACGAGCACGGACAGCACGTGCCGCCCCCGCTCGCGCAGTTCCTCCGGCACGGCGAAGCGGGCCGTGGCCGTCCACGTCCCCTTCTCCCCCGTGTCGCCGTCCGGCGCCGGCATGCGGTGGGTGCCGAGCGGCCGTCCGTCCAGCCAGGCCATCAGCAGACCGTGCGTCCCGGTGCTGCAGGACAGGGACACCGAGGTGAGGCCGCGCGTGTCGGTCAGCCGGCCCCGGTACCAGACGTCGCCGTAGTGGAAGCCGTAGTCGTCCGCGAAGAGGACCGGCCCGCCCTCGGGCACGGGCGTGACGCTGTGCGACGACGTCCGGTCGGCGACCGTCCACCCCGAGTCGTCGAAGTCCCGCCGGGACTCGGGGTTCCCGCCACGCCGCCGCCAGCCGCCCAGCCCGGGCAGGTCCACGGAGGGCGCGTCCGGCATCAGCCCCTCCATCACCAGGCTCCGGGCCCGGCCGACGTAGGTGGGCACCGGCTCCCCGTTCCAGGTCACCTCGGTGATCCCGCGCGGCCCCCAGACCTCCACCCCGGTGTCCTCGTCGACATCGCCGACGAGATGGACGGTGGAGTCGCGCGGGGTCGCGGAGCGCAGCATCGCCGGGCCGTAGACCAGCAGGGAGCCGGACGGGGTCTCGTACGGCCACAGGCGCAGCGCGGTCGCGTCGTCGGCGAACAGCAGCACCATGGGTGTGTCGGAGTCCCCCTTCTTGACGAGGACCCGGCTCAGCCCGCCCACCCCCAGCGGCGCGACGACGTTCAGCCTGCCCCGCCCGTAGGTCCACGCGGGCTCGTCGTCCGCCCGGTCGACGTTCGGCTGGACCTCGCAGTCCAGGGCGACCTGGGCCGTCTCGCCGTCGCGGCCGACGAACACGGCGACGTCCACCCGCCCGGCGGCCATGCTCAGCATGGGCTGCGCGGTGGTGTACGCCAGCTTCCGCCGGCCCAGGTCCAGCCCCGAGACGAGCAGCTTGGCGTCGTGGGGGGCCACGCTGACCGGCACCTCGATCCCGGTGTCCGGCAGCATCGAGTCGACCCGTTCGGCGGTGTCGTTGCGCACGACGTACACCTGGGCGCCGGTGTCGGGATTGGCCAGGTGGTCCACGGCCAGCCGTTCGTCCGCCGCCCGTACCTCGCCCGCCGGGACCAGCCGGGCGAGGTCGGGCACCGTCCGCACCAGATGCCCGAACTGCTGGAGCGGGGCCAGCTCCGGAGTGGGCCGGCGCCCCTCGTCGATCGGGGTGCCGGAGCCGTACGAGGTGTGGCCGCCCGAGCCGGGCAGCCAGCCCCACGAGGTCCCGCCGAACACCGGACGGACCTGCTGCGCGGTGATCCCCAGGGCGAGGTCGCTCAGGTGGCCGCTCCTCCCGTACCCGGCGCCGGCCCGGAACCCGGGCGTGCGCGTGCCGTCCCCGCGGGGGCCGAACATCCCCTCGCCGTGGAAGAGCGGTACGTCGATGCGGTCGGCGCGCGCCTTCGCGTACAGGTGGGCCAGATGGGCCCGTACGGCCGGATCACCGGCCCGGTCCCCGGCCGGTTCCTCGATCCGGTACAGCAGTACGGTGCCGCCGCCCCCGGTGAACAGGTGCCGCACGGCGATGGAGTCGACGGCGCTCAGCCACGCGTCGGCATGCCGCAGGTACTCCGGATCGTTGCTCCGCGCGGTTCCCCCGACGGCGGTCAGCCACCCGGGGAGGCCCCCGGCGTCCACATCGGCGCCGATGTACGGCCCCGGACGCAGGACGACGTACAGCCGCTCCTCGGCGGCCGTGTTCAGGAACAGGTTCAGATCCCGCACCCCGGTGAAGTCGTACTTCCCGGGCGCGGGGGAGTGGTGGTTCCACGGCACGGGGACCTCGACGGCGTTGTGCCCGTGGGCGCGCAGCTTCTGCAGCACGTCCCGCCACAGGGACGGACTCGGCAGCCGGAACGGGTGCAGTTCGGCGGACCACAGCATCAGGCGCCGGCCGTCGACCAG
>NZ_NEUB01000133.1 GCF_002910825.1 Streptomyces sp. SM1 | reverse complement strand
GGGGAAGGCGGACGTCGCCGCCGCCGTGGACGAGGTGAAGCGGCTGCTCGGCGAGGGCCGCATCACGCACGCCGTCGACATCCTCGGCTCGATCCTGCCCGTCGCCGCCGACCAGCACGGCGAGCACTCCCCGGTCGTGCGCACCCTGCGCAAGCAGTACGCGGCCACGCTGCTGGACGACGGCCAGTACCGGCGGGCCCTGCCCGAACTGCGCCGGCTCGCCGAGGAACGCGCCGCCGAGGCCGGCCAGGCGGACCCGCAGTCGCTGCGCTACCGCTACGAGGCCGCCCAGTGCCTGGAGCAGCTCGGCGAACCGGCGGCGGCGCTCGCGGAGTACCGGGCGCTGCTGGCGTACTACGAGAACCAGTACGTGGCCGCCGGCGACCCGCAACTGGCCCACGACGTCCGCCGCCGCATCGGCCACCTGCTGCTCGCCCTCGGCGACCGGGCCGCGGCCCACGACACGCTGGCCCGGCTGCTGCACGACGTGGAGCGCGTCCAGGGGCCCGGGCACCCGCTCGCCGCGGAGGTCCGCCGGACCCTGCAGTGGCTCGGACAGGTGCGCGGATAGGCGCCCACGCGGACCTGGCGTGGGGACCCGCGGACCCGCGGACCCGCGGACCCGCGGGAGGGCGGGAGGGCGGACGCGCGCATCCGCGGACAGGCCGGCCGGCGGGTGGGTGCATAGCGGGACAGCGGGCCGCAAAGGGGCCGTACGGCAGGACCGCGGGGCGCGGCGGTACCGGAAGTCGCCGTGAATCGTTGGTCGAATGGGTTGGCCAGAGCTTGGCCGATGCCTACCATCGATCACCGCAAGACTTTGTGCACCGCCGCACAAGCTCTCCTCAGGAGGTCTCCTTGCACCGCCGCCGTCGCACCGCGCTCCTCCTCACCGCCGCGATCGCCGCGGCGGTACCCCTGCTCACCGCCTGCGGAAGCGACGCCCACCCCGGTGCCGCGGCCGTGGTCGGCGGGGAGCGGATCACCGTGTCGCAGCTGGAGAACCGGGTCGAGGAGGTCCGCGAGGCGCAGCGGGCGGCCGTCCCGGACGAGGCGCAGTACCAGCAGGCCATCGCGCGGACCGGCAGCCTGACCCGCGACACCCTGCACGGCATGGTCCTGGACCGGGTGCTGGAGCGTGCCGCGCGGGACGCCGGCGTGACCGTCACGGACCGCGACATCCAGCAGATGCGGTCCGGTCTGGAACAGCAGGCCGGCGGTGCGGAGGCGCTGGAGGCCGCCTGGCTCCAGCAGTACGGCATTCCGCCGCAGCGTCTGGAGGCGAACCTCCGCCTCCAGCTCCAGGCCCAGAAGCTCGCCCAGCGGCTCGGTACGGACACCAGCCGGCCCGAGTTCTGGCAGGCGCTGTCCGAGGCCGGCAAGGAACTCGACGTCGACCTCAACCCGCGTTACGGCGACTGGGACGTGGAGAAGAGCAGCCGGGTGGACGCGAAGACCCCGTGGGTGCAGGACGTGACGGCGGCGTCCGGGGCTCCCGCGGCCCTCTGACCCGGGCGGGCCCGCGGACCACCGCTCCGGGCAGGTCGGGCCGGTGGCCGGGCCGGTCAGGCCTGTGGACAAAACCGGCCTGTGGACAACTCGGGAGCTGTCGGTGGAGTGGGCTAGTTTCGGACCGTGAACGCATTCAGCCCCGCACCGACGCCCCAGGACGGCCCCGGCCGTGTCGTCCTGCTCACCACCAGCCATCGCGTCGCTCCCGGCCTGCTGTCCTGGCCCGCCTGGCAGCTCCTGCACGCGGCCGACCGGGTGCTGTGCGCGGACGGCGCCCATCCGCAGCTGCCGTACCTGCGGGAGGCGGGGATACCGGTCGAGGAGGCCTCGCCGAGCGCCCAGGAGATCGTCGACGGCTGCGCCGGCGGGCGGACGCTGGTGGTCGTGGCGACGGGGGAGGGCGAGCCCGCGCTGACCGACGGACTGGCGCGGCTGGCCGGGACCGGCCGGGTGCGGATGCCCGAGCTGGAGCTGCTGCCCGCCTCCTACGACCTGCCGGGCGCCCGTCTGCTCGACCTCGTGCAGGTGATGGACCGCATCCGGGCGGAGTGCCCGTGGTCGTCCCGGCAGACCCACAAGGGCCTCGCGAAGTACGGCATCGAGGAGGCGTACGAACTCGTCGAGGCCATCGAGGAGGGTGACCGGCAGGAGCTGCGGGAGGAGCTCGGGGACGTGCTCCTCCAGGTGGTCTTCCACGCCCGGATCGCCGAGGAGCACCCGGAGGAGCCGTTCTCCGTGGACGACGTGGCGGGCGGCATCGTGGCCAAGCTGATCCACCGGCACCCGCATGTCTTCGGCGAGGAGACGGCGGACACCCCGGAGGACGTCAAGGCGCACTGGCTGCGCACGAAGGCGGAGGAGAAGCGCCGCAGTTCGGTGACGGAGGGGGTGCCGCTGGGGCAGCCGGGGCTGGCGCTTGCGGCGAAGCTGGCGTCGCGGGCGCGGACGGCGGGGCTGGACGTGCCGTTGCCGGCGGGGGAGGGGATCGGCTACGAGCTGCTGGCGCTGGCCGCGCGGGCCGAGGCGGAGGGGGAGGACCCGGAGGCGGCGCTGCGGGCGGCGGCGCGGGTGTACCGCGATGCGATCCGCTCCGCGGAGGGTGGCGAGGGCGAGGGCGAGGGCTGAGCGGGGGAGCGGGCGCTCGGGGCAGAAGGGGTTTCGCCCCGCCGCCCCTTCCCTCCCCCACTCTCGGCTTCGCTCGAGCGG
>NZ_NEUB01000132.1 GCF_002910825.1 Streptomyces sp. SM1 | reverse complement strand
TGCCGCGCTGCCGGACCGCGCGGGGGAGCGGTGGGGCCGTCGGATCGGCGGCTCCCCTCGGTCTCGGGCCCGCCCATGGAGCGGCGTCACGGGGATGGACATGCCGCCGCTCCACGGTCCCCCTCGGTTCCCCCACCCCTAGGGTGTATCCATCCACCCCTGCCTGTTCACCCGTAGGTGCGGGCGCTTGGAGTGAACCGGGGGAGCGGAAGGGGGCGCGTTCGCCGCCTGGCCTGTCCTGCTGATCATTTCGGCCCTAATGTCGCAGACCAGGGCACGGATGTACGGCGGGAGGTTCGAGGATGCCGTCAGGAATCGGACCCCGCGAGGTGCGAGACGTCCCCGGCAGTCCCCCGGGCGTCGTCGGGGCTGCGGGGGACACCGGGACGACAGGGGCGGCGGAGGCCACGGACGGCGCCGGAGCCGCCGGGACCCCGGGCTTTCCGCAACCCCGGGAGGGCGCGGAACCGTCCGGGGACGGAGCCCGCCCGGGGCGCGTGGAGCTGCCCGGGCGCCCCCGGCCCTCGTGGGCGGCCTCCGAGGCGCTCGGCGACACGGGGCCCTCCGGTCGCGCCGGTCTCTCCGCCCCCGGGCACCTGTCCGGTACGGGCGTCCCGGGTCACCCGCAGGCTCCGAGTTCCTCGCATCCTCCGGGCGTTTCCCGTCCTCCCCGCGTCTCCGGTCCTCCCGGCGGCCCGCTTTCCGGCCTCCCGGGCCCTTCCTGTCCCTCCGGTTCTCCCGGCGGCACGGATTCCTCCGGCCTCCCGGCACTCCATGGCCACCCCGGGCCGCCGTACCAGCGCGCGGACCTCCCTGATCCCGGGGACCTCACGGGCCTCTCCCCGCTGCCCGCGCCGGACCACCCCGCCGACGACGGTCTGGTCCGCCTGTACGACCTCGCCGGCCGCCCACGCGGTACCGGATTCATGGCCGACCACCGCGGCACGGTGATCACCAGCCACGAGACGGTCGACGGCCTGTCCCGGCTCGTGCTGTACGGGGCCGGGGGCCGCTACTGTGTGGTGACCGCCGCCGCCGTCACCCCGCTGCCCGCGCTCGATCTCGCTCTCGTACGGACCGAGGGGCTCGGTGTGGCACCCCTGCCGGTCTCCGCGCGGGGGGGCGTCCGGAGCGGCACGTATGTGCGCATCGCCGCCGGGGGATGGCGGGAGGCGCGCGTACTGGGCACGGCCGCCGTCACCTACACGGCCACCGACGGCCCGTACGCCGTCGCCGATGCCCTGGAGCTGGCGGTCGGCACCGCAGGCCGGGACGCACTGCGCCTCGGTGGCGGCGCCGCCGGAGGCCCGGTGCTCGACGCCGGCACCGGCAGTGTGCTCGGCGTGCTCGGCACCGCCCTCCGCTCGGCCGACAGCGCCGTGGGCTTCGCCGTACCGCTGCCCATGGCGGCTCCCGCCCTCGCCGGGCTGCTCACCGAGAACACGGCGACGGTCCCCGCCCACGGCACCGACCTCAACCTCGCCGCGCTGGTGGAACTCACGGCCACCTGGTCGGCGCTCGTGGCCGCCTCGACGGGACCCGCAGACGCTTCGGCGCTGTCTCCGGCCGGCCCGGTGGAGGCTGCGGAGGAGCCGTGGGCTCCGGCGGGGTTCCGGAGGATGCCGGTCGGGTCAGCGGTCGGCACGGCGGGTGCTGCCGCGGGCGTGGCGGGGTGTACCGGTGCCTCCGGGAGGCTCCCGGACGGGGCCGTGCTGCCGCCGGGCGCCGCAGTGGTGCCGACAGGTGGCGTGGCGGGACCGTCGGGTGGCCTGGCGGGG
>NZ_NEUB01000131.1 GCF_002910825.1 Streptomyces sp. SM1 | reverse complement strand
TCATCGACAACGACGAGCGGGTGCGCGAGGCGCTCCAGCTCGCGGCCGAGCGCGGCGGCATCAACCTCATGGAGGCGCCGCGCCCCGAGCTCGACCGCATGACCAACGGACTGAACCATCAGGGCCTGGTCCTCCAGGTCCCGCCGTACGAGTACGCGCACCCCGAGGACCTCGTCGCGGGCGCCCACGACGAGGGACGGGACCCGCTGATCGTCGCCCTCGACGGGGTGACCGACCCGCGCAACCTCGGCGCGGTCGTCCGGTCCGTCTCGGCGTTCGGCGGCCACGGCGTCGTCGTGCCCGAGCGGCGGGCCGCCGGGATGACCGCCGGTGCCTGGAAGACGTCCGCCGGTGCGGCCGCCCGTACGTCCGTCGCCCGCGCCACCAATCTGACGCGCGCGCTGGAGGCGTACAAGAAGGCCGGTATCGCGGTCGTCGGCCTGGCCGCCGACGGCGAGGCCGAGATCGGCGAGCTGGCCGCGCTGAACGGCCCGGTCGTCATCGTCGTCGGCAGTGAGGGCAAGGGGCTCTCCCGGCTGGTCGGCGAGACCTGCGACCACCGGGTGCGGATCCCGATGCCGGGCGGCACGGAGTCGCTGAACGCCGGTGTGGCGGCGGGCATCGTGCTGTACGAGGCGGCGCGTCGACGGAGCTGAACGGGTGTTCGGTCGCGTCACCCACATGGTGGATTAGGGAGGGTCCGGACAGGCTTGACGCGGTCCGGACACATCCGCCCGGTCAAGGCAGTGTCCTCACGCCATGTCACTCGGTTAGATGAGTGTGGACACCAGAACACCCCGCACACCCACGGGGGACCGCTCGTCGGGAATCGACGACGCTCCCGCGCTGAGCATGGTGAAGGTGCCGAGCGATCCGGCGCAGGTCATCGTCAATCACGCCAGCTTCCGCGTGCAGCTGGGCGTCTCGGCGCGGCGCGCCCCCTCGCCGCGGATCGCACGGCACGTGAGCGCCGCCGAGGACACC
>NZ_NEUB01000130.1 GCF_002910825.1 Streptomyces sp. SM1 | reverse complement strand
GCCGCCGCCCGGAGCGGAGGGGGCGGTCCCGTAGCCGTCGATGGTGACGACGGAACCGGCGGGGGAGATCGCCACGGTCGCGCTCCAGTGGCCGGACGGCTCGCGCAGCTGATCCACGTACACCCTGATCGTCACCGACTCGCCGGGTGTGAGCGTTCCCGACGACCGGCTCGGATACAGCCAGGGCGCGCTCGTCGAGGCCGACCAGCGGACCGGACCCGCCCCCGTCGCGGTGAGGGTGATCAGCGTGGTGTCACCGCTGTGGCCCGCCGTGACGCCCAGTGCGGCCGCGCCCTCCCGCTCCGCGCCGGCGACACCGACGACCTCCACGGAGACGTCCGCCTCACCGTTCTCGTCGAAGCGGAGGCCGGGGCGGGTGGTGGCGTTGCCGGTGTTCTCGTAGCCGGCGCCCGCTTCCTCGCCGTCGAGCTCGCCCTCGCCGCCGTCCTCCCGCGCGGAGGCCGAACGGCCGTCCTGGCCCTCGCCGACGGGGGTGCCGCGGTAGGCGGCCCACAGCGCGAACACGGGCGCGGCGACGACGGTGGCCACGACGGTCGTCGTCAGAGCACACGCGCGCAGCCGGTCCCGGCGCGCGACGCGGTCCTTCGGGTCCACCGGAAATCCGCGCCGGTCGAAGCGGGGCG
>NZ_NEUB01000129.1 GCF_002910825.1 Streptomyces sp. SM1 | reverse complement strand
GGAATGCAAGGGCATCGCCCGCGCGGCCCTGCGGCTCGACGCCACCGCACTGGACCGGCTCCTGCTCGACGCGATCACCGAACACGGACTGGTCGCCGCCTGGACCGAGGTGATCGTGCCCACGCTGCAGGCCGTCGGCCGTAAGTGGGAGACGTCGGGCGAGAGGTACGTCGAGGTCGAGCACTTCCTGTCCTGGCACGTCTCCGGCGCGCTGCGCCGCACCACGCCCGGCCCGGTCGCCGACCGCCCCGGCGCCACCACGGTGCTCGCCTGCGTACCGGGGGAGAACCACACACTCGCCCTGGAGGTGCTGTCCGCCGCGCTGACCGAACGGGGCGTTCCGGTACGCATGTTCGGCGGCGCCCTGCCCGTGGAGTCCCTCGTCGCGGCGGTGCGCAGGACCGGGCCGGCCGCCGTCGGGCTGTGGGCCCAGTCCCGTGGCACCGCCAGCCGGCCGCTCGCCCAGCACGTGGCCGGCATGGAGTGGGGGGTGCGCGGCGCGCGCCGGGGGCCGGTCGTGCTGACCCTCGGACCCGGCTGGGCGGGACGGACGGTGACCGGACTGGCGCGCCCGTCCGGACTCGCCGAGGCGGTCACCGCGCTGGAGGCCGCGGTCGCCGCACGGTGACGTGCCGTCGTCCCGGGGCACTGGTCGTGGCTCCTGGCATCGGCCCGGTGAACGTGGTCCGCTGGACCGGCGACCACGGCCGTACGGTCTCGTGACCGCGTGACCGCGTGACCGCGTGACCGCGTGACCGCGTGACCGCG
>NZ_NEUB01000128.1 GCF_002910825.1 Streptomyces sp. SM1 | reverse complement strand
CCGGCCCGCACGGGGCGAAGGGCTGCTGCCGCGCGCGGGCCACGACGTGCCGGACGAGGGCGTGGACCCGGTACTGGTACTGGCCCTGACGCAGCGTCTGGACCAGCGAGGCGTCGACGAGTTCGGCCAGCCGGTGGGACCGCTGGGGCGCCGACCCGGCGGGTCCCTGGTGACCGGCGAGGACGTCGTCCAGCGCGAACGGGTCCGGCAGCGCGACCAGGTCGTGCAGCAGGTCCCGGTGGGGCGCGGGCAACAGGTCGTAGCTCCAGCGAACGCTGTCGGAGAGGGTGCGGTGAGCGCTCAGCGCACCCGCGTCGACCTGGTCGAGCAGGTGGAACAGGGTCTCCTCCCGCAGCAGTGAGCTGAGCGGCAAAGACCGCAGACGCTGCGCGGCGATCTCGATGGCCAGCGGCATGCCGTCCAGCAGCCGGCACAGCGTGGTGACCTGCGGCAGGTGCGGGGCGAGGTCCAGCGTCGGCAGACTGGACCGGACACGGCGCAGCAGCAGTTCCACCGCGCTCGGCACTTCCGCGTCGCGGTGTCCCGGGCCGTCCACGCGCAGCGGTTCGACCTCCCAGCTCTCGGCCGCCCCGGCGGCCAGGGTCCGGCGCGAGGTGACGAGCAGATGCAGGCCGGGGTGTTCGCCGAGGAGCCGGCGGGCGAGGCGGGCGGTCTGCCGGACGACGCGTTCGGCTCCGTCCAGGACGAGCAGTCGCCGCCCGCTGCCGGCGAGGTCGCCGGTCAGGCCCTCGGTGATGCGGTCCAGTTCGGCGCGGGCGTGCACCGGCTCGATGTGTTCGGGCATGCAGTCGCGCAGTTCGGCGACGGCGACGCCGTCCGGGAAGAGCGGGCGCAGCCGGTACGCCGCCGCGAGCGCGAGCCGGGTCTTGCCCACGCCGCCCGGTCCGGTGAGGACCATCAGCCGGCTGCGCTGCGCGGAGGCCAGGATGTGCCGCATGTCGGCCTCACGCCCCACCATCGGATCGCCGAGGGGCCGGGGTCCGTACCAGGGTGCGGGTTCCGCCCGGTCGTGCTCGGGTCGGGGCCGCTGCGCGGGGACGAGTGATCCGTCCCCGGATTCCCAGACGGTCGGGCCGGCGGGCGCGGCGGGGGCGCCCCCGAGGGCGTTGAGCAGCAGTTCGACGGAGCTCCGACGGGGGTTGGTGTTGCAGCCGGTCTCCAGGTTCCGGATCGTACGGACGCTGACACCGGAACGCTCCGCGAGCTCCTCCTGGGTCCAGCCGGAAACCCGTCGCTGGTTCACCAGGAATTCACGTAGCTGATGTACGTCCATTCTGCCGAAGGAAAAGAATCCGGCTTGAATCACCATTGACAGAATCCCCCTTGGAAAGCACACTCGCGCGACCTCCCGCACCGTTCCCCGCGAACATCTCGCAGCGGCGGGCTGTGCCCCTCTTCGGCCGGTGGGCCGGTTCACAACGATCGACCAGATCCCCGCAAAGTCAACTGAAACAGATTCTTGTTTTGGCCAAGACCGGACCCTACTCGACCAAAAGAACGAGTGGGAGTTCCCCTCTCGGCAGGAAGGCGTCACATGACCGCTTGCTGCCATCCGCTACTGGCCGAAACACCTGCTGCCAGTGGTTCGGACCAATTCGCGGTGGTCAGGCAGACCGCCGCCAGCAGATATCCGGAACGCATCTCCCACCGCCCCTCGAACCGGTGCCGCCGCTCGGGCACCGCACCACGGAACGACCCGTCGCCGGCCAGGCACACCGCGAAGTCGCGGATTCCGTAGCGGCGTCCCAGCCAGGGCGAGAAAGCCTTGTAGGACGCCTCCTTGGCGCAGAAGACCAACCGGTCCGCCGGTATCCCGAGGGCCGTGCGCAGCGCGTCCGCCGAGCGCCGCTCGGTGTCCGAAAGGAGTCGCTCGGCGACGACGGCGGGCAGCGGTCCGGCCGGTTCGGCGTCGATCCCGAGGGCGGCGTACCTTCCGGCCGGCGCCACGACGGCCGCCCGGTAGCCGGGGCAGTGGGTCAGGCTGCCGACCGTGCCCCGGGGCCACCGCGGAGCACCCGACACATCCGGAACGAGTGGTTCCGGCGGGATGCCCAGCCGGGCCAGCGCCCTGCGCGCACAGCCCCGCACCGTGGCGAACTCACGCCGCCGCTCCTCCGACACGCCTCGCACCACGGCCCGCTCCGAGGGGAACAGGCAGGCTGCCGCCCGGAGTTCCGCGTCGAGTCCCGTGTCGCCGTACGCCTCGCACAGTTCGACACCGTCGGGAACCAAGTGATCGATCATCACGTCCCCCGCAGGAAAGATCGTCGGTTGGTACGGTCGGCGCCGAAGATGCTCCCTCACGTATGCGAACGACGTGTAGAGATGGCCGGGCCCGAGGAGTGACGGATGACGGGAACACGGGGGTGCGACTCCATGCTGCAGAGGTTAGGGCTCGATCGGCTCACTCACATGGTGTATACGCAGCTCATCGCGGGTCGGTACCGGGACGCGGACGAACTCGCCTGCCACCTGGGCGTTCCGGCCGACGAGGTGCGCACGACGCTGGAGCGGCTGGCGAAGCTGGACCTGCTGCGGCCGTGCGCCGGGGACCTCGGCGAACTGGTGGACCCCCGCCTCGCCCTCAAGGCCCTGCTGCTGCGGCAGATGTCCGGAATCGAGGACCGGCTGCGGGAGTTCGAGGAGGACCGGGCCGCCGTCATGACCCTCATCGACCGGTACGCCGAAGCGCGGCCGGGCGGTCAGGAGTCCGGTCTCGAGTACGTCAGCGGCCGCGCCGCCGTAAGCGACCGGTTGCACGAGCTGTCCTGCGCCGCGGGCACCGAGTGGCTGGCCTTTCTGCCGGACGGGCCGCCCTCCGTGAGCTGGCTGGAACCCGCGCAGCAGTGGCACCGGAAGGTCGTCTCCCGCGGCGTGGCGAACCGTGCGGTCACCACGGACAGCATCCGCGGTGACACCCGCCTCACCCTGCGCGCCGTATGGGAGGCCGAACCGGAGTTCGGGGTGCGCACCGTTCCGTCGCTGCCGGTCCACCTGCTCCTCGTCGACCGCTCCCTGGCGCTGTTGCCCGCCGACCCGCACGACCCGTGGCACCGGCTCGTGCAGATCACCGTGCCGGGGGTCGTCGAGGCGCTGAACTCCCTGTTCGAACGGGCCTGGGAGGACGCGGTACCGCTCGACTCCCGCGGGCCGGGCCTCGACGAGCACGGGCTCAGCCCGCGCGAGAAGGAACTGCTGCGCCTGATGGCGCGCGGCCTCAACGACGAGGCGATCCGCCGGCGTCTCGGCGTCTCGCTGCGCACCGTGCGCAGGATCGTCGCCGAACTGTGCACCCGGCTGGGGGCTGCCAGCAGGTTCGAGGCGGGGTACCAGGCGGCGAAACGCGGCTGGATCTGACGGCCGCCGCGGACGGCCGGATCCGTCGCCTCCGGAGGCGGCGGATCCGGCGGCGGCGAATCCGGAGCCGGCGGCACACCGGCGGCCGGCGGAGGCGGGCGCCCCGGCTTCCGGTGTCGGCGGCACTCCCGGCTTCCGGAGGCGGCACCGGCGGCAACATTTCCTCCCCCGGAGTTGCCGGTGCGCTGCCTGGCCGGGCCGGTGGCACGTCGGCCAGCATGCTGACCGGGATCCGCGGCACCGGCCCGGACCGGCGAACGCATGAACGGACGGGGTACGGACGACGATGGTGCGGTCACGTCCCGAGGACGACGAACAGGCCACCGAGGACATCGGGACGACCGGCGAGAAGTCCGGGAAGACCACGGGGGACTCCGGCCAGGGCGGGAAACCGCCGTCGTTGTGGCACGACCGCGACTATGTCGTCTGGTGGTCCGGCGAGGGACTCTCGGCACTCGGCAACAGCGTCTCCATGCTCGCCTTCCCCCTGCTCATGCTGCACGTCACCGGGTCGGCGGCGCAGGCGGGCACCATCACGATGCTGCACATGCTGGGCCGGCTCGGCACGCTGGTGCTCGGCGGTGCCCTGTCGGACCGGGTGTCGCGGCGGCTTCTGCTGGGCCTGGCCGCGCTGGTCGAGGCACTGTCGATGGGGGCCGTCGCCTGGCTGGTGTACCGGGGCGACCCCTCGGTCCTGGGACTCGACGCGCTGGCGCTGGTCAGCGGACTCGCGGCCGGACTGCGGTCCGGCGTGACCTCGCCGGTGCTGCGCCGGATCGTGCCGAAGGAGCGGATCGCCGACGCCACGGCACAGGGCATGGGCCGCGACATGCTGGCCCAGCTCCTCGGGGCCCCGCTGGGCGGCCTGCTGTACTCGGTGGCGCGCTGGGTGCCGTTCCTGTTCGACGCCATCTCGTTCCTGTTCATCACCCTCAGCTCGTTCCTGATCCGCCGGCCGCTGGGCCCGGACCGGCAGGGCGACGGGGAGCGCCGGCCGGGTCTGGCCGCGGACGTCAAGGACGGGCTGCGCATGATCCGGCGCAGCGACTACCTGGTGTTCACGCTCGCCTGGGGTGCCGTGCTCAACGCGGTGGCGCAGGGCTTCACCCTGCTCTTCGTGGTCATGGTGCAGCACCGGGGCGGCGGGCCGACCACCATCGGCGCGGTGACCTCCCTGGCCGTCGTCGGCGGGGTGATGGGCGCCGTGCTGGGTCCGTGGCTGATGCGGCGGATCGGCGCCCGGCGCGTACTGCTGCTGTCCGCCTGGCTGTTCACGGCCTCCTTCGCCGCGGTCGCGGCCGCGCCCCGGCCCTGGCAGATCGGCCTGGTGATGATGGTCGGCATGACCAGCATGATCCCGATGAACGTCGTCACCGAGTCCTACGAGGTCCGGCTGGTCCCGGACGCGTATCTGGGACGGGTCGCCGCCACGGGGCAGTTCGGCTTCCAGGCCGTGCAGTGGACCGGACCGCTCGTGGCCGGCGTGCTCGCCGACTCGCTGGGCGTGGAGTCGGCCGTCCTGGTCCTGGCCGCCGCCATGGCCGTGCTGGCGCTCACCCTGCACCTGGGCCGGCGCCACCTGGCCCTCCTGGACATTCCGCTGGAGGAGATCCGGGAGCTGCCGGTCTCCGACGCCGGGCCCGGGGACGCCGCGGACGGCGCCGTACTGACCCGATCGTCGAAGGACCGGACGGGCTGATCCGCCCCGGCCGGCAGGAAGGGAACCACACATGGGCACGTCACCGGAGTTGGGCATCGTCGCCATGGGCATGGCCTTCGGCGAGCGGCGCGGCGTGTCGGCGACGGCCGCCGACTACGTTCCCGATCCCGAGGCGGTCGCCTCCCTCGGCTACCGGACCTACCACCGTGCCGCGCCCGGCGTCACCGCCGTCGACCTGGCCGCCGAGGCGGCCCGGGAGGCCCTGGAGAACGCCGACGTCACCGCCGCCGACCTCGACCTGATCGCCGTCGGCAACTCCGACGTACCGGACTACCTGGGCTGGGACCCCTCGGCGGCCGTGGCGCGGGTCCTGGGCGCGCACGGCACGCCCACCGTGCTCTTCACGCAGGCGTGCGCGGCGTGGTCACCCGCGCTGGACCACGCCGCCGGCGCGATGGCGCTCTCCCCCGGCGTCGGGACCGCGCTGGTGGTCCTGGTGAACGTGATGAGCGAGGCGCACGGCAACCGGATGGACTTCAACGGGTGTGTCGCCAGCGACGGAGCCGTCGCGGCCGTCGTCCGCCGCGGGCATCCGCGGCTGCGCCGGCTGTCCTCGGCCCAGTTCACCAACCCCGAGTACGCGGACCTGTTCCGCATCGAGTGCGGCGGGGCCGCGGTGCCGCTGCCGCCGCCGGGGCGCGGGCTGAAGGACGTCAGCCCGATGGCCTCCGTCTACCGGCACTTCGACCGGGACCCGGAGCGCTTCCAGGCCTTCATGAAGGAGATCACCGCGCGGCTGGCGGACGTCGTCGACGAGGCCCTGGCACGCGCGGGACGGGACCGGTCCGAACTGGCCCGGCTGATCCACATCAACGACAACCAGCAGACGTTCCGGGCGGTGGCCGACGCCGTCGGCATCCCCCTCGCCCACACCAACGCCGAACTGGCCCGTTCCCTGGGCCACATGGGCTGCGCCGACCAACTGGTCTGCCTGTGGCGGCATATCGAGGCCGGTGAACTGGCCCGCGGGGACCTGGTGGCCCTCACGGGCGTCGCGTCCCCGGGGATGCACTGGTTCTGCACGCTCGTCGAAGTGTGAGACGGCGCGACCGGCACGTCAGCACCTGCGAAAGGACCTACCGACCATGGCCGCCGATCCCCTCTCCGCGCCGGTGACGCCTCCCGACCTCTCCGAGGCGGACATCGCCGGCTTCGTCGTCGAGCGTTTCCTGCCCGGTGTCGACGCCGCCGATCTGGACCCGGAGTACGACCTGCTCGCCACCGCGGTGATCGACAGCCTCGCGGTCCTGCACATCGCGGCCTGGCTGTCGGACGAGCACGGCGTCGACCTCCCGGACGAGGAACTCGTCGGACGCAACTTCCGCACCGTGCGCGCCATCCGGGCCACGGTCGGGCGGACGGTGGCCGGGACGGGGCGCTCATGACCGCCCCGGTG
>NZ_NEUB01000127.1 GCF_002910825.1 Streptomyces sp. SM1 | reverse complement strand
CTCTATGCCGCTGAATTACGCGGAACGCAGGTCCTGGTGCTGGACGACGCCGTGAGCGCCGCGCAGGTACGGCCGCTGCTGCCCCCCGGGCCCGGCTGCGCGGTGATCGTCACCAGCCGCTCGCCGCTCACCGCCCTGGACGGGGCCGCCCGTGTCCCGCTCGGCCCGCTCTCCGACGAGGACAGCGCCGCCCTGCTGCGGGCGGTCTCCGGCCGCGACGGGCTCGACGCCGGTCACCCGCTCGTCGCGCTCACCGGCCGGCTTCCGCTCGCCCTCCGGGTCGGCGCGGCCCGGCTCGCCGCGCGCCGGGCTCTCACTCCGGACGCTCTCGCCGGGCAACTGCGCGCCTCCTACAGCCGGTTGCCCCACCTGGAGTACGACGACCTCAGCGTCCGCCGCTCACTGGCCGTCGCGCACGACGCGCTCACCGACTCCGATCGCGAGACCGACCGCGACGCGGCCCTCACCCTGTGCCGTACCGGCGCCCTCGACCTGCCCGTCTACGGCGCGCCCCTGCTGGCCCGGCTCACCGGTACCGACGAGCGCCGGGCCGGGGCCGCGCTGGACCGGCTCGTCGATGTGGCCCTCATGGAGGAGACCGCGTACGGGCGGTACGTCCCGCACGACCTGGTCCGCGACTTCGCCCGCGAACGCGCCCGCGCCGAGGCCGGAACCCGCGCGGACAGCACTCCGTGCGCCGTCACCGGTGCCGTCACCACCGGTGCCGACTCCGTCACCGGTGGTGACGGCACCGGCCCCCGCGAGGATCCCGCCGAGACCGCCCTGCGCTGGTACGCCGCCGTCGCCGAACGCACCCTCACCGCGATCGTCGAGCCCGGCCTCGACCAGGACGACCGCCGCCGCCCGACACCCTCCCAGCCGCCCGGGCCCACCGCGCTCGTCGGCACCGTGCCGCCGTTCGCCGACGCCGGTGCGGCCTTCGCCTGGGGCGACCGGGAGCTGGAGAACATCGTCGCCCTGGTCGAGCGGTACGGCGGTGACACACCCGCCGGAGACGAGGCCGCGGGCCGGCGCGACGCCACCGTCTGCGTGCTCATTCGTCTGCTCCACCCCTACCTCCTGCGCGGCGGCCGCGTTCCCGAGCTGGAGGTGCTCGGGCGGGCGGCCCTCCGGGCGGCGCGGCGGCTCGGGACGTGACCGCCGAGGGGTGCGCGCTGGGCGACCTGGCGGGACTGCGCCATCTGACCGGGCGCAACAACGACGCCCTCGGCCTCACCGACCGCGCGCTCGAGATCTGGCGGCGGCTCGGTGCCGTCTCCTGGATCCGGCGCTCCCTCAACAACCGGGGGCTGCTGCTCGAGGCGCTCGGCCGGTACGCCGAGTCGGAGCGGGTCCTTCGGCAGAGCCTCGCGTACTCGCGGCGGCTGGACGATCCCTACGGCGAGGCGGTCACCCACGGCCACCTCGGCAACCTGTACGAGCACACCGATGCGCGCGCCGCGATCGGACAGCACCGGCGTTCGCTCGCCATCGGGCAGGAGATCGGCTCGGTCATCGTGCGGCACTTCGCGCACGGCAACATCGGGTACGCCCACCTCCGGCTGCGGCAACCGGCCGCCGCGCTGCCGCACTTCGAGGAGAGCCTGCGCATCCTGGGCGGGCACGGCGACTGGCACGGCGAGTCCCGGACGCGGCTCGGCCTGGTCCGGGCCCTGCGGCTGCTGGGGCGCTCAGGCCGGGCCGACCGTGAGTGCGCCGAACTGCTCCACCGCGCGGAGACCCGCGCCGACCGCTACACCGGCGGTCTCGCGCGCCACCAGTACGGCCTGCTGCTGCGGGAGCAGGGACGGACCGGCCAGGCGTACGCGCAGTGGCGGTCGGCGCTCGCCGCGCTGGACGGGACCGACGCGCGGGCCGTGGTGGAGGAACTGCGGGAACTGGTGGCCGAGTCGGCCGGGTCCCGGCCGGCGAGCTGATCACTTGGCGTCGGCATAGCACTCCACCACCGCCGTCGTGAACGGGAACCGGACCAGTGTCCGGCCGAACGTCAGCCGGCCGGCCAGCTCCGCCGCCTGCCGGATCGCTTCCACCACCGTCGCCGCCTCCGCCTCCGGGCAATGCACGATCACCTCGTCGTGCTGGAAGAAGACGAGTTCGGCCGCCATGCCGCCGAGGGTCCGGCGCAGCGCGGCGAGCAGCAGCAGGGTCCAGTCGGCGGCGCTGCCCTGGACCACGAAGTTGCGGGCGAAGCGGCCCCGGGCGCGGGCGTCGGTCGAGGCGTAGCCGGGGGTCCACGGGCGGGTGTCGGAGGCCCGGTCCTCCTCCGTGGGCGGGATGCCCGCCTCCTCCACGGCGTCGTCCGTCGTACGGGCGGCCGGTGGGCAGGTGCGGCCCAGCCAGGTACGTACGAGACGGCCCTCCTCGCCCGCGCGGGCGGCCTCGTCGACGTAGGCCACCGCCTTGGGGAAGCGGCGTCTGAGCGCGGCGAGGTTCTTCAGGCCGTCGCCGGACGTCTGGCCGTAGACGGCGCCGAGGACGGCGAGCTTGGCCTGGGCGCGGTCGCCGGAGAAGGCGCGGTCGGACACCGCCTGGTACAGGTCGGTCTCCCGGCCGGCCACCTCCATCAGTCCCGGGTCGCGGGAGATCGCCGCCAGCACTCTCGGCTCCATCTGGTCGGCGTCGGCGACGACGAGCCGCCAGCCCGGGTCGGCGACGGCCGCGCGGCGGATCACCTTGGGGATCTGCAGGGCGCCCCCGCCGTTGGTCACCCAGCGGCCGGTCACCGTCCCGCCCGCGTGGAACTCGGGCCGGAAGCGGCCGTCGCGCACCCAGTCCTGGAGCCAGGACCAGCCGTGGGCGACCCGGATCCGGTACAGCTTCTTGTACTCGATGAGCGGTTCGACGGCCGGATGGTCGACGGACTCGAGTTCCCAGCGTCGGGTCGAGGAGACCTTGATGCCCGCCTGCGCGAACGCCTTCACCACGTCGGCCGGCAGATCGGGCCGGACGCGTCGGCCGAAGGCGGCGGACACCTCGTCGGCGAGTTCGGCCAGCCGGCGCGGCTCACCACCGCCCGCGTACCGCTCGCCGAGCAGGTCGTGCAGCACCGCGCGGTGCACGTCCGCCCGCCAGGGCAGCCCCGCGTGGTTCATCTCGGCGGCCACCAGCATCCCCGCCGATTCGGCCGCGGTCAGCAGCCGCATCCGGTCCGGATGAGCGGTCGCGCCGGTGCGCCGCTGCTGCTCGGCGTAGACCGCGAGGAGGTCCGCCAGGGGGAGCGGGACGCTCTGGGGTTCGAAGAGGGACGGCTGCGCGCCCGGTTCGGCCTGGCGCTGCGGTGGATCGGGCGGTACGGGGCCACCGCGCAGCCGGGCCAGTGCGGCCGCGGCCGCACGGGGTTCCCCGTACCGTCCTTCGTGACCGAGCAGGAGCGTCTCGGCGGCCTCGATGTCGTAGACCCGCTCCACTCGCACCCCCGTGGCGAGCAGGCGCGGGTAGACCTCGGTGGTGGACCGCCACACCCACCGCCTGACTCCGGGACGGCTCCGCACGGCCTCGGCGAGGTCCGGTTCCCGCCGCACCGGACCGGCGGGCAGCCCGTCCGGACCGAGGGGGGCGACGTCCACGCCGCCCTCCTCGGCCGGAGCGAGCGCCCACCGGTCGGTCATGCCGCGAGTGTGGCAGGAGGGTCTGACAGTGAGGCCGGAGGCGGCTTCGCCCGGGGTCCGCCCCGACGCACCGTGGACCGGGCCCCGGGGGGTCAGCCTTCCTGCGCCTCCTGCGCCTCCTCGCCCTCCGTCCAGGTCTCGACGTACTGCGCCAGCATCTCGGCGACGTACCGCTCGGTGGCCGGCTTGCCGACGCCGAGGCCGCTGAGGCGGCCCTCGCCGTTCTCGTGCTCGAGCAGGGCGAGCAGGATGTGCTCGGTGCCGATGTAGTTGTGGCCGAGGCGGAGGGCCTCGCGGAACGTGAGCTCCAGGATCTTCTTGGCCGCCGGGTCGAACGGCACCAGCTCGGGGGCGTCCTCGACGGCCGGCGGGAGCGCCGCGCGGGCGGCCTCGCGGACCGCGTCCACGGTGGTGCCCTGCTCGGTGATCGCCTTCACCGCGAGCCCCTGGGGCTCGGCCAGCAGACCCAGGAGCAGGTGGTCGGGCAGGATCTCCGCGTTGCGCGCGGCCTGGGCCTCGTTCTGCGCGGCCATGACCGTGTTCCGCGCGCGGGGCGTGTAGCGGCTGAAGCCCTGGCTCGGGTCGAGGTCGTTGCTCTCCTTCGGGACGAAGCGCTTCTGGGCGGCCTGCCGGGTGACGCCCATGCTCCTGCCGATGTCCGTCCAGGAGGCGCCGGAGCGCCGGGCCTGGTCGACGAAATGGCCGATCAGGTGGTCGGCCACGTCGCCGAGGTGCTCACCGGCGAGCACCGCGTCCTGGAGCTGCTCCAGAGGCTCCTCGTGGACCTTCTTGATGGCCGTGATGAGGTCGTCGAGACGTACGGATGACTTGATGGCGGGGTTCGTCGTCATACTGTCAACCGTAAGTTGACAGTGGGGAAGTGTCAACCTGAGGTTGACACCTCCCCGGGTGAAGGTCCGGGCATGGCACGATCGGCCCGTGAGTACGTCCAGCACCGTCGACCGCGCCTTCCGGGCCGCCCTCTACGAGACCGGCGACACCGCCCTCGACACCGGCGCCTCCCTGCTCGCCGCCGATCCGGCGGCCGACGCCGAACTGACCCGGCGGGGTGAGGAGTTCGTGGCGACTGCCTGGCGGCGCGGCTGGCAGCCCGCCGACCTCGTGCGGATCGTCCGGCGCGAGCTGGACGACGCGCACGTACGGCTGGTCTCGGAGCTGATCCTCGGGCAGGCCCCGCGCGAGGGCCGGTCCCGGGGTGCGCGCTGGGCGTCCCAGCTGGCCCGGCTCGGTGAACCGGCCGCGGATTCCGCCCCGCGCCGGGACCGTTTCCGGTACGCCACGGCCGTACTGGAGCTCTACCGCCTGCTGCTGCGGCTGCCCGCCCTCGAACCCCTCGACGAGACGGCCGCACCCGGCCCGTCCGACCGGCGGCCGGAGTCCCGGATGCTCGGCCGCATCCGCGCACTGCTGGCCAAGGCCGAGGCGACCGGGTTCCCGGACGAGGCGGAGGCGCTCAGCGCCAAGGCGCAGGAACTGATGGCGCGGCACAGCGTCGACGAGGCGCTGCTCGCCGCGCGGGAGCCCTCGGCCGAGACGCCGGGCGCCTGCCGGATCGGGGTGGAACCGCCGTACGAGCAGGCCAAGGCGGTACTGCTGGACGCGGTGGCCGGCGCGAACCGCTGCCGCGCGGTGTGGAACGAGCCGCTCGGCTTTTCCACCGTGGTCGGCTTCGCCTCCGACCTGGAGGCGGTCGAACTCCTCCACACCTCACTGCTGGTGCAGGCCACCACCGCGATGACCGGGGCGGAGGCCGCGCAGCGGGCGGGCGGACGGAAGCGGACCAAGACCTTCCGGCAGTCCTTCCTGGCGGCCTACGCCCACCGCGTGGGGACGCGTCTCGCGGCCGCCGCCGAGACCCGGGTGAGCGACGACCTGCTCCCGGTCCTCGCCTCCCGCGCGGTGGCGGTCGCCGACCGGGCGGACCGTCTGTTCCCGGAGACGACCACCACGCGGCTGCGCGGCGTGCACGACGCGGCGGGCTGGGAACAGGGCTCCCGCGCGGCGGACGACGCACAGGTCGGGACGCGCCCGCTGCTCCCCTGAGGGGAAGCCGTCGCCCCCGGGGCGAAGCCGTGCGGGCCGGGCGGGGGCCGGCTAGAGGCCCAGCCCGGCCGTCGGGAAGGGGAAGTCCGTGGGGAGCCGGCCGCCCTCCGCCTTCATGTACGTCTCGGTACCGAGGCCGCCTTCCCAGGTGACCTTCAGGGAGGTCTCGTCGACGGACTCGACGGCGCCCTTCGTCCGCTCCCCGGTCCCGTCGGCGCACTTCAGGCTGATCGAACGGTTCCCGGAGTCCTCCCGCGCGGTGCCGGTGCACACGGAACCGCCCGTGACGAAGAGCGCCGCGTCCCGGCCGGTGATCATCAGGGCCACGGCACTGCCGCCGGCCGTGGTGACCCAGCTGCCCTCCAGCTCGCCCGCCGGGGCCTTGCTCCCGCCGGGATCCTCCGTGCCGCCGGTGTCCGCGCTCGCGGTGACGGACGGACCGGGAGTGGCCGGGCCGTCCGCGTCGTCGGAGCCGTCCCCGCTGCACGCCGTCAGCGCGAGCG
>NZ_NEUB01000009.1 GCF_002910825.1 Streptomyces sp. SM1 | reverse complement strand
ATCGCGGCGACGGCGGGGCGGAGCGCGCTGCCGATGTCGGGCGCGAAGTGAGGGGAGTGGTTCGGGGCCAGGGGCGGGGCGCCGGGGCCGCCGGCGGTGGACCGGCGCCAGACGTCCGCGCCCACCACGCCCAGCATCCAGTAGACCAGCGGCACGCCCGGCTGCCCGTGGACGCCGGCCCCCGCGTCCCCGAACAGCGGGAAGTCCTCCGTGGCCAGCGACCCCGGCCAGGGCAGGACCCGGCCGGTGCCGAGGAGTCCGGTGTGGGCGCGCCGGACCGCGTCGGTGGTGTGCGGGTCGCAGCGCAGGGCCGCCGAGCGGGAGACCACGCTCACCTCGGGGGCACGGGGGGCGCCCGCGGCGGTGCTCTCGGACAGGATCACACGGCGCACCGCGGCCAGCGTCCGGTCCAGGGACTCCTCGCTCGCGGCGCGGACCCCGACACCGAGCGAGGCGCTCTCCGGGATGACATTGGCGGCCGTCCCGGCGTGCAGCCTGCCCACGGTCAGGGAGACCTGGTCGGCGGGCGCCGTCTCGCGGGCGACGACGCTCTGCAGCCGGGTGACGACGGCGGCCGCGGCGACCACCGGATCCACCGCGAGATGCGGGGTGGCGGCATGACCGCCCCGGCCGTGCAGCACCACGTCGAGCACCGCGCCGGCCGCCGCCATCGGGGCC
>NZ_NEUB01000126.1 GCF_002910825.1 Streptomyces sp. SM1 | reverse complement strand
GCCGGTGTCCGGTCACCGCCGCGCCGATTCACTGGACGTATGAGCCAGCAGCCCGCCGCCGCACCCCTGTCACCGCTCCAGCAGTACCGGGCCGAGCGGGACCCCCGCGCCTGGGTGGCGCCCGCCGTGGCCACCGCCCTCGGGGCGTTCCTGGTCCCCGTGGCGTTCCTGTTCGGCGCGATGTCCGTCATGGCGACCGACAGCTGCGGCCCCGACGACTGCTCGCGGGCGCTGACGACCGCCCTGGACGTGATCCACGGGACCCTGGTCTTCGGCGGCCTCCTCTCGGCCGGCACCTGGCCGGCCTCCTGGACGCTCCCCTGGACCCGACGCTGGTCGGTGCTCCGCGCCTGGCTGGCCGGGCTGACCCTGCTGCCCTACCTGCTGGTCCTGGCGCTCGTGTTCAACCTGCCCCGGGGATGACCGCGTCAGTTCTCCGTCAGCAGCTCGTCCGCGTCCATGATCCGGTACGCGTACCCCTGCTCCGCGAGGAACCGCTGGCGGTGCGCCGCGAAGTCCTGGTCGATGGTGTCCCGGGCGACCACGGAGTAGAAGTGGGCCTTGTGCCCGTCCGCCTTGGGCCGCAGCACCCGGCCGAGCCGCTGCGCCTCCTCCTGCCGTGAGCCGAAGGTGCCCGACACCTGGACGGCGACGGTCGCCTCCGGCAGGTCGATCGAGAAGTTCGCGACCTTGGACACCACCAGGACGCTGATCTCCCCCTGCCGGAACGCCTCGAACAGCTTCTCCCGCTGGGCGTTCGACGTCTCGCCCTTGATCACCGGCGCGTTCAGATGCTCGCCCAGCTCGTCGAGCTGGTCGATGTACTGCCCGATGACGAGGATCTGCTGCCCCGCGAACCGCCGGACGATCGCCTCCGTCACCTTCTGCTTGGTCGCCGTCGTCGAGCAGAAGCGGTACTTCTCCTCCTGCTCCGCCGTCGCGTACGCCAGCCGCTCCGACTCGGTGAGGCTGACCCGGACCTCCACGCAGTCGGCCGGGGCGATGTAGCCCTGGGCCTCGATCTCCTTCCACGGCGCGTCGAACCGCTTCGGGCCGATCAGCGAGAAGACGTCGGACTCGCGGCCGTCCTCCCGGACCAGGGTCGCCGTCAGACCGAGCCGCCGCCGGGCCTGGAGATCGGCGGTGAACTTGAAGACGGGCGCGGGCAGCAGATGCACCTCGTCGTAGAGGATCAGGCCCCAGTCACGGGAGTCGAACAGCTCCAGGTGGGGGTAGACGCCCTTCCGCCTCGTCGTCAGCACCTGGTAGGTCGCGATGGTGACGGGCCGGATCTCCTTCTTGGTCCCGCTGTACTCGCCGATCTCGTCCTCGGTCAGCGAGGTCCGCCGCACCAGCTCGTGCTTCCACTGGCGGGCCGAGACGGTGTTGGTGACCAGGATCAGCGTCGTCGACTTCGCCTGCGCCATCGAGCCCGCGCCGACCAGCGTCTTTCCGGCGCCGCAGGGCAGGACGACCACGCCGGAGCCGCCGTGCCAGAAGTTCTCCACGGCCTGCTTCTGGTACGGGCGCAGCGCCCACCCGTCCTCGACCAGCTCGATGGGGTGCGCCTCGCCGTCCACGTACCCGGCGAGGTCCTCGGCCGGCCAGCCCAGCTTCAGCAGCGTCTGCTTGATCTGCCCGCGCTCCGAAGGGTGCACGGCGACCGTGTCCGGGTCGATCCGGGCACCGACGAGCGGCGCGATCCGCTTGGAGCGCAGCACCTCCTCCAGCACGGGGCGGTCGGTGCTGGTGAGGACGAGACCGTGCGCCGGGTGCTTGGACAGGCTGAGCCGGCCGTAGCGGTCCATGGTGTCGGCGATGTCGACGAGCAGCGCGTGCGGCACCGGGTAGCGGCTGTACTGCACCAGCGCGTCCACCACCTGCTCGGCGTCGTGCCCGGCCGCCCGCGCGTTCCACAGGCCCAGCGGGGTCACGCGGTAGGTGTGGATGTGCTCGGGCGCCCGCTCCAGCTCGGCGAAGGGCGCGATGACCCGACGGCAGTCGTCGGCCTGCTCGTGATCGACCTCGAGGAGAAGGGTCTTGTCGGACTGGACGATGAGCGGACCATTCACGCGCGGCTGCCTTTCTGCGACGGGCTCGGCACGGGCACAGCTCGGCCAAACGTCCAGTTTGCCTGATCGCACGCCCCGGCGGAGGAGGCGTGAGCTTGCTCACCAACGGCCACCGGCCCGCCCCCGCCCTGCGAGGAGCCGACCTCCGGCCGGGGCCGGTCCGCACCGGACGGGTCAGTCCTCCTCGTCGGCCAGTTCCGCGACCCCCGTGATCCGGTGCAGCGGATACGTACGGACCTCGTCGGCGGTGTGGTCGTACGCCGTGACGAAGCCGCCCTCGACACGCACCGGGGCGATCACGCGCTGGCTCGCCGCGCCCTCGGCGTTGACGTAGCCCATCCACAGCGTCCCGCCGGTGAGGACGGCGGCCTGCAGGGTGGCGAGGGTCTCGGCGGCGGTCGTACGGGGCAGCTCCCCGAGTCCGCCGGGACGGTCGCCGCCGGCGGTGGGTCTGCGGGGTGCGGTGGC
>NZ_NEUB01000125.1 GCF_002910825.1 Streptomyces sp. SM1 | reverse complement strand
CCGGAGCTGCTGCTGCCGCCGCCCCGGGCCGCCGGGTGACACGGTGACTGAGTGACTGAGTGACTGAGTGACCGGGTGACCGGGTGACTGAGTGACCGGGTGAGGAGTGGCGGAGGCGGTGCCGCGGATCCGCCGAACCGGGGGTGAACACCCGGCCGGGTGGTCAGGATGGAGACATGACCTACCACGTCGACTCCGAGGCCGGGCGGCTGCGCCGCGTCATCCTCCACCGGCCCGATCTCGAGCTCAAGAGGCTCACCCCCAGCAACAAGGACGCCCTGCTCTTCGACGACGTGCTCTGGGTGCGCCGGGCGCGCGCCGAGCACGACGGGTTCGCCGACGTCCTGCGCGACCGCGGCGTCACCGTCCACCTCTTCGGTGACCTGCTCTCCGAGACGCTGGCGATCCCGGCGGCACGTGCGCTCGTACTGGACCGCGTCTTCGACGAGAAGGAGTACGGCCCGCTGGCCACCGACCATCTCCGCGCCGCGTTCGAGACCCTCCCGGCGCGGGAGCTGGCCGAGGTGCTGGTGGGCGGGATGACCAAGCGGGAGTTCCTGGACACCCACCCGGAGCCGACCTCCGTGCGCTTCCACGCCATGGAACTCGACGACTTCCTGCTCGGCCCGCTGCCCAACCACCTCTTCACCCGCGACACCTCCGCCTGGATCTACGACGGTGTCTCCATCAACGCGATGCGCTGGCCGGCCCGGCAGCGCGAGACCGTGCACTTCGAGGCGATCTACGGGCACCATCCGCTGTTCCGGGGGGAGTCCTTCCACCTCTGGTCGGAGGGGCAGGCCGACTACCCGTCCACCATCGAGGGCGGCGACGTGCTGGTCATCGGCAACGGCGCGGTGCTGATCGGGATGAGCGAGCGCACCACCCCGCAGGCCGTCGAGATGCTCGCGCACAAACTGTTCGCGGCCGGATCGGCCCGTACGATCGTGGCCCTCGACATGCCGAAGAGACGCGCCCTGATGCACCTCGACACGGTGATGACGATGGTCGACGGCGACACCTTCACCCAGTACGCGGGCCTGGGCATGCTCCGGTCCTACACCATCGAACCCGGCTCCGACGAGAAGGAGCTCAAGGTCACCGACCATCCGCCGGAGCACATGCACCGCGCGATCGCCGCCGCGCTCGGGCTCAGCGAGATCCGGGTGCTGACCGCCACCCAGGACGTGCACGCGGCCGAGCGCGAACAGTGGGACGACGGCTGCAACGTCCTGGCCGTGGAACCGGGCGTCGTCGTCGCCTACGAGCGGAACTCCACCACGAACACGCATCTGCGCAAGCAGGGCATCGAGGTGATAGAGATTCCGGGCAGTGAGCTGGGCCGGGGCCGGGGCGGACCGCGGTGCATGAGCTGTCCCGTACAGCGAGACACCGTATAGAAATACAAATCTTCGTATACACTTCCAAGGGTTCGTGTCCCCCAGTCCTGGAGCGCCCCATGGCGACTGTCCCGACCGCCCTCGCCGGCCGCCACTTCCTCAAGGAGGCGGACTTCACCGCGCGGGAGTTCCGCGGCCTGCTGGAGCTGGCCGCCGAGCTGAAGGCAGCCAAGCGGGCCGGGACCGAGCAGCCGTATCTGCGGGGCCGGAACATCGCGCTGATCTTCGAGAAGACCTCGACGCGGACCCGCTGCGCGTTCGAGGTCGCGGCCGCCGACCAGGGTGCCTCGACGACGTACCTCGATCCGTCGGGCTCCCAGATGGGCCACAAGGAGTCCGGGAAGGACACCGCCCGGGTGCTGGGCCGGATGTACGACGGGATCGAGTACCGGGGGGACAGCCAGGCGAAGGTGGAGGAACTGGCGCGGTACGCGGGAGTCCCCGTCTACAACGGTCTCACCGACGACTGGCACCCCACCCAGATGCTCGCCGACGTGCTCACGATGACCGAGCACAGCCCCAAGCCGCTCACGGACATTGCCTTCGCCTACCTCGGCGACGCCCGCTTCAACATGGGCAACTCCTACCTCGTCACCGCGGCCCTGCTGGGGATGGACGTACGCATCGTCGCCCCGAAGTCCTACTGGCCCGCCCAGGAGGTCGTCGACCGGGCCCGTGAGCTCGCCGTGTCCAGCGGGGCGCGCGTCACGCTCACCGAGGAGATCGCCGAGGGGGTCGCGGGCGCCGACTTCGTCGCCACGGACGTCTGGGTCTCCATGGGCGAGCCCAAGGACGTCTGGGGCGAGCGGATCGCCGCCCTCGCGCCGTACGCGGTGACCATGGACGTGCTGCGCGCCACCGGCAACCCGGACGTCCGGTTCCTGCACTGCCTGCCCGCCTTCCACGACCTCGGCACCCAGGTGGGCCGCGAGGTGTACGAGGCGCACGGTCTTCAGTCGCTGGAGGTGACCGACGAGGTGTTCGAGTCGGCGCACTCGGTGGTCTTCGACGAGGCGGAGAACCGTATGCACACGATCAAGGCGGTCCTGGTCGCGACCCTCGCCTGAACCTCCGCCCCGCGCCGGGGCCGTGCCTGCCCGAGCGGGCCGTCTCCGGGTGCTTCCGTGCCGCAGAGGGCCGGCCGATGGGGCTGGGCCTCCCGTTCAGGCCGGGCGTCGTTGTCCCGGGAGCCGGAACCACACCGCCTTGCCGGAATCGGTGGGGCGGTGGCCGCAGGACGAGCTCAGGGTGCGGATCAGCAGCAGCCCCCGCCCGTGTTCCTGCCAGGGATCGGGCTCGGTGAGCACCGGACGGGTGAGGTTGCCCGGGGGCGCCGGGTCGGCGTCGTGCACCTCGACCTGGAATCCGGTCGGCAGCAGCCGCACCACCAGCTCTATCGGGGTGCTCCCCGAGGTGTGCTCCACGGCGTTGGCCACCAGCTCCCCCGTCAGCAGTTCCGCCGTGTCGCTGTCGGCGGTGTGCTCCCGCTCGGCCAGTGCCGTCCGGACCAGTGCACGGGCCACCGGCACTGCCGCGGTGGAGTGCGGCAGCGCGACGCGCCAGGAGGTGGAAGCGGGGGAGGGTTCGTGCACAACGGGTCCGTTCGTGGAGCGGGCGCTCCTGTATTCAACCGTCAATGGTACGGCGCACCCGGTGCCGCCCATCGAGGGGGCGGCTCCGGAGCCCTGTCCGGCGCCGTCCGGGGCGTCGGGCCCCGGCAACCGCGGCCTACCCACGCACGGGCCCCGCCTCGCACGCCCGGTCCCACCGTTACCGGTACGTCGACGAGTCGTGACGGACGGGACGGACCCCGTACGGAGTATCGCGCACCCGTGACGACAGTCACCGATGAGTGATAACTTCGTGGGGCAGAACTCGGTGAGCAGCGCAGTGCCCGTCCGAGGAGGCCGCCCTCATGAGTCCCTTCACCGGCTCCGCCGCCCGTACCGACCGCTGGGAGCACCTGCGCGTCGACCTGGACGACGGCGTCGCCACCGTGACCTTCGCCCGCCCCGACAAGCTCAACGCGCTCACCTTCGGCGCCTACGCCGACCTGCGCGATCTGCTCGCCGAGCTGTCCCGGGAGCGGGCGGTACGGGCCCTGGTGCTGGCCGGCGAGGGGCGCGGCTTCTGCTCCGGAGGCGATGTCGACGAGATCATCGGCGCGACCCTCTCGATGGACACCGCACAGCTGCTCGACTTCAACCGGATGACCGGCCAGGTGGTGAGGGCGGTACGGGAATGCCCGTTCCCGGTGATCGCCGCGGTGCACGGAGTGGCGGCCGGCGCCGGCGCGGTCCTCGCCCTGGCCGCCGACTTCCGCGTCGCCGACGCCGGCGCCCGCTTCGCCTTCCTCTTCACCCGGGTCGGCCTGTCGGGCGGCGACATGGGCGCGGCGTACCTGCTGCCCCGGGTGGTCGGTCTGGGGCACGCCACCCGGCTGCTCATGCTGGGAGACCCGGTGCGCGCACCGGAGGCCGAGCGCATCGGCCTGATCAGCGTGCTGACGGACGAGGGCCACGCCGACGAGGCGGCCGGGGCCCTGGCCCGCCGGCTCGCCGAAGGCCCCGCCCTGGCCCACGCCCGGACGAAGGCCCTCCTCACCGCCGAACTCGACATGCCCCTGGCCGCGTCGGTCGAACTGGACGCTTCCACCCAGGCCCTCCTGATGACCGGCGAGGACTACAGAGAATTTCACGCGGCCTTCACGGACAAACGCCCTCCGAAGTGGCGGGGAAGGTAGCGGATGTTCTCGACGCGGGGCACGGCAGTCTTCCCAGGGGCGCGGGGTCGTGGTGGTTCTGCGGCTGTCGCCGCGTGGGCGTGACGGGCGGGGAGGTAGCGGATGTTTTCGACGCGGGGCACGGCAATCTCCGAAGGGGCGCGGGACTGTGCTGGTTCTGCGGCTACCTCCCCGCGGGCGCGACAGGCCACGGACGGCCCGCAGGCGCCCGACGAGCGAAACCACCCCCTCCGCGTGGCGGTCATCGGCGGAGGCCCCGGCGGCCTCTACACCGCCGCGCTGCTCAAACGCCTCGACCCCACCCGCGACATCACACTCTGGGAACGCAACGCCCCCGACGACACCTTCGGCTTCGGCGTGGTCCTCTCGGACGAGACCCTCGGCGGCATCGAACACGCCGACCCCCAGGTCTACAGGGCGCTCCAACAGCACTTCGTCCGCTGGGACGACGTCGACATCGTCCACCGCGACACCCGTCACACCTCCGGAGGACACGCCTTCGCCGCCCTCGGCCGCCGCCTCCTCCTGGAGGTCCTGCACGACCGCTGCCGCGCCCTCGGCGTCGACCTCCGCTTCCGCGCGGACGCCCCCGACGCGGCCCGGCTGGCGGAGACCCACGACCTCGTCGTGGCCGCCGACGGAGTCAACAGCAGGACCCGCGAGGCCTTCGCGGCCGTGTTCCGCCCCCGGATCACCACGCACCGCTGCCGCTACATCTGGCTCGCCGCCGACTTCGCCTTCGACGCCTTCCGCTTCGAGATCGCCGAGACCGAGTACGGCCTGATGCAACTGCACGGCTACCCCTACTCCCGCCCGTCACCCGGCCCTCACCCCTCGACAAGGCCCACCGGGCCTCGGAACGAAGGGGCCTCCACCGTCATCGTCGAGATGCGGCAGGAGGTGTGGCACGCCGCCGGGTTCGACGACATGGACGAGACGGAGTCCGTCGCCCGCTGCGCCAAGATCTTCGCCGACGCGCTCGGCGGACGCCCGCTGAAGTCCAACAACTCGGCGTGGACGACCTTCCGCACGGTCGTCAACGAGCGCTGGTCGCACGGCAACGTCGTGCTGCTCGGCGACGCCGCCCACACCGCGCACTTCTCCATCGGTTCCGGCACCAAGCTGGCGGTGGAGGACGCACTCGCGCTCGCCGCCTGCCTGCGTGAACAGCCCACCCTCGAAGAGGCGTTGACCGCGTACGAGACGGAACGGCGTCCCGTCGTCGCCTCCACCCAGCGGGCGGCCCGGGCCAGCCTGGAGTGGTTCGAGGACCTGCCCCTCCATCTCTCCCGGCCGCCCCGCCAGTTCGCCTTCAACCTGCTCACCCGCAGCCGCCGCGTCACCCACGACAACCTGCGGCTGCGCGACCCCCGCTTCACCGAGGCCGTGGAACGCGACTTCGGCTGTCCTCCGGGTACGCCCCCGATGTTCACCCCGTTCCGGCTGCGCGGACTGACCCTGCGCAACCGGGTCGTCGTCTCGCCCATGGACATGTACTCGGCCGTCGACGGCGTCCCGGGCGACTTCCACCTCGTCCACCTCGGCGCCCGCGCCCTGGGCGGCGCCGGGCTCGTGATGACGGAGATGGTGTGCGTCAGCCCGGAGGGCCGCATCACCCCCGGCTGCGCCGGTCTCTACACCGGCCGGCAGGCCGAGGCGTGGCGGCGGATCACCGCATTCGCGCACGAGCGGGCGCCGGGTACCGCGATCGGCGTGCAGCTCGGCCACAGCGGGCGCAAGGGCTCGACCAAGCTGATGTGGGAGGGCATGGACGAACCGCTCGACGACGGCAACTGGCCCCTCGTCGCCGCCTCCCCGCTGCCCTACCGGCCGGACGGCCAGGTGCCCAGGGAGCTGTCCCGTGCCCAGCTCACCGACATCAGGGAACAGTTCACCGCGGCCGCCGTGCGGGCCGTGCGGGCCGGCTTCGACCTCCTCGAACTGCACTGCGCCCACGGTTACCTGCTCTCCGGCTTCCTCTCCCCCCTCACCAACCGCCGTACCGACGCCTACGGGGGCTCACCGGAGAAGCGGCTGCGCTTCCCGCTGGAGGTCTTCGACGCGGTGCGCGCGGTGTGGCCGGAGGAGCGGCCGATGACCGTCCGGATCTCCGCCACCGACTGGGCGGAGGGCGGCACCACGGCCGAGGACGCGGTCGTCGTCGCCCGTGCCTTCGCCGCGCACGGTGCCGACGCGATCGACGTGTCGACCGGGCAGGTGGTCGCCGACGAGGAACCGGAGTTCGGCCGCTCGTACCAGACCCCGTTCGCCGACCGGGTACGGAACCAGGCCGGGATCCCGGTGATCGCGGTCGGCGCGATCTCCTCGTGGGACGACGTCAACTCCCTGCTCCTCGCCGGGCGTACGGACCTCTGTGCCCTGGCCCGTCCTCATCTGTACGACCCGCACTGGACCCTGCACGCGGCGGCCGAACAGGGCTACGAGGGGCCGGGCGTTCTCTGGCCGCCGCAGTACCGGGCGGGCAGCCGCCGTCCGCAGACCGGACGTACCGACGCCCCCAAGCCGCGGCTCACGCTGACCGACTGAGCACGCCCGCTCAGGGCTTGGGATCGGTCTCCAGGGCCGCGTAGCCCGCGCCCGCGTCGCGCAGCCGCTCGTGCAGCGCCCGGAAGACGGCCGTCGAGCGCGTGCCCGGCCAGTCCCCCGGGAGCAGCGCGGCTGGCAGGCCCGGGTCGGCGTAGGGGAGGTGGCGCCAGGAGTCCAGGGCGAGCAGATAGTCGTGGTAGGCCTCCTCGGGCGGGGTGTCCGTGCGCCGCTCCCAGGTGCGCAGCACATGGGCGTGCCGCTCGAGGAACGCCTCGTGCCGCCCGGCGATCCCGGCCAGGTCCCACCAGCGGGCGACCGCCTCCGCGGTGGGCGCGAAGCCCAGGTGCTCACCGCGGAAGAGGTCGACATAGCCGTCGAGGCGCAGCCGTTCCAGGGTGTGCCTGGTCTCCTCGTACAGCCGGGCGGGGGCGATCCACACCCCCGGTGCCGCCGTGCCGAAGCCGAGACCGGACAGCCGGGAGCGCAGTACATGCCGCTTCTGCCGCTCGGACTCGGGCACGGAGAACACGGCCAGCACCCAGCCCTCGTCCCCGGGCGGGACGGTGGCGTAGATGCGCCGGTCACCGTCCTCCAGCAACTGGCGTGCGTCGGGGGACAGTTCGTACCCCGCCGCGCCCCGTTCGGTACGCGCGGGGACGAGCAGCCCGCGCCGTTTGAGCCGGGACACCGAGGAACGCACGGACGGGGCGTCCACGCCGACCGCGGCGAGCAGACGGATCAGTTCGGCGACGGGCACCGGGCCCGGCGCGAAGCGGCCGTACGCGCCGTAGAGCGTGACGATGAGAGACCGTGGAGCATGCTGGTCGGACACGTTGATCATCTTAGGTCGTGCCGACGGCTGTCGGTCCCCGGCATCAGCCCTGGTCATCTCCCGTACCGGCGGGAGCCCGCAGCCGGAACCGCTGGAGCTTGCCGGTGGCCGTGCGGGGCAGTGCGTCCAGGAGGACGATCTCGCGCGGGCACTTGTACGGTGCGAGCTCCGACTTCACGAAGGCGCGCAGGGCCTCAATGTCGCGTGCGGCGCCCTCCTTGAGGACCGTGTACGCCACCACGACCTGGCCGCGCGCCTCGTCGGGCCGCCCGACCACCGCCGCCTCCACCACGTCCGGGTGGCGCAGCAGGGCGTCCTCCACCTCCGGGCCCGCGATGTTGTACCCGGCCGAGATGATCATGTCGTCGGCGCGGGCCACGTACCGGAAGTAGCCGTCGGGATCGCGGACGTAGGTGTCGCCGGTGATGTTCCAGCCGTCCCGCACGTACTCCCGCTGGCGCGGGTCGGCGAGATAGCGGCAGCCGACGGGGCCCCGCACCGCGAGCAGTCCCGGCTCCCCGTCCGGCACGGGGGCGCCGTCCGCGTCCTGCACGCGCGCCTCCCACCCGGGCACCGGGACCCCCGTCGTCCCGGGCTTGATCCGCTCGTCGGCGGCGGAGACGAAGATGTGCAGCAGTTCGGTGGCGCCGATGCCGTTGATGATGCGCAGCCCGGTGCGCTCGTGCCAGGCGTTCCAGGTGGCGGCGGGCAGGTTCTCGCCCGCCGAGACACAGCGGCGCAGCGAGGAGAGGTCGCGGGTGCCGGCTTCGCCGAGCATCGCCCGGTAGGCCGTGGGCGCGGTGAACAGCACCGACACCCGGTGCTCGGTGATCGCCGCCGACAGCTGTGCGGGATGGGCCTGTTCGAGCAGCAGCGCGCTCGCGCCGGCGCGCATCGGGAACACCACGAGCCCGCCGAGCCCGAAGGTGAAGCCGAGCGGAGGACTGCCGGCGAACACGTCGTCCGCGACCGGCTTCAGTACGTGCCGGGAGAAGGTGTCCGCGATCGCCAGCACATCCCGGTGGAAGTGCATGCAGCCCTTGGGCCGGCCGGTGGTGCCGGAGGTGAAGGCGATCAGGGCGACATCGTCGGCGGCGGTCGGCACGGCCTCGTACGGGGTGCCGGGCGCGGGACGGTGCAGCAGGTCGTCGGGGGAGTCGCCGCCGTACGTGGCGATCCTCAGGCCCGCGATCTCGGCCTTGGCCAGGTCGTCGACCGACCGGACGTCGCACAGGGCGTGGCGGACCTCCGCGATCGAGCAGATGGTGCTCAGCTCGTGCGGGCGCTGCTGGGCCAGCACGGTGACGGCGACCCCGCCCGCCTTCAGCACCGCCAGCCAGCACGCGGCCAGCCATGGCGTGGTGGGCCCGCGCAGCAGCACCCGGTTGCCGGGTACGACGCCGAGGTCCCCGGTGAGCAGATGCGCGAGCCGGTCCACCCGGGTCCGCAGCTCGCCGTACGTCCATGGCGCGCCGCCCGGCGTGCGGAACACCGGGCGGTCGTCGGGCGGGCCGTGCAGCAGTTCGGCGGCGCAGTTCAGCCGCTCGGGGTAGTCCAGCTCCGGCAGGCCGAAGCGGAGCTCGGGCCACTGGCCGGGTGGCGGGAGATGGTCGCGGGCGAAGGTGTCGACGTGCGCGGTGGCCCGTGGATTCATGACGGTTCGCCCCCTTGGCGTGGTGGGCTCGCATCAGGAGCGTATCGCGTTGGTGACGACAGTCAACGGTTCGCGATAGCCTCGGGGGGTGACCGGCGGCGAGGAAGGGACCGCAGATGGCCGCATTCTCGCTCGAACCGGAACAACTCGCCTGGTGTGCGGAGCTGCGCACCCTGGCCGCACGGCGGCTGCGGCCGCTCGCCGAGAAGGGCGAACCCGGCCGGGTCAACCGCGCCCTGGTCGCCGAACTGGGCACCGCCGGCCTGCTGCCCCGGCTGTTCACCTCCGGCGCGCTCGACCTCTGCCTGATGCGCGAGTCCCTCGCCCACGCCTGTACGGAGGCGGAGACCGCCCTCGCCCTCCAGGGCCTCGGCGCCCACCCGGTGCACGCCCACGGCACCCCCGCCCAGCGCGCCCGCTGGATCCCCCGGG
>NZ_NEUB01000008.1 GCF_002910825.1 Streptomyces sp. SM1 | reverse complement strand
GGGCGCGGGCGGCCGTGGTCGCCGTCGATCTGCCGAGCGGGGTCGACGCGGACACCGGGGAGGTGCGGGGGCGGGCGCTGCGGGCCGACCTCACGGTGACGTTCGGGACGCACAAGCCGGGGCTGCTGATCGATCCGGCCCGGGAGTACGCCGGGGCGGTGCGGCTGGTCGACATCGGGCTGACGCTCCCGGACGAGCCGGAGGTGGAGGCGCTGCAGCACGCGGACGTGGCCCGGCTGCTGCCGGTGCCTGCCGCGGAGAGCGACAAGTACCGGCGGGGTGTGGTCGGCATCGCGGCCGGTTCCGCGCGCTATCCGGGGGCTGCGGTGCTCGCGGTGGCGGGAGCGCTGCGGGGTGGGGCGGGAGCCGTACGGTACGTCGGTCCCGCCGGGCAGGCCGTGATCGCCCGCTTCCCGGAGACGCTGGTGTCGGACCGGGGGCCGAAGCACGCGGGACGGGTGCAGGCGTGGGTGGTCGGACCGGGGGCCGGGGACGACGCGGCGACGGTCGCGGAGGTGCTGGCGGCGGACGTGCCGGTGCTGATCGACGCGGACGGGCTGCGGCTGGCGGAGGCATCGGCGGTACGGGGCCGGCGGGCGCCGACGCTGATGACCCCGCATGCGGGGGAGGCGGCGGCGCTGCTCGGGGTCGAGCGGGTGGAGGTCGAGGGGGGTCGGCTGGATGCGGTGCGGGAGTTGGCGGGGCGGTATGGGGCGGCGGTGCTGTTGAAGGGG
>NZ_NEUB01000124.1 GCF_002910825.1 Streptomyces sp. SM1 | reverse complement strand
TGAGAGCGCCGGCCGCGCGGCCCCGCCGTGTCCGCACGGCTCGCCCGGGAGCCGTGCGGGCCGGCGTCGGGGGCTCGTCGTACACGGCGACGGCCGATTCCGAGGACCACCGCGTCGAGGCGGCCACCCGTCACGACCCCGCGCGTTTCGCCGCCTGGATCTGCTCGTACACACGGGTCCGCAGCTCGGCGAAGCGCGGGGCCACGCGGGTGTGCAACTGATCCCGGTCGGCCGGCAGATCGATCTCCAGCCGTTCCTGCACGACGGTGGGCGAGGCCGACAGCACGAGCACCTGTTCGCTCAGGTACACCGCCTCGTCGATGTCATGGGTGACGAACAGGACGGTGATCCCGCGCTCGCGCCACAGCCGCCGCACCAGATCCTCCAGATCGGTCCGGGTCTGCGCGTGCACCGCCGCGAACGGCTCGTCCATCAACAGCACCTCCGGCTCGTACGCCAGGGCCCGGGCGATGGCGACCCGCTGCTGCATCCCGCGGGACAGCTGCCACGGGTACGCCCCGGCCGCGTCCGTCAGTCCGACCGAGGCGAGGGCGTCCGCCACCAGCGCCCGGCGCCGCGCCCTGCCCACGACGCCTCCGCGCCCGGGCAAGGGGGACTCCCGGCGGTCGTGACGTCCGTCGGTTACCCGTGCGTTCCGCATACCCAGGTGATGACACCGGTGACTGTGCGCGTCGGTACGCCGCGTGACAACGTCATGCCCGTCAGCGATCGAGGGAGGGGAGACGGTGTGAACCAGGGCTATGCCGTGTACTGCGACGCGGACCCGTACTTCTACGACGCTCCGCACCGCGCCGTTTCCCCGGCGGGCACCGGACGCTCCCGGTACGCCGCGGCCTCGTGGTCCGTCCCCGCGGGATGGCAGCGGGGAGAGCGCGGGGACTGGCTCGCCCTGCGTCCGGTCGACGCCGAACTGCCCGACCAGGGCTGGAAGATCCACGTCTCCGCGTGCCTCGACAACGCCGAGTCCGTCCTCGAGCGCGTCTGGCGGCACTGCGTCGCCGGCGGCACGGCCTTCAAGTTCGTCCCCAGCAGGTATCTGCTGCACCAGCGCAACGCGAAGTACGCGGACCGGGCGGGCAGCGGCAAGTTCATCACCGTGTACCCGGCGGACGAGGCGGGCTTCGAACGTCTCGCGGGTGAACTGGCGGAGCTGCTGGCCGGCGAACCCGGACCGCACATCCTGAGCGACCTGCGGCTCGGTGACGGCCCCGTGCACGTCCGGTACGGCGGCTTCACCCGCCGCAACTGCTACGACGCGCACGGGGAGCTGCGGCCGGCGGTGACCGGTCCCGACGGGGTACTGGTGCCCGACCTGCGCGGACCCGTGTTCGGACACGGCGTCGGGTGCGGCAACCGGTGCGGAAGGGGCCGGAGTCGACGTGGAAGCGCTGTGGGAGCGCACGGTGGAGGCGCTGGCCCCCGGCAGCACCCCGGAGGCCGTGCGCCGGGCCGCTCTCGGTTTCGGCCGGCTCCTGCGCGAGGACGTACGGGACCGGGGCGGGCTCACGGCCGTCGACCTCGCCCGCGAGGCGCGCATGCGCCGGGTCGTCGCCTCCTTCGGAAAACTCCG
>NZ_NEUB01000123.1 GCF_002910825.1 Streptomyces sp. SM1 | reverse complement strand
GTCCGCGGAGGCGTCGTACGAGGATGCTGGCGTCCCCGCGGCTTTCCAGGTCGGCGAGGACCACGGCGACCGCCTCGCGGACGATGCGGCCGCGGTCGACGGCCAGTCCGTGCTCGCCGCGCAGGACGAGACGCGCGTGCTCGAGGTCCATCAGTTCCTCGGCGGACACGTACACGGTGATCTTCTCGTCGTGCCGCTCACGGCCACTGGGCCGCCGCGCCGCCGCTCTTCCCCGCTTGCGCGGGGCCGCTTCC
>NZ_NEUB01000122.1 GCF_002910825.1 Streptomyces sp. SM1 | reverse complement strand
GGAGGTGCTCGCCCATCTGGACGACCTTGCCTCCCGTTCGGCGTGGGACGCGATGAGCGGGCTCGGTGCCGGACGGTTGCTCGCCGCTCTCCCACCCGGCTCCGTCGACTACACCCTGCTCGGCTCCTCGCCCACGCTCCTGGCGGCGGCCGAGGCCCGGCTCGCGGACTCCGGCCACCGGGTGCGCACCGTGCACCAGGGCGGTGCTGCCCTGCCCGCCGCGCACCTGCACGCCTACGACGCGGTGGTGGCCGCGAACGTTCTGCACCGCATGCCGAGTCCGGAGACCGCCGCGGCCACCATGGCGCTGCTGCTCAGGCCCGGAGGCCGGCTCCATGTGCTCGAACGCACCCACCTCACCCCGCTGGCAATGCTGATCGCCCTGCCGCTGGAGGCGGAGGCCGGCCGGCTCCGGCCCGGTGGCCCGAGTGGGTCCTGGCTGCACTCCGGTCAGCGGTGGGCGCGGGCCTGCGTCGCTGCCGGGCTGGTCAACGCCCGTGTGGAGCGCGCGGAGGCCACCGGAGAGGTCCTGCTCACCGCGGAACGGCCCCGCACGGCCGGCGGGGCCGACGTGGAGGACCTGCGCCGCTGGCTGGCCGACCGGGTGCCGGCCCACATGGTGCCGGGACACTTCGCGGCGCTGCCCGGGCTGCCGCTGAGTGCCAACGGGAAGATCGACCGGCGCGCCGTGCAGAGCCGCCTCGCCGCGCTGACCGACCGGCCGCGGGAGTCCGCCGAGCCGCCCCGGGGAGCCATGGAGCAGACCGTCGCCGACCTGTGGACCAAGATACTCCCGGTCGCCTCGGTGGGCCGCGACGAGAACTTCTTCGCGCTCGGCGGGGACAGCCTCCTCGCCACCCGGCTGGTGACAGAGGTGCACCGGGCCCTCGGCGTCGAACTGCCCATGCGGGACGTGATGCGGGCGCCGACGGTCGCGGCCCTGAGCGCGCTGATCGAGGGGCTGCTCGCCGCGGCCCAGGACAGGAAGCCGGGGGACCAGGCCCTGGCCGGTGACTTCGAGGAAGGTGTGCTGTGACCGTCGGTGAGCTGATCAGCGAGTTCGAGCTGGCCGGGATCCAGCTCTGGCGGGAGGGGCGGCAGCTGCGCTTCCGGGCGCCGCGCGGTGCCATGACGGACGAGCGGCTCGCGGCCCTGCGCGGCAGCAAGGAGCAGCTCCTGTCCGAACTGCCCGACCGGGTCCCGTCCGGAGAGGCGGGCGGCGCGGCCCCGGGCGGGCCGGGGAGCGCGTGGGTGGCGGAGCCGGAAGCCCGCCACGAGCCCTTCCCACTGACCGACATCCAGTCCGCCTATCTGCTAGGCCGGGACGCGGCCTTCGACTACGGCGGCGTCTCCTGCCACATCTACCTGGAGTTCCGGCGCCCCGCCGACCTCGACCCGGACCGGCTGCAGCAGGCCTGGGACAGCCTGGTCGAGCGCCACGACATGCTCCGCTCGGTCATCGCGCAGGACGGCACCCAGCGCATCGCGCCAGCCCTCGCCGACACCCGTATCCGGGTCACCGACCTGCGGGAGGCCTCCGCCGAAGCCGTGGGCGAGGCGACGGCCGCCGTCCGCGAGGAGCTCTCCCACCGGGTGCATCCGGCGGGCGAACGCCCCATGTACGAGCTGCGGCTGACACGGCTGGCGGACCACAGCCTGCTGCACCTGTCGATGGACTTCATGACGCTGGACTGGATCAGCATCCAGTTGCTGCTCACCGAACTGGACCGCCGCTACGAGCAGCCCGGATGCCCGCTCCCGCCCATCGACGCCACCTTCCGCGACTACGTCGCCGCGGAACGCCGGCTGCGCGACACCGAGCGCTACGCGCGCGACCGCGCCTACTGGTGGGACCGGGTCCACGAACTGCCCGCCGCACCCGCCCTTCCCCTGGCCGACGGCCACACGCCCGCCGACGCGCCGCCCCGGTTCCGCCGCCTGGCCACCTCGCTGACCGAGGACGCGTGGAAGGCGCTGAAGGCCAGAGCGGCCGCGCACGGCATCACCGCGGCCAACGCCGTGCTCGCCGCGTACGCCGAGACGATCGGCCGCTGGAGCGCGGGCGAGCGGTTCAGCCTGGGGCTCACCGTCCTGAACCGCATGCCGCTGCACCCTCATGCGGACCGGCTGCTCGGTGACTTCACCTCGGTGAGCCTGCTCGCGGTGGACCAGTCGGGGCGGGCCGCCTTCGCCGACCGGGCCCGCGGCCTCGGCGAGCGGCTGTTCGAGGACCTGGACCACCGGTTGTGCGGCGGTGTCGAGGTGCTGCGCGAGCTCGCCCGGCGGCGCGGACGCGAAGCCGCCCTGATGCCCGTGGTGTTCACCGGCGGCATCGGCGTCGTGGGCCGGGCCCTGGGCGAGGGAGCCGAGAGGCTCCGGCCGCTGTACGGGATCAGCCAGACGCCGCAGGTGCGGATCGACTGCCAGGCCACCGACCAGTTCGGCGGCCTGGAGGTCAACTGGGACGTCAGGGAAGGCGTGTTCCCCGACGGCCTGGTGGACGAGATGTTCGCGGCGTTCGCCGGACTG
>NZ_NEUB01000121.1 GCF_002910825.1 Streptomyces sp. SM1 | reverse complement strand
GTGGTCGTCACTCAGGTCGCCTCCGTGGTGTGCAGATAGTGCGCGAAGAACTCGCGCAGACGGTCGCCGTCTCCGGGGCCGAGCAGGCTGCGCGACCACCGCAGGGCCAGATGCAGCCGGCCCGCGGTGGAGGCGGTGGTGACGGTGAGGCCACGGGGCATCCGGGCGGGCGCCGAGAACCACACGGCGTGCGCCCGGCCGGCCTCCGCCCCGAAGTCCAGCGGGTACGGGATACGGCCGATGTTGCTGAGCAGCGTGGTCGACGTCCAGGGCGCCGCCGCCCTGCGCAGGCCCCGGGTGAGCGCGGCCCGGCAGGTCACCGGGGCCCAGGGGGCGGTGAGCAGGGCGGCGCCGTGGCCGAGCTGGGGGCGGGGGAGCGACTTCAGGGCGCGGGTGCGCAGCGCGGTGCGGCGCAGCAGCTCCGGCATGTCGTCCGGGTCCAGCTCCTCCGGGGCGAACGGCACCTCGACCAGCCGGGTGCCGTTGCCGATGGGCATCGTGGTGTCCCGGGGCCGGTCGTCGACCGGCATGGTGATGCGCAGGGGCCGGCGGGCGGCACCGTGTTCCCGGTTCCAGTGGGCGACGGTCCGCGCGGTGGCGGCCATGAGCTGGTCGTTGACGGTGTACGCGGAACCCTTGGGCCGGTGCGGCAGCGGCAGTTCGGCGACGAGCAGACCGTTGCCCTGCCCCGGCTCGGGCCGGCCCGGCGCCACCCGGGCCGGCGGGGACCAGTGGGACGGGGTGTCCGGTGGTCCCCCGGCCGTCTCCGGGGGACGTACCGGCGGGGCGGCCGGGGCGTTGTCCCGGCCGCCGTAGAACTCGGCGGCGGTGGCCAGTACCCGGAGGCAGGCGGGACCGTCCAGAGCGGTGTGGTTGACGGTGAGGAGCAGCACGGTGCCGTCCCGCCCGCACACCACCTCCAGCCGGACCGGCGGGGAGGCGGTGAGCGGGGGTGCCTGGGTGAGCGCCCGGGTGCGGGCGCCCCGCAGGGCGTCCTTCCCCGGCGCCGGGAAGCTCACCACCTCCACGTCCGGTCCGTCGGTGAGCTCCCACTCGTAGCGGCGCCGGTACCAGGGGCCCGGTGCCTCCCGTACCAGGCTCCGCGGGTGCCGGCGCAGCGCCTCGGTGAACGCCTTGCGCATACGGCCGGGGTCCAGGTCCCCGGGGAGGTGCACCTCGATGTGCACCGTCTCCGGTTCCCGGTCCTGCACGCTGTGCCGCGACACCTCGTCGACGACGGGGAAGGGGA
>NZ_NEUB01000120.1 GCF_002910825.1 Streptomyces sp. SM1 | reverse complement strand
GGGACACACACGGCAGGCGTCCGGCGGCTCCGGGAAGGGAACCCGCACGGCGACCGGCGGTTTCCGCAAAGCCGTCCGACGGGTCACCGGGTGGGACGGTCGGTGGGGTCCCGGTTCGGGGCTCGGCTCCGCCCCGAGGTCCGGGGTTCCGGGGGACCGTGGGGCCGGCTCCCGGGCTCCGCTACGGCCGGAGGCTGTCGCCCACCTCCGCGGCGGCCCGCTTCCCCTCGAGGAGTGCGACCGTCGACAGCAGTGCGTTCTCCCCGCCCTCCTGGTTCAGGGCGGCCCGTGCGATCGCGACCACGTCCTCCCGTTGCCGGACGCCCCGCAGGTCGACCCGCAGGGCGAGGAACTCCCCCAGCACGGTCGC
>NZ_NEUB01000119.1 GCF_002910825.1 Streptomyces sp. SM1 | reverse complement strand
GCCCGGTGCCAGTCGGGCCGGGGCCTGCCGCGTCGGGCGGGGCCGTCGGACAGGGCTCGCAGCAGGTCCTGCACGGGCGTGTCGGGGTCGGCGAGGACGGCCCTGAGCAGGGTCGTGTAGGAGCGGGCGAAGGCACGCATGGTGGCGGTGTCGAACAGCGCCGTGGCGTACTGGAGGATCGCGGCGACGCTGCCGTCGGTGCGCAGGGTCAGGTCGAGGAATACGTCCATCGGGGTCTCGGTGAGCGGCGGCTCGACCAGCGTCACCTCCAGACCGGGCATCCGTACCGGCCGGATCGGCGCGTTGAGCAGGGTGAACGAGGCCTGGGCCAGCGGGTGGCGGGACAGGTCCCGGGTACCGCCGAGGGCGGCGACGACCAGGTCGAAGGGGGCCTCGGCGTGAGCGAGGTCCACCGGCACGCGGCTCTGCGCCCGGTCCAGGAGGGTGCCGAAGCCGGGCCGGCCCGCCAGGTCGGCGCGGAGCACGACGGTGTTGACGAGGGGGCCGATGAGGGTGTCGGTGCCGCGCCGGGACCGGTCCGCGAGCGTGCTGCACACGGCGACGTCGTCGCGGTCGCCCGCCCGGTGCCCGAGGAGCGCCTGGTAGGCGGTGAGCAGGAGGGTGTACCGGGTGACGCGCCGGGAGCGGGCCAGGGCGTCGACCGCGGTGACCAGGTCGGCCGGCAGGTCGAAGCGGACCACGTCGCCCGAGCCGTCCCAGATCCGCGGGCGCGGCCGGTCGGTGGGCAGGTCGAGCGGGGTGAGACCGCGCAGCCGCTCGCGCCAGTGGCCCAGGAGGCGCTCCAGCCGTTCGCCGCTCAGCCGCTCGGACTGGGCGCGGGCGAGGTCGGCGTGGCGCAGGGTGGGCGGGGCCACCTGCTCACCCCGGTATCCGGCGGCGAGTTCGTCCAGCAGGATGCCCCACGACCAGCCGTCCACGGCGATGTGGTGCACCTCGACGAGCAGCAGGTGCTCGTCCGGCGCGACGCGGGCGAGTACGGCCCGCAGCGGGTGCTGGGTGGACAGGTCGACGGGACGCCCCAGGCGCCGCGCGAACAGTTCCTCCGGCCCGTCCGCCGCGACCCGTTCCAGTTCGACGCCCGGGAACGGGTCGACCACCGGCACCGGCTCACCTCCGACGGCAAGGAACCGGGTGCGCAGCACCTCGTGCCGCGCCGCGATCGCGGACAGCGACCGCTCGAGCCGGTCCTCGTCCAGCGCGCCCCGCAGTCGCAGGACCAGCGGAAGCATGGATCCGGTGGACGTACCGGCCAACTGGTCCAGGAACCACAGGCGGCGCTGCGCGAAGGATGCCGTGTCGGAGCCGACGTCGTTCGGAGCCTTTTCGTGGGCCGGTCCTGCTGTCACTGTGAGCCTCCAAGCGGTGTTTCGCAGCAGACTGCCGCCGCCGGCCCGGGGCCCATAGGGAAGAAGACGCAGCACCGCGAGCAGAGCCGGCCGCGGTTGGGGAAGCGGGCACGTGGCGTCCGCTACGTCCGTGTGACCGGCCCGGGGGCACGAACGCGGCGGTCCGTCCGCCGGGATCGGGAGGCAACGGGCCGCCACACGCACGTGCTTGCAGCCGCCGACCCGGTGCGCAAGGCGCGGCGCACGTTGGGGTACCACTCACGGATCCGTTCCCCTCCTGTCGGCGGCCCGTACACGGTCGTCCGCCAGGGCGCGCGAGTGCGCGCCCTGGCGATGAGGGATGCCTCCCGCCCCTTGGGGCGGCCGGCACCGACCGTTCCCCGGCCGCCCCTCACACGGCGGCGCCGACTGGAGCAGCCGGCGCCGCCGAGGCGATGGGAGTGGGTGTCCGAGTCCGCCCGGTGGGCCGGGCGTTGCCAGGTGCCGTCCGCCTCCGGCCTGTTCGGGATGGAGGCTCGTTCAGCCCAGGCGTTCAGCGGCCTTCGGCGACCGCCGGCGCGTCACGCGGGTTCGACGGGAAGCCACAGTTCGCAGGTGGCGGTGCTGAAGTCGTCGGCCCGCTCCAGGACGGCGACGACCGAGGGCCCCGGCCGCAGTCGCCACGGGTTGGAGGGGAACCACTCGGTCGCGGTCGCCGCCCAGGTGGCCTGCAGGGCCTGCGGATGCGGTCCGCTGGTACGGAAGACCGCCCACATCCCGGCCGGGACGTGGATGGCGTCTAGCCCGTCGGGGGCCGGTGTCTCCCGGCTGACGGCGACTCCGTGCAGGTAGGTCAGTTCGCTGCCTTCCGTGGCGTCGGGATCGAGATCGTCACTGACCTGCAGCAAGCCCTTCGGTTCGGTGTCGCTGAGGGCCTTCAGCCGCCGGTGCTCGTCCTGCGGCAACGCGGCGATGTGCTGCTGGATGTGCGGATTGACGCCCTCGTGGATCAGCGGAACCCGAGTGGCGTGTCCGACCAGCCGGAACGCGGGGCGGTCGACGAGGCGGGTGTCCATGGGGAGAGTCCCTTCGACGGTCAGGCGGAACCTGAGCTGCGGTTGTGTACGCAGGGGGCCTCCATCACGGCGCACGTCACCGGGGCCGGACCCGTGGACGGCGCGGAACGCTCTTCCGAACGCCTCGCCCGAGCCGTATCCGTGCCGGACGGCGATGTCCAGCAGATCCCGCTCGCCCCGGACGACGTCGGCGGCGGCCACGGTCATGCGGCGCCGCCGCACGTACTCCGACAGCGGCATACCGGCCAACGACGAGAACATCCGTCGCAGGTGGTACTCGGTGGTGCCGAGTCCCTTGGCCAACCCGTCGACGTCGAGCTCCTCCGCGAGGTGCTGCTCGACGAGATCGACGAGCCGGTTGAGTGCCGAGATCATGAGGCCTCCCTTCGACTCCAACCCTGGCAGCGGGCGCCCCGGCCGGACCCGATCGCCGCGATCCGATCCGATCAGGCGCCCGGACCGACGCGGGACGGTACACGCGGATACGGCCGTGTACGGCCTGCGGGCACACCGAGGGCACCGGTTCACGCTCAGGACGACCGACCGGGCTCAGCCACGGCCGCCCGGACACCGTCACCCGGAAGCCACCACTTCGCCGGCCATGACCTTCGGAGGGTGGGGAAGCAGTGACGCGAGGTTGTCGCGCACGAAGTCGGCAGCCCGCGCGATCGATTCATCGGCGCCCGCCCGATCCTGGAACACGCTGGTCGAGACCATCACACCGTCCCCGGCATCGATCCAGTAGTAGGCCACGAAGCCGGTGACTTCGCGCATCAGCGGCACGAATCCCTCGTTCACGAGACGGGCCGCCTCGGCCGGATCGGTCACGCCTTCGTACCGGCGTACTGCTGCGTACATCCTCATGCTCCTCACGGCGTTCCGGGTTCGTCCTCTGCCGAGACGTCGTACCCCTGCGGCGGCCGGCCGGCTCGTGCGGTGTCCGGCGATCACCTGAAGGGCCAGCCCGGGTGCCCCGAACGGCGCCGCACGGCCCGGACGCGAGGGCCACCGCAGGGCGCGGTCGACGAGGTCACGAACCTGGCTTGAACGCGCTGGCGTGGCCGGCGGCCCACTGGCGGAACGTCCGCGGCGCCGTGCCCAGGATGTCGGCCACCGCGACCGCCTCCATCCCGCACCGCCGCAAGGGCACTTGCGTCGGCTGTCATCTGACGTCGTATGCGGCTCCCGCCTCGCGGGCGCCCAGCCCCGGAATCAGTACCGCCGCGACCGCCACGTGCATCAGAGCGAGGGAGGTCCGGGTGCCGCCCGGCGGAGGAGCCTCGGGCCGGGATTCCGACGGGCTCAGCAGCCGCCGCAGTTGTACCGTGCCCCGCCCGCCCGATCCACCCGAGCAGCCCTGTCTCCACGACCAGTTCGGCGACGTCCGTGGCCGCCTCGCCCCGGCCCTCTCCCTAACGGCACCGGGAGCAGGAACGGGGCCAACGGCGCTTCCCCGCACCACATTTCCTGCATCTCGCCATAGCCTCGTTCTCTCCTTGTCCCCGGAACCGTCGGTGCACGAGGAGCCATGCGCCCATGAGGCGCGACAAGCCGGCTCCATGCGGAAGGACCCGCGCCGCGGGATTGTGGTTGCTCGTGCCGGGGCCGTCGGCCGCTCCGGCGAAGGCCATGGCGAGCTCGCAGTCCCTGCCCTTCCCGACCACGGCTTCGTGGGAGGCCGGGCTTCCCGTCCCCTCGTCGCCGTCGGGCACGAGCGTGCATGCTGATCGGGGCAGGCCGAGGAGCCCCGTGCACCCGAAACGTGTTCCGCTCGATCACCGTGAGTGATCAGGCAGGCGGCACACCCCCTCCGGCGGATTTCGTGTCCACCGCCTCCGCCGACATGCGTGAGGCGCTCTGCTCACACGCGACCCGCCGGGGCCCTTCCGACTCCGAGGTTCAGGAAACCCGCCCCCCACACATCCCCTACATCACTATTAGTCCCTTATGTCATCGGGAACTAAGGTGGAGTGGGAACACCACGCAGTGAAGACGCACCGATGATCGCGAGGTGACCGACATGACCGAGACCTCGAACCGCCCGTACGCGAAGGCGAAGTCTCACGGCGACAAGGAGACGACACTCCAGGGAAGCAGGGGCCCCGACACCCCTCCGGGCAGGCGTGGGAACACCACCGTGGCCGACGCCGTCGTGGCGAAGATCGCCGGCATGGCCGCCCGGGAGATTCCCGAGATCCACAACCTCGGCGGCGGGACGGCCCGCGCGTTCGGGGCGATGCGTGAGCGCATGCCCGGCCAGAGCGGCAGTGTCACACAGGGAGTCAGCGTGGAGGTCGGGGAGCGCCAGGCGGCTGTCGAACTGCAGGTCGTGGTGGAATACGGCGCCTCGATCACCGACACGGCGGGGGATGTGCGGGCCAACGTCATCGGAGCCGTGGAACGGATGACCGGACTGGAGGTCGTCGAGGTGGACATAGCCGTGGACGACGTCCACCTGCCGGACGAGGAGGAGCCCGCGCAGGAGGAGCGGCGGGTCGCCTGACCGTCGGATCCGCGCCGGTGGACGGCGGGTGAGGGACGGCTGCCGTCGGCTCCGGTGACGGCGTGTGCGCCGGTGAGGGCGGGCCCGCCGTCACCGGCTCAGCTCGGATGGCAGAGGAGGAGCTGCTTCGGCGACGTGCTCGCGAACGGGGATCGATCGTAGTCGCCGTAGCGCTGCGCGACGTCGAGACCGGCCAGTCGGCAGAGTGCCGGCAGTTCCTCCGGGAAGAAGCAGCGCATGCTGACCTTCTTGGTGCGTACGCATACGCCGTCGCGCAGGTAGTCCAGCGTGAAGCGCAGCACCTGGGCGGCGGCGTCGTAGCCGGTCGTGGCTCGGACGTCGAGCCTCGCCCCGTTCCGGTCCACGACCGACTTGTGGTGGTAGGGCGTTTCGGGGAGCCGGCACAGCTTGGCCATGTCGGGGTTGAACACGTCCAGGATCAGGGTCCCGCCCGGTTTCAGCACGCTTCGAGCCGAGGCGAGGAACGCGACCACGGAGTCCAGGTCGTGCAGGTGCTGCATCGCGTCGCCGAGAACACCAGGGCGAAGCGCCTGTCCGAGCGGATGTCTCTGCAGTCCTGTTCCAGCCACTCGACCGGCAGCCGCTCGTCCTCGGCCCGCTGACGGGCTCGCGCGAGCATCGAGGGCATGATGTCAAGCCCTGTGATCTCGACACCCGCCCGCGCGATCGGCAGGGTGATGCGCCCGGTTCCGCAGGCCACCTCCAACACCGGACCGTCCGCCCGGACGGCTTGGCCGAGGAAGAACGGGATGTCGTGGGTGCGCGCGGCGAATTCCTGATCGTAGAAGTCCGCGTCGTCGTATACGGCCAGGTCCTCCAGTGGCTTCATCGGGCCACCGCCGGAGTCGAGCCGAAGGCGTCGGCGAGGCTGGTCAGGATGGAGCCGGGCCACCTGCTCTCCCCGAACACGCTGACCGGCATGGCGAGCACGCCGCACTCACGCCGGAGTGTCTCCGCCGGTATCCCGACCGGGAAGAAGTAGTTGCCGGGACAGGTACGGCTCTCCGTGGGGATCTCGCGGAGCACCTCGTCCGGCAACCGTCCGAACAGCCTCTCGGCGCGTGCGGCCAACTCGCGGGCGACCTGCCGGGGCATGTCGCCGTGCTCGGTCAGCAGACGGTCGGCGACTCTCAACTGCGTCTGCGTCGGCGGATCCGCCCGGAACGCCTCGGCCCATTCGGCCTGCTCCGGACCCAGCAGGACCACGCCGAACGTGCGTGGCCACAGCCATCCCTTGGTGACCGAGTGCAGCAGGACCGCACGGCCGGTGTCCAGCAATCGCCGTGTGCCGGCGGCGAACGGGGCTCCCGGGTCGTAGACGCTGTCGATCAGCAGGCGGCGGTGTGGTGATCTCCGCAGCCACGCGATCACCGCGTCGCACTCGGCACCCGACAGGTACCGGCCGAGCGGCTTGCTGGGGTTGGCGATCAGCAGGTACTCAGGGCGGTCGTCCGCCGGTGACCTCGGCAGGACCGGCGCCGGCAGCGTGGGGTAGGACGCGGGCACCGGGCCCGCGGCGTGCGCCAGCTCGAAATAGGCCGGGTACACGTCGCCGGGCAGCCACAACCGCGCTCGGCCGGCGCGCAGCCGGTGGAACGCCACGCCGAGCCCGTGACCGACCCCGCGGCAGACCATGGCACGGCCGGACCACTCCTCCGGCAGCTCGGAACGCCGCAGCCAGGCACGGGCGAGATCGCACCGGTGCACCGTATTCATGCCGGTCGGCGGCTCCGGTCGCATCGGAGCGAGCGCCCTGTACACGTTGGTCTCGGCGGCGTCCGGAAGCGGCGAACCGGCACTGAGCTGCCGCCGGCGGAATTCCCGGAACTCGTCGAACCTCATGCCGTCGCGCCTTCCGGCACGATCTCGCTGGCCCTGTCCTCCAGGGAGGCGTAGCAGCGTCCGTCGGCCATGACGTTCCAGCTGCGGGCGATCCCATGAGTCCGTTCCCAGAGCAGGCTGGGTTCGGTGTACGCGGCTATCCGCATCGGCCGGCCGTCCCAATTGCCGTGGTAGACCGGCGCGCCCCAGGGCAGTCGGCCCGCCAGTTCGAAGCCGTGCTGCTCGGCGAACCGGGTGACGACGGACAACGAGACCTGGTGCCCCAGCGGCCCTTGAGACCCCGGACGGCGTTCGCAGTTACCGCTGTCGGCCGTGCAGCACCGCGCGTCGCCCGCTCCCCCGCGGCACCGTGCGGCCGGGGCCGCCCGGACGGTGTGGGTCGGGGGTGAAGGTCTCCCGGGCCGAGCAGGGCTCCGCCGTGGCGGGGTCCGCCGTGGCGGGGTCCGCCGTGGCGGGGTCCGCCGTGGCGGTGCCACGCTGGAAGTGGCGCTGTGAGCCGCTCCCCGCTTTTCACCAGGAGTGATGATCATGGCCAGGCGTCTGATCGTCTGCTGCGACGGCACTTGGAACTTCGCTGATCAGCCGAGCAAGACCAATGTCGCCAAGGTGGCCCTGTCGGTCCGCCCGGAGGCCGCTGCCGGGAGTGAGCAGCGCGTCTACTACCACAGTGGTGTCGGTACCCATCGACGGGATCGTCTGCGCGGTGGGGCTTTCGGTGTGGGACTGTCCCGCAATGTCCTGGACGCCTACCGGTTCCTCGTCGAGACGTACGAACCCGGCGACGAGTTGTTCCTCTTCGGTTTCAGCCGGGGCGCGTTCACCGCGCGCAGCCTGGCGGGGCTGGTACGCAACAGCGGCATCCTGCGCACGGAGCACGCGGACCGGATCCCGGAGGCTTGGGCGCTGTACCGCGACCGGATCGAGCAACCGAACGGCGCGGCCGCGACGTTGTTCCGCCGCTCGTACGCCCGGGAGACGGAGATCGCGTTCATCGGTGTGTGGGACACGGTCGGCGCCCTGGGCATCCCGGTCCCGGACAGGGTGTGGCCGCAGGCGGCGGTGGCCCGCTTCAACCGCCGATAGGCCTTCCACGACACCGAGTTGAGCAGCTGGGTCGGGGCGGCGTTCCACGTGCTGGCCATCGACGAGCAGCGCTCGGCGTTCCGGCCGGCCCTCTGGCACCAGCTTCCCGGATCCGCGGCGCGGGGCCAGGAGCTGAAGCAGGTGTGGTTCGCCGGGGTCCACTGCGACGCGGGAGGCGGCTACGAGGAGACGGGACTGTCCGACATCACCCTGCTGTGGATGGTCGGCCAAGCCCGCAGGTACGGGCTGGAGTTCGATGAAGAGGCGCTGAGCACGAGCGGCCCGGCAGTGATGCGGGCTCGGGAAAGCACCGATTTCCGTGTACGGCCGGACGCTTCGGGCGCCCTCCACGTCTCACGCACGGGTATGTACCGGCTGGCCGAACCGTTCCACCGGACGCTCGGCCGAGCCGTGTACGGCAACGGTGAACCCGACGGCAACGAGTTTCTGGCAGTCCCTGCCAAGGAGCGCTTCGACCGGGATCCCGAGTACCGGCCGCCGGAACTGGAGCGCTACCTCGCCGGGCAGGGCCGGATCCGCCTTGAACCCGTCCTGCTGCCGGGCCTCGCCTCGGGCCTGCCTCCCCTGCCCCAGGAACCGTCCGGCACGGAAGCGGCGCCCGACGCGGATAAGGGGACGCGCCGCTCCAGGTGAGCGGAGGCCTGGCTGACAGCGCCGGCATAATGTTTTGCGCGGCGTTCTCCCGGCGTGGTTGGCTCGCGCTCATGACCTGGCTGCCCGCTGATTTCGTCCATCCTCTCCACGTCGTGATACCCGGCGGTGAGGGCCACCGGCTGCGCCCCATCAGCGGTGCGGACGCTCCCCTGGACTATCCGACGGTGATGGGTTCACGGGAGCGGCTCTGGTCGGTCTTCGGACTCGCCTGGGGCTGGCCGTCGGCCACGATGTCGTACGAGGCGAACCTCGCCGATCTGGAGCGGCACGCCGCGGAGATCGAGGCTCACGAGTCGTTCAACTACACGATCGAGAACGAGGACCGCACCGCGCTGCGCGGATGCGTGTACATCGATCCGCCGGAGAAGCTCGGAGCCGACGCAGAGATCTCGTGGTGGGTGGTGGACGAGGAGGTGGGCGGCGCGCTGGAACGGGCGCTGGACGCGTTCGTACCGGCCTGGATCGCCACGGACTGGCCCTTCGAGCGGCCGCGCTTCATCGGCCGGGACCTGTCGTGGGACGAGTGGCTGAAGCTGCCGGATCCTTCGTGAGCGGCGTCAGGTGCCGCGTCGCCGGGTTCGGCGCGCCGCTCGGCACGGGCCCCGGGCGTGATGCTGCTGAGGGAGCCCGTGCCAACCTTGCCGGAGCGCCGTCACCGGTGGTGAATCAGCACACTGCCGTGCGCAACGGCTTGGTGAGCGGGGTGAGCCGTCAGTGAGCGGTGCCCGGGTTCTCCGGCCGGATGCGTCCCCGCCAGCCGCCCGTGGTGCCGCCGCTCTCGACGTACTCCTTGAAGCGGCCCAGGTCCCCCTTGACCCGCCGGCCGATCAGACCGAGGGCGTCGGCGCCCTTCTCGGCGACGCCGGTCGGTTCGACCTCCATGGTGAGTTCCACCCGGGTGCGCGTGTCGTCCAGTGGCTCGAAGCGGACCGAACCACGCTGCTGGGTGTCACCGCTGACGGTCCGCCAGGTGACCCGGTCGTCCACGAGCTGGTCGACGATCTCCGTGTCGAACTCGCGCCGCACGCCACCGATGCTGGTGGTCCAGTGGTTGTGCCGCTCGTCGAGCTGACTGACCTCGTCGACGCCCTCCATGAAGCGCGGGAAGTCCTCGAACTGCGTCCACTGGTCGTACGCCCTGCGGAGCGGGACGTCCACGTCGACGGTGTCCTTGACGGTGCTCATTGGTCCCTCCTGGTCCGATCGTGGCAGGGCTACCGGTCGTGGGAAGCGTGCCGGCGCCCTGTGCCTGTCCACGGCCTCGGGTACCCGGGAATCCCGATGTGAAAGATCGCCGATCGCGGTCTCCCGGAGCCGTGCCGATCGCCCGGCACCGGTTTCCGGCCTGGCCTGGGCTCCCGCCGGTCAGTCGTTCTCCTTCTCGTCCTCGTCCTCGTCCTCGTCCTCCGGAACGATCAGCCATGCCACGAGCGTGCGCCAGCGGTCGGCCTGGTCGGTGTCACGCGGCCCGACGAGGTAGACCTCCTCGACGACGTCCTGCGAGCGCAGACCGTGGCGGGCGGCGAAGGAGCCCACGGCGCCGTACGTGAGGTCCAGATCGTCGTGGCGGCCGCAGTGGGTGGCGACGGCGGCGGTACGCCTGGGGAGGTGGAGTTCGCGCACGGTGGCCGGCGCTCCCGGGGGCAGTGGCGCGTCGGCGGGGAGGTAGACGGTGGCCGGGCCGTGGCCTTCGGTGAAGAGACGGTGGTCGTAGCGGCCGCCCGGCGGGAGCACCGGACGGTGTCCGGCCGCCGCGTCCAGATCGCGCATCGCGGAGTCGTACCAGTCCAGGCCGGCTCCCTCCGGGACGTCCAGGGAGACGGCGAGGACCCGCTGGGGCTGGAGCACCTCCAGACTCACCGACCGCCCGGCCCGGGGGACGAGGAGTTCCCGGAGTGCCTCGACGGCTCGCTGGGTACGGCCGAGCCGGTCCTCGAGCCGGCGGAGGTGGGCCGCGACGACCTGCTGCGCCGCGTCGTGCCCCGCCTCGCCGCTCTGCTCGGCCCCGAGGAACCGCCGGAGATCCGCGAGCGGAAGGTCCAGGTCGCGGAACCGTCTGATGGTCAGCGCCGGCCGCACCTGCGCGGGCGAGCAGGAGCGGTAGCCCGTGGCCGGGTCGACCTCGGCGGGGACGAGGAGGTCCTGCTCGTGGTAGCGGCGGAGGGTGCGGATGCTCAGGTGTGTGATGCGGGAGAACTCCCCGATCGTCAGTCGTTCCGCCATGGTGTCCTCGCCGTCGTGTGCGGCCGGGCCCCGGGCCGGGGGCACTGTCAGGGGGCGATGTCCAGCATGGTGATCTTCCCCTGAGTGTCGCGTTCGAAGGCGAAGCGGAGGGTGACCGGGCTGCCGGGAAAGTCTCCGGAGACCTCCGCGACGGCCCGGCAGGCGGTGGGCGTACCGGTGACCTCACGGAGGGCGTAGTGGACGGACGGGACCTCGTCGCGCCATCGGCGCACCTGTGCGAGCCCTTGGAGGCTCCGGCCGTCGTCACGTACGACGACGTCGTCTCCGAACAGTGCGAAGTAGCGCTCCCGGTCCGGGTCCGGTGCCGCGGCGAAGTACTCCTCGACGAACCGGTGGGTGTCCAGATCTCTGCTGTTCATGTCCGTCACCCTGAGCCCTCCCCCGGGGAGAGGGGCAAGTCCGTGCCGACGGAAACGCCTACAGGCGGAGAACGCCGGGTCCGTCCGGTGCAGGCCTGTTCGCGCTCCGGTCCGGTGCGCCCGAGCGGCTGCCGGACCGGCGTACGGCCCCGGCGGCCGGGGCCGGCTCGGACGGGGGTGGGCTCAGGCGCAGGACCAGGCCGACATCCCCTGGATGCGGGCCAGCCGTTCGGCCACGGCGATCTGTTCCGCGCGGGTGGCCAGGTCCGCGCGCCGGGCGTATTCGAGACCTCCGGCCGCTGCCCAGCTCGACTGTGTGAACTGCAGTCCGCCGTAGTGGCCGTTGCCGGTGTTGGCCTGCCAGTTGCCGCTGGACTCGCAGGCGGCGATGGCGTCCCAGTCGGGTTTCGGGGCCGCCGACGGCGAGGCCACCGCTCCGGTGGTCGTGCCGAGTGCGGCCGCGGCCACCAGTACCACCAGGGCGGTACGGATCCGGCTGCCGGACATGCCGCACCCGGTACCCGCGTGAGCGCTGCTTCTCGATGTCATAGGGAAACTGTTACTGCAGGCATCGGGGCGGTGGCACGCCGGGAACCGTCTCCTTGGGCCGGACGGGGGAAGGCCGCACCCGTCCAGGCGCGCCTCGCGCCGGTCAGGATGCCCGGCGCGGCGCGGAAGCGGCCGATCCGGCCTCCGGGAGACGGTTCCGGGCGGCGGCCCGACGCCCTCACCGGCATCAGCTGTCCTTGAAGGTGAGCCGGGTCCGGCGCGCAGGGAAGCGCCGCCGTGCGGGGGCGGGGCAGAGCAGCAGGGGGGTCAACAGCGACAGCAGGCCGGCCAGTCCGATGGCCGTGCGGGGGCCGAGCAGGCTGCCCAGCACGCCCCAGAGGACGGTCAGGAGCGCGGTGGTGGATCTGGTCGTCACCGCCCAGGCTGTCAGCGTGCGGGACACCCGTTCGGTGGCCGTGCGCTGGAGGCGGTAGGTGGCGCAGACGGGGTTGAAGACCGCGCAGGTGAAGATGAGCCCGAACTCGACGCCGATCACCAGCAGGAGTCCCCCGGCGCCCGGTCCCGGGAACGCCAGGCCGATGGGCCACAGTGCGCGCACCGACCCGGCGACGGCCAGGACGTGCCGCTGCCCGAACCGGGTGGCGAGCGGCCGGGCCAGGCGTGATCCGAGCAGCCCTCCGACCGAGGGCGCGGCGAAGGCGAGTCCGTACTGCCATGGCGCGAAGCCGAGCCGGCCCAGCATCAGGACGGCCAGCAGGGGCGAGGTGGCCATCACCAGGCCGTTGAACAGGGCGGTGTTGTAGAACAACGGGCGCAGTGTCGCGTCGGCGAGGATGTACCGCCAGCCGTCGAACAGGTCCCCGACCCGCGCGCGCCCCGCCTCCCGGCGCTCGGGCCGCGGTTCCTCCCCGCCCGTCGCGCGGATGCCCGCGGCCGACAGGAGGTGGCTGATCGCATCGGTAGCCACGGTCGCCACCGGGCCGAGCAGCCCGATCGCCGCTCCGCCGAGCGGCGGTCCGACAACGGTGATCGTCCAGGTCGTGGCTTCGAGGCGGGCGTTGGCCACGAGCAGGTCCTCGTCCGGCAGCAGCGTCTTCAGGTAGGCGCCGGAGGCGGCCCGGAAGGTGATGTCGGCCGCCGCGACGGCGACCGACACCAGGAGAAGCTGGAGGAAGGTGAGCGCGCCGAACGCGAACGCGGCGGGGACCGTCAGCAGGGCGGCACAGCGCACCAGGTCCGTGGCGACCAGTACCTGCCGCTTCCGGCGGAACTCCACCCACGGGCCGAGCGGCATCGCCACGGCCGCGCCCACCGCGGCCCCCACGCCGGACAGCGCGGCGACCTCGGCCGGTCCGGCGTTCAGCACCTGGATGGCGATCAGGGGGAACGCGCCGAAGGCGAGCCATGTGCCGAGCGCGCTGGTCCCGTACGCCGCCCACAGCCATCCGAACCGCCGGCCCAGGCGGTGTCCGCTCGTCATGTCCGGTGCCCCCGTCGATCGTTCGCCGCACAACCGTTCCGCGATCCGGAGCATCAAAGCGAACGTCGTGGCCTGGGATCAAACAACCCTGAGACCCGTAGACCACAACGGATGGTTGTGTCCGTAGGGTGGCGGGGTGGACCTCGACACCGTTCGGACCTTCGTCACGGCCGCCGACGCGGGACGGTTCCAGGCCGCCGCCGCCGAGCTCGCGGTCAGTCAGCAGGCCGTTTCCAAGCGCATCGCCGCCCTGGAGCGCGGCCTCGGCACGCGGCTGTTCACCCGGACCGCCCGCGGCGCCCGGCTCACCATCGACGGGCAGGCGTTCCTGCCGCACGCGCGTGAGCTGCTGCGTGTCGCCGAGCGCGCGGAAGCGTCCGTGCGCCCCGGCCGGCGTCCGCTGCGCGTCGACGTGATCGCCTCGCGCATCGCGCCGTCGGGCCTGATGCGCGCCTTCCACCGCGCGCACCCCGAGATCGATCTCGACGTGGTGATGCTGTTCGACGTCGGCACGGCCGTCGCCGCCCTCCGGTCCGGAACGATCGACGCGTCCTTCCGCGCCGTGGCCATGCCCGGCCGGCCCCTCCCCGAGGACATCGAGTCGGTCCGGGTGCTCGACGAGCCGCTCCAGCTCCTCACCGGCCCCACCCACGCGCTGGCGGTCGCCCGGTCGGTGACCGTCGCCCAGCTCGCCGGGCACCGGATCTGGATGCCGGGCATCGTGCCGGGAACCGAGTGGGCCGCCTACTACGACGACCTCGGCGCCGAGTTCGGCCTCACCATCGAGGCGACCGGACCGAACTTCGGCTCCGACGCACTGCTCGACACCGTCGCCGACACCCCCGCCCTGGCCACGCTCATGAGCGAGCAGACCCGCCTCGTCTGGCCCGCCGGCCACGACCTGCGCCGTATCCCGGTCATCGGTCCGACCCCCGTCTACCCGCACTCGCTGCTCTGGCACCGCGACAACCCCCACCCCGCACTGGTCACCCTGCGCGCCCATCTCACCGCCGTACGGGCCACCGCCGCGGACACGGGCGACACCTGGACGCCCGGCTGGGTGACCCCGCGCTGACGCCCGCCGGTCCCTTCCGGCGTGGCGGGCGGCACCCGGCCGCGCCGGAAGAGGACGGCGGGCCGGGTGCGCGGGAGCTTCCGCCGAGCGGGGCGGCTGTCAGTGGCCGGGCACCACGCCGGAGAGTTCGTTGGTGCTCTTCGGCAGGGTCACCGACGTGAGCTTCTCTCCGGACTCGATGTCGACGGCGTGCAGCTTCCGCTTGCCCGGCTCGGACACGTACGCGGTGTGGTCGCGGACGAACAGGGTGGGCCGGGGCTGCTGCCAGTCGAGGGGTTCCCGCCATTCGCCGACGACGGGGATCTCCTTCTCGACCTTGCCCGTCCCGGGGTCGATGACATGGAGGGTGCCGTCGGTGCCGAGGACGAGTGCCTCGCCGTGGGGGCCTCGCCCGAGTGAGCGGAAGGAGTAGCTGGTGCCCAGATCGACCAGGCGCAGCTTCGCCGTCGCGGTGTCGATGAGGGAGATGCGGGTCGGGCGCTCGAGTTCGGCGTCGGGGTCGGTCTTGTAGTCGCCGAGCAGCACCGGGGAGGCGTCGCTGCCGGCCTGGTTGCCGATGCGGCCGTAGGCGTCGGGGGCGTCGACCTTGGTGAACTCGCCGTCCTTGTAGAGCAGGACACCGTCCTCGCAGCCGACGGCGACCGTCTCGCCCTCGGCGGCGGCTTCTCCGTGCACTCCGGGGCAGTTCTCGTTGCGCGTGATCTCCTTGCCGTACGTGTCCAGTACGAGTGCGCCGGTGCGCTTCTCCTCGGTGCCGAGGGTGCTGAGCAGTTCGCCGTTGCTGAGCTCGATCGCCACGCCGTGGTGTGCCTCGGCGGAGGTGTAGGTGCGGCCTTCGGGTTTCGTTCCGCCCTTCAGGTCGGCGGGGTCGAACACGTTGACCTCACCGGTGCCGTCGGTGAAGAGCACGGTCTTCCCGGCGTGGCGGACGACGTGGCCGGGCTTGGCCCCCGGATAGGTGATGCCGGTGAGGGACTGTCCGGCGGCGTCGAGGACTCGGAAGCCGCTGTCGGTGGAGACGATGACGTGGGTGTCGTCGCCGGCGGGATTGACGCGGTTGAATCCGGGCAGTGCGATGGTCTCGGCGATCTCGAGGCTTTCGCCGTCCAGGATGTACAGGCCGCCGTCGAAGGTGGCGACCAGCGGGTTCTTCACCTGGGTGGCGGGTGCGGCGCTCGGCGTCGTCTTCGTCTTCGCGTCGGACGCGGCGCCTCCCTCTCCCCCGCAGGCGGTCAGGACGGCGGACACGGCCAGGGCGAGGGCCGTAGCCGTGACGGCTCTGGTGGTGCGTATCTGCTTTCTCACGGTGTGTGTTCCTTTCGGGCCGCGTGTGTGCGGCGTGGGTGTGGTGGGTCGGGGTGGTGGGCCGGGGTGGCCGTGAGTGCCGGTGCCGGCGCGGTGGCGCGGGCGTCAGTGGGCGGTGAGGCCGTCGGTCACGGCGAGGGTGTTGGCGCGCATCATCCGCAGATAGGTGTCGGCGCCCCCGCCCCGTGCGGTGAGCGATTCCGAGTACAGCTCGACGATCTCGACCCGGCCTCCCAGTTCGTCGCGCAGGACGTCGGCCAGCCGCGTGGGCCGGGAGGAGTCGGCGAACACCGTGCTCACCCCGGCCTCGCGCATGGCCCGGGTGAGCGAGCGCAGGTCGGAGGAGCTGGGGGACGCCAGGGTGGTGCCGCTGGGGACGACCGCGCCGATCACCCGGAAGCCGAAGCGGTCGGCGAGGTAGCCGAAGACGTGGTGGTTGGTGACCAGGGCACGCCCGTCCTCGGGGATGCGGTCGAAGGACTTCTCCATCCAGGCGGTGAGACGTACGAGTTGCCGGTCGTAGCGTGCGGCGTTGCTGCGGACCGTCCGCTCGTCGACGCCGTCCACGTTCTCGACCACCTCGTCGGCGATCAGGGCGGCGGCCAGGCGCACGCGGTCGGGGTCGGTCCAGAAGTGCGGGTCCGGCTGCCCGGCGGCCTCATCGGGTCCTCCGTCGGCCGGTGCGCGGTAGGTGAGGGGGTCGACCGCCCTGCCGACCTCGACGGTGGCGACGCCGGCGTCGTCGGCGGCCTCCACGTGTCGCAGCACGTTCTCCTCCAGGCCCAGCCCGTTGAAGACCACCAGGTCGGCGTTCTCGAGCTCGGCGGCCTGCCGGGCCGACAGGCCGAAGGAGTGCGGGTCGGCGTCGGGCTTCATCAGGACGGTGACGCCGGCCTCGTCACCGACGATCTCGCGGGTGACGTCGCCGAGGATGTTGGTCGTCACCACGACACGGGGGCGGTCGTCACCGCCGGCGCAGGCGGTGGCCGTGCCGGTGCAGGCGAGGGCGATCAGCGCCCACAGCAGGCGGCGCAGCCGCAGCACGGTTCGCTTCGGTGTCGTCATCGTCCGGTCTCCGCCATCAGTTCCGGCTTCACGTCCAGGGCGAAGGTGCGGACGACGCGCAGGCCGTCGTTGTAGTCGATCTCGTACACGCGTCTGCCCTCGGGGTCGTTGACGTAGGCCCGGCTGCGGTCGACCTCGATCACGGGGCCTCTTCCGCCGGTGGCCGGCCGCTGTTCTCCGGCCAGGAGCGGCTCGGTCCGGGCGATCCGCCTGCCGGTGGCGACGTCGTAGCCGTGCAGCGCCCCGTCGGTCTCCAGGACGAGCAGTGCGGAGCCCTCGCCGGCGGTGTTGGCCGCGACGACGGGACCGGTCTCCACCCGGGTCCAGGTCCGCTCCGCGACGTCCAGCACCCATACGGCCCGGTCCCCGGCCGGCGCGGTGAGGGTGTCGCTTCCCGCGCGGTGGCGGAAGGACCTCGCCCGTTCCTCCGCGGGCACGTCACCGTCGTAGGGGATCCGCTCGGCGGTGAGACGTCCGTCGTCGTCGCCGACCAGCAGGGCGCCGTCGGCGCAGCCGAAGACGACGCCGCGCCGGGTGACGGCGTCGCCCATCGGGTCCTCGCAGGTGGCGTGCGGGGCGGTGGAGCGCCCGCCCGCACGGTCGTGTACCGCGAGCCGGGCAGCCGCGCCCTGCCCGTCGCCGGTGAGGCCCAGCAGGTGCCCGGCGTACGGGACCACCGCTCCCGCCCGGGTTCCGGGCAGGGTGCGGGAGGCGCCGACGCGGCCCTTCTCCAGTTCCGTCCGGCGGTAGGTGACGGCACGTCCGTCCGCTCCGGTCACAGCGGTCATGACGGCGTCGCTGCGGACGCGGGCGCCGGTGCCGGCGGGTATGCGGCCGACGTCGCGTATCGCCGCTCGGTAGTAGTGCACGTGGTCGCCGTGGTCGACCGTCCAGGCACCGGCGTCGAGGACACGGGTGCCGGCCGCGGTGTGGAAGTAGCCGAATCTGCCGTCCGTGGTGAGTTCCGCGGTGCCCTTCGCCGGCGGCACCTCGTGCGCCTTTCCGGTGATCAGGTCGAGTACCCGGGTGTCTCCGGTCGCGGGGTCGTTGAGCAGGAGCCGGGACTGCTGCTCGGCTGTCTCCCGCGCTCCCTCGACGTAGCCGTGCTCAGGGGCGGACGTCGCTGAACCCGGCTTCGCGGCGGCGGGGTCGGGCCTTCCTCCGGCGCATCCGGCGGTGAGCAGCACGAGTGCCACCAGCGCGGCCGGAGCGGCGGCTGTGACGTTTCTTCGGACGAACATGGACATCGCCTCAGGTCCTTCTCAGTCGGTGACCGCCGGACGGAAGCCGGCCGGGCGTGCGTGGCGGTGGCGGATGGCGGATGCCAGGCGGGAGAGGAAGAACAGGGTCACGGCCAGGGCCGAGACGGTCGCTCCGGCGGCGGTGCTCAGATGCCAGGAGAGCAGCAGCCCGAAGAACGTGGCGGTCATGCCGAGCAGCGCGGCCAGCGCCATGACGCCCCGCACGCTCCGCGCCCACGGCAGCGCGGCCGCCGGCGGGGCGATCAGCAGCCCCAGTACCAGCAGCGTCCCCACGATGTGGAACGACGCCACGATGGCCAGCGCCAGCAGCCCGAGCAGCAGGGCGTGGGCCAGGCGGGGGCGCAGGCCCAGAGTCCGTGCCTTGCGCGCGTCGAACGCCAGGGCCAGGAAGGCGCGATGGCCGAGGACCGAGACGACGAGGGCCGTCACCAGAGCCGCACCCAGCAGCATCAGGTCCTGTTCGCGGACCGCCAGTACGTCACCGAACAGGAAGCCGGTCAGATCGACCGCGAAGGACTGCGAGCGCGACACGATGATGACGCCGAGCGAGAGCATCCCCACGAAGAGCAGGCCGATGCCGGTGTCCTGGGACAGCCTCGGGGCACGGCCGAGGACGGTGACGCCGGCGGTCATGACGGCCGCGCTCAGCAACGCCCCCACCAGCAGGTTGCCGCCGAGCAGTGCGGCCAGCGCGACCCCGGGCAGCAGCCCGTGGGACATGGCGTCGCCGAGGAAGGCCATCCCCCTGAGCACCACCCATGTTCCCGCCAGGGCGCAGATCGCCGACACCAACATCCCGCCCCACAGGGCTCGTTGCACGAAAGTCACCTCGAAAGGGCCTGTCAACCACTCCATGGCGGCACACACTACAATGACAATCATGTTCAATAAAACCGCCTCCTCGTCCCCCGCCCCCCAGGACGCGACGTTCCGCATCCGTGTCGCCGGGCTGTCCGCGGGCTACGCCGGCCGACCGGTCCTCCATCAACTCGACGTCGGCATACCGGCGTTGGCGATCACGGCGCTCGTCGGACCGAACGGCAGCGGGAAGTCCACGCTGCTCGGCGTGCTGGCCGGTGTGATCCGGCCCACTGCGGGCGAGCTGTATCGCGCCGGCGGCCGGCCGCCGGCGTTCGTCCCCCAGCGCACCGCGGTCGGCGGCCTGCTGCCGCTGACGGTCCGGCAGACGGTGCAGATGGGGCGATGGAGCGACCGCGGAGCGTGGCGCCGGCTGACGAGCCGCGACCACGCCGCCGTGGCCACGGCCATGGACCGTCTGGGCATCGCCGACCTGGCCACGCGGCAACTGGGGGAACTCTCCGGCGGACAACGGCAGCGCGCCCTGACGGCGCAAGGGCTCGCCCAGGAGTCGGACCTCCTGCTGCTGGACGAGCCGACCACCGGACTGGACCCCGAGGCCCGGGAACGCACGGCGACACTGCTGACGGATCTGGCCGCCGACGGTTTGACCGTCGTTCACGCCACACACGATCTGGACGCCGCCCGGTCGGCCGACACCTGCATCCTGCTCCGCGAGGGGCGGCTGGCGGGACGGGGACACCCCGACCGGATCCTCACCCCCTCGGCACTCGACCGGCTCCGGCAACCGGCCTGAGGCGCGGTCGGGTGCCGCGGCGGGAATGGCCGGATCGTCGTGCGGCGCCGGACACGCAGGCGACGCTAGGGTGCGTCCGTAGCGCGGCAAGACCCCCGCGGGCGGACGACCGCCGGCCGTTCACCGGATGGCATCGGGCGTTCCGCCGTCCCCGGGACCGGCCGTGGTCCGGACTCTGCCGGCTCTGTTCTCCCGGTCCGGCGGCCGGTGTTCACACCGTGTTCAGCGAACGGCTCGAGACTCGGCCGCCCCAGCATGCGTCACCCGTGCGAACGAAGGGGATGAGGGGTGAAGGACAACAACGTCCAGGACGGCAATCCCCCGGCTGTGTCCAGACGCCAGTTGGTCAAGTTCGCCGGTGTGGGGGCGACGTTCGTCGCCGCGAGTTCACTGGCGGGGGCGGCGGTCACGTCGGCGGCGGCCGGTGACCACCGTGCTTCCGGCGGCTCCCGCGGGCGGGCGTGGCACGCCGGTGACCATCACGTGCACTCCGAGTACAGCGGCGAGTTCGACACGTCCGCCAGCCCGCCCACCTTCCACAAGGGCGAGGACGGGGTGTATCCGATCGTCACCAACGCGATCATGGCCAAGCACTTCGGTCTCACCTGGGCCATGTGCACCGACCACGGCGGTCCCACGCACTCGAAGGTGAACCTGGAGCTGGCCTATCCGGAGCTGCTCCGCTCGCGCGTACTGGTGCCCGAGGTCCTCCAGTTCTGGGGCATGGAGTTCGACGCGCCGGCTCTGGACCACCACACACTGATGATCCCTCACCACGCGGACGAGGCCCGGCAACTGTTCGAACTCGAGAGCCGCTTCGCCAAGTACGACGCCTTTCCCACCGACCCCGGCCGCAACACCGAGGCCAGGATGGTCGAGTTCCTGAGAACCGCCAAGGACATGCGGCACAAGCCGCTGGTCATCGCCCACCACACGTCACGCACGGCCACCGGCCTCGGTGTCTACGGCCAGGACACCCCGCACGAGTTCCGGAACGGCAACAATGCCGCCCCGGACGTCTACGTGGGCTTCGAAGGAGCACCCGGGCACCAGGCCGGTCCGCTCACCGGACGTGCGCGCGGCGGCTACAGCAGGCACCCCACGTACGGCGGATTCGACCAGATGACCGCCCGGGTCGGCGGTCTGTGGGACTCCCTGCTGGGCGAGGGCCGCCGCTGGTGGATCACCGCGACGTCGGACTCGCATGTGCACTGGACCCGTGGCGGCTACGACTTCTGGCCAGGTGAGTACAGCAAGACCCATGTGCATGCCCGGCACGACTACGCCGACATCATGGACGGGCTCCGCAACGGCCGGGTCTGGGTGGGAACGGGGGACCTGATCACCGGTCTCGACCTCACCGTCACCGGCCGGCACGGCGGTGCGGCCATGGGCGGGACCCTCCGCCTCGGCAGCCGCGACCGCGATCAGGTGGACATCGAGATCAGGTTCCGCCCGGCCGCCGGCGCGAACGCGGGTGGCGAACGTCCCGAAGTGCGCCGCGTCGACCTGATCGTCGGGCACGTCACGGGGCCGGCCCCCGGCCTCGACTCCGACACCAACCCCACCACGAAGGTGGTGGCGCGGTTCGGCCCGGGCGACTGGCGCCGGCAGGGCCCCGACCACGTCATCAGGTACACGTTGCGCGACGCCGGGACGGATCTCTACGTGCGGGTGCGCGGGACGAGCACCGATGAGGTGGAACCGCTCGCCGACGGCCTGGAAAGCCCTTGGGACGACCTGTGGTTCTACTCCAACCCCGTGTTCGTGGAAGCCCGTTAGCACGTTTCGCCGCGTCGTCCTGACCGGCTTCCCGGTCCGGTCCACGCGCGGGGTCCTCACCGGGACGGTGAACGGTGCCGCGCGCGGTGGCGGCCGCCACGGGCCGCCCGGCGTGGCCGGGCCGGGGTCACCGGACCGGCCACTCCGGACGCCGGGGCACTACCGGCCCTCGACGGCGCACAGTTGCCGGTCGATCAGGTCGTTCACGGCCCGCATGGTGCCGAGCTCGGGGGCGGAGCCGTCGCCGGTCGCCTCGACGACGACCACGTGGCGGCCGTCCTCGCTGAAACCGCTGCGGGTCATGTAGCCGGCTATGTCCCCGGGGTGGCTGTAGTAGCTGCCGCCGCAGTGAGGTCGATCCGCAGCAGGCCCAGCCCGTATCTCGCCCCTGCCCAGACCTCGTCCAGCTCTTCGGCCCGTACCGTCGTCTTCATCGTCCGGCTCCTTGGAGTTGGGGGCACACGGTCGCTCCGGTGTGTTCACCAACGGCAGAAAGGAGCCCTGCCCCCGCACGATGGGGCCGGCACGCCGTTCGGCGGTACAGCCTGCCCCACCACGCGCGGCCCCACGGCCGGTCCGGTCGCTGACATGGGAAGGCGCGTGGTGGGCGGGTCACGACGGATGCGGCGAACTCCGCGACGGGCGACTGGATTTGTCGTATCGGACAGATGTCATCGATGCGGCCGGGGCAGAGGCGCCGGGTTGCCGGACCCGATGCCGTGGGCAGGTGCCCGTGACGGTGACGGTGGTGGTGGCGCACCCGCCTCACCGGTCAGAACGGCAGCTTCCCGCGCGCCCGCCGGCCCGCGGAGCCACTGCGGTTGACCGCGCGCGAACTCGACCTGAAGGGCTTGCTGAACAGGCGCCCGAGCGGGCCCGGGGCCTTGGACCCGGCCCGGGAGCCGAAGCCCAGGGTGCGTTGTGCTCCGTTCTGGGGGTGCCGCGAGAAGCGCGGGAGGAGGAAGGCGAGGACAGCGATGACCACGCAGACAGCGATGATACCGACGACCATCATGAAGGTCTCCTGACGGGATAGGGGGCGCCTACCGGCTGGTTCGTGCGGTAACTCGTTCCCCGTTCTCCTGCCGACACGCGTGTGATCCCGTCCCCCCGGGTGCCGGGTCCGGTCAGGCCGAGGCCTCTACGGCGATCTTGATGCGCCGGCCGAAAGCCGGGGCGTCCTTGCGTGCCGCGCTGCCCGCGAGCGGGAGCAGCACCTTGCCCAGACCGTGCCCCTCGAGGACGTTGAAGAGACGTACCCGGGTGCCGCCGTCCGCCGTGGGTTCGAGGTCGTAGCCGCCTTCGTCGGCGGTGACGGAGTTGTGGGAGACCTCGTGCCAGCGAATGCGGTGCGGGGCGGCCAGCTCCCTGATCTCGAAGTCCCGCCGCGAGCGCATGCCGACGTCCTTGACCGTGCTGTGGAAGACGGTGCCCACCTGCGTGGCGCCGTCGGGGCTCTTCTCGATCTCCAGCACCCGGGGGCTGAACTCCGGGTCGTGGCGACCGTCGGCAAGGTAGGCGAAGACGTCCTCGATGGGCCGGTCGATGTCGATGACGATCTCGAACTGAGTGCTCATGTTCTCTCCCTGCGAAGGCGGGCCGAGCCGCGGCGCTGAGGGAGTGGCGAGACGGGGTGGGAGTCCTGGCGGGAGGGCGTCGGCGGGCGTCGGCCCGAGGTGATGAATCCACCCTAACCGGATCGCGACGCGCAGGGCAGCTCGGGCGGCGGCGGAGATCGCCGGCGGACCGGGGCAGGGGCCTGTGACGGGCCCCGGCCCCGGTGGTGCGTCGGTGTTCCGACGCACCACCGGGGTGACCCGCGACCGTCAGCCGTCAAGGCAGGGTCCATTTCTGGTTGGGTGCGGTGTGGCAGGTCCACAGGTGGACCGGCGTCCCGTCGTTCCAGGTACCGCCCGAGGCGTCCAGGCACTTGCCCGACTGCGGATTGCGGACCGTACCGTCCGGCTGGGCCGCCCACGTCTGCGCACCCGTACCGTTGCACGTCCACAACTGCACCCGCGTACCGTCCGCACTCCCGCCACCGGAGACGTCCAGACACTTGCCCAACGCCCTCAGCGTGCCGTCACCGGCCACCGTCCAGCGCTGCGCCGCCGACGCGTTGCACGTCCAGATCTGCACCTCCGTACCGTCCGCCGTCCCCGCGTTGTCCACGTCCAGACACTTGCCGTTCACCCCCCTCACCTCACCCGTACGGGGGCCGGTTCCGGTGGAGGTGGTGAAGGAGAACTCGTCGACGTCGAACAGGGCGGCGCTGCCGCCCTTGAAGACGAGGTGGAGGGTGGTGGATCCGGCCGGCCGGTCGGTCAGGGGGGCGGTGACGTCCTGGAAGGTCTCCCAGCCGCCGGTGACCGGCACGGTGGCGGTGCCGAGCTGGGTGCCGGCCGGGGAGCCCGCGCGGACCTCGAGCGTGCCGCCGCTGCCGCCCGAGGAGACCCGGGCGGTGAAGCCGGTGACGTTGTCGAGGCTGTAGGGCGTGAAGGAGATCCAGTCGCCGTTGTGTATGTCGCCGACCGTCCTGCCGCCGTGCGCGGGCGTGTGGCTGATGACCGCGACGCCCGCGGAGTCACCGTAGTGCTCGGCCTGGCGGTGGCTGGGCTGGGTGATGTGCTGGTCGTGAGCGGTGAGCGCGGGCTGTCCGTTCGCGCCCTTGTCGGTGTACTCGGCGTCGATGACGCCGAAGATGTTGGCGTTGGGGTCGTGTTCGCCGTCCGCCAGGGTCTGCAGGGTGCCGGTGCAGCCGGTGGCGGAGGTCTGCGGGTGTCCGTGGCTGTCGTGTCCGATGATGAAGGTGACCTTCACCCTGGTGCAGTCGATCGTGCCGTCCTCCGGGTCGGTGACGGTCACCTTGAACGGGATGGCGGAGCCGAAGTCGTAGATGCGTCCGTCGGCGGGGGTGTCGAGCCGTACGGTCGGGGCGGTGTTGCCGACGGTGATCTGTACGCAGGCCGTGGCGGACTTGCCGGTGGCGTCGGTGACCTCGAGTGTCGCGGTGTACCGGCCGTCGGCGGTGTAGGTGTGGGACGGGTCGGCGGCCGTGGAGGTGGCGCCGTCACCGAACGCCCACGCGTAGGTCAGCGCGTCGCCGTCCGGGTCGGAGGTGCCGGCGGAGGAGAAGGCGACGGTGAGGGGCGCCCCGCCCGAGGTGGTACTGGCTTTCGCCTGGGCCACCGGGGCGCGTCCGCCGGTCACGTGCTCGATGCGGTACAGGGCCGAGTTGGCGTCGCCGTTGAAGTAGCCGGTGCCGTAGTCGAGGACGTGGAGCGCGCCGTCCGGGCCGAAGGCCATGTCCATCACCTGGGTGCCGCTCCAGGAGAAGGGGTTGATGGACTGCACGGTTCCGCCGCCGGTCTCGATCCGCTTGATCCAGCGGCGGCCGAACTCCCCGGCGAAGAAGTCGCCGTCGTACTCGGCCGGGAACTTCACCTCGGAGGTGGAGCCCGCGTCGTAGCGGTAGACGGGCCCGCCCATGGGGGACTCGGAGCCGTTGCCGAACTCGGGGACCGAACCGCCGTCGTAGGGAATCCAGGCGGGCTGGGCGGGCGGCAGTTCGGTCAGGCCGGTGTTGCGCGGCGAAGTGTTCCTCGGGGCGCCGCAGTTGAAGGCCGCGCCCGCGGTGCCGCCGGCGAAGTCGTGGTCGACGTAGGCGTCGTTCTCGCCGGTGCAGTACGGCCAGCCGAAGTTGCCGGCCTTCGTGATCCGGTTGAACTCGACCTGCCCGGCGGGTCCGCGGGAGGCGTTGGCGGTGCCCGCGTCGGGGCCGTAGTCACCGACGTGGACGGTGCCCGTGGCCTTGTCCACGCTCATCCGGAAGGGGTTGCGGAATCCCATGGCGTAGATCTCGGGCCGGGTCCTGGCGGTGCCGGGTGCGAAGAGGTTGCCCGCCGGGATGCTGTACGTCGCGTCGGGGTTCACCTTGATGCGCAGGACCTTGCCGCGCAGGTCGTTGGTGTTGCCCGCGGAACGCTGGGCGTCGTAGGCGGGGTTGCGCGAGGCGCGCTCGTCGATGGGGGTGTATCCGTCCGAGGCGAAGGGGTTGGTGTCGTCGCCCGTCGAGAGGTAGAGGTTGCCTGCCGCGTCGAAGTCGATGTCGCCGCCGACGTGGCAGCACAGGCCGCGGGAGGCTGGCACGCCGAGGATCTTCCTCTCGCTGCCGGGGTCCAGGGTTCCGTCCGCCCTCAGGACGAACCGGGAGAGCCGGTTGACGCCGTCGAACGGGGTGAAGTCCGATGCCGTTCCGTCGCTCGGGGCGTCACCGGCCGGGGTGGTCGACCGGGGGGGCGTAGTAGAGGTAGACGAAGCGGTTGGCGGAGAAGGCGGGGTCGACGGCGACGCCCTGCAGGCCTTCCTCGTCGTGGCTGTAGACGTCCAGTGTGCCCGCCACGGTGGTGGTGCCGGCGGCGTCGGTGCGTCGCAGTGTGCCGTCGCGCGAGGTGTGGAGCACCGAGCGGTCCGGCAGGACGGCCAGTGTCATGGGTTCGCCCATTTCGGCGACGCCCTTGGCGAGGGTGACCTGTTGGAAGTCCTCGGCCGCCGCTGCCCGGGCGCCGCCCGGTCCGGCCGGGGCGGGTGCGGGGGCAGCGGCGGCGGGGCCCATGGGCAGTGCCAGGCCCAACGCGCAGGCCATGGCTGTCAGCAGCGTGCGGACACGTCTGTGTCCGAGGGGTCTCGTGCGCACAGCGTCTCCAGGACTATGGGGGTTGCGGCGGCCCGGGGGCCTGCCGTGAAAGTCCGGGCGCGCGCCGTCGCGCCGTCGGGCACCGGTGCCTTCACCCGAATGGGCTCATGACCGGTTCATTTCAAGGAAGTTAGCGGGACTCGCGCGAACGCGTAACCCCTTTCGCGTCCGATCCCTCATCTTCTTCCACGCGTGAGACAAAGTGCCGGCGCCCCGGTGAGGGGAATCCCGGAGGCCGGAGATCCGCGCACGGCACTCTCCGCGGCTGCTCAGCCCGCTGCGGGACGCCTCCGCAGAGACGCCGGCCAGCTGATCAGGACGCCGCCCGCGGCCCACGCCGAGAGGACCCACCAGGCGGTGGATGTCTGGTGGCCGCCGAAGTACGAGTAATTGCGTACGAGGGTCACTCCGGCGCCGTTCGGCAGCGCCTGCCCGATGGCCGCCCAGAACGGGGGAAGGAGCGTCGTAGGATACACGCCCCCCGCGCTCGGGTTGCCGAGAACGACGAAGAGCAGTACCGACAAGGCGATTCCGGGTGTGCCGAGGAGCACTTGGAAGGCCATCCCCGCGGCGGCCGCGGCGAAGGTGATGAGGGTCGCGATGCCCCACAGGGCTCCGAAGTGTCCCGGCAGGGCGTGGAACACCGGGTCGACGACGACCGCCCCGCCGAGGCCCGAGACGACCGACAACGCGGCCAGTGCCAGGAGTCGGACGGAGGTGCGGTTCGGGCTGGCGGGGCGTGCTCCGTAGGAGGCGGAGAGTGCGGCGGAGGCCAGATACCCGCCGACGACGACACCCAGTACCAGATAGAAGCCGGCCAGCCCCCGGCCGTCCGAAGGGCTGGGCGGCCGGAGGTCGTCGACCACGACGCTGCCGCCGCCGGTCTTCGCGAAGACCGCCTGCAACGACTGCACCGCGGCCGGCCCGCCGGCGGTGGCCACCAGCAGCCTGTCCGGGCCCCCGCCGGGGCCCGCCAGCAACGCGGCGTCCACACGGCGGTCGAGCACCATGGCCCTCGCCTCGCTCGCGCTGTCCGCCGCCCGGGCGTCGAGTGGTTCGCCGGGCAGGCTGTTCAGCTCGGCGACCAGACGCGCCTGCGCCTGCCCGGGCGCCACGACCGCCAGCGGGAGGTTCCGGGGCCTGGGAGAGTGGAAGGCGCCGATGAACGAGACGACGAACGCCATCTCGAGAATCAGCACTCCGAGGAGGAGAATCACCGCCCGCGGCGTCACCGCGCCGCGCAGGTCCTGCCGGAACGCCGGGCCGGCCGGCGCCGGTCCCGGGCCGTTCGAGTCCTCTCGGCCCGCCCGGTGCTTCCCGTCACTCATGACGTCCTCGGATCTGTCGGCCGACGGGGAGCAGGCTTCCTCGGCATGCGCGGCGGCCCGCCGGAGGGGGTGGCTGTGGCGGTGCGGTCACCTGTCCGCGCCGGTGTCCCCGCCCCGTTCGTCCTCGGCTTCCCCGGTGAGCCGTGTGGCGAGGCGGTAGGCGACGGTGACATCGCGGTACTCCTGGCCGGGAGTCACCCTGTCGGGAAGGTGCGTACGGTCGCTGCGGCTCGTCGACTCACGCCTCCCGGCGCCGGGAAAGCGGACGGACGTCCTCGGCTCCTCGGTGAAACGGAGCCGCTCGGAGTGGACCGCCGACCCGAACGAGATGTCCCACGCCGGGTCCCGCGATCCCGCGGTCGCTGTTCAGGGCGGCTCCTCCCGTTCCTCGGCGGCGCGCCGGCGGCGGGGCGGCAGCTTCCCGTCCTCGGCGCGCACTCGGCGTGGCCGGGTACCGCTCCCCTCGCGGGGGGCGGTGCTCCGGTCACGGTCAGCGGTCTTGCGCGGCGCGCGCCGTCGGGGCTGCTCGGTTCCGCTCACGGTGCTGTCCGTGGCGGATGGGACGTCCGTGGAGGGTGGGACGTCCGCCACGGGTGGGACGTCCGTTACGGCGTCGGCGCGGTCCGCCGCGGCTCGTCCCGCCGTGTCGGTCACGCCCGAGACCTGGTCGACCGCACCTTCCGTGGCGCCGCCCACCTGCTCGCCGGCCCGTCCGACAGCCCGGCCCGCCTCATCGACGACCTCGTCCACCGCGTGTCCGGCGCCACCGCCCACGTCCCGCACGGCCTCGCCCGCTCCGCCGCCGACGTCCTCCGCCACCGAGCCGACGCCCCGGCCCACGTCCTGGACCGCGGTTCCCGCACCCCGGCCCACGTCCCGCACCGCGGTCCCGGCGCCCCGGCCCACGTCCTGGACGGCCGTTCCGGCGCCCGTGCCCAGCTCACTCACGGCCTCACGGGCTCCGCCGCCGATGTCCTGCACGGCGGACCCGACCCCCCGCGCCAGCTCCCGCAGCAGCTCCGGGTTGCGGTCGAGCGTGGTGAGCACCCGGTTGATGATCAGTGCGACGTTGTCCAGGCGGACTCTCAGCTGCGCCTGGGCCTCCACGCCCGAGATTCCCAGGTGCACCCGGCCGAGCGCGACATCTGCGCCCACGTTCAGCTTCAGCAGATCCAGGACCTCGGCCTGCAGCGAGACATGCGCCCGCAGGTTCTCGACGTCCAGGTCGATCTCGTCGACCTTCAGGGAGGGAACGTCGAGGAAGACGTCGGGTTCCGCCCCCGGGTCGTACGGCGCGGGGGCGGCGTACTCGTCGGCGTACTCGTCGGTGTCCTCGGCGTCGAGTTCACCGTCGTACGTGTCACCCTCCTCGACGGGTCCCTCATCGCTCTCGCCGTTGTCGTGCATCACCGCGCCTTCCCACGAGGCCGCCGCATCCTCCGTCCATTTTGACCCATTGTGCGAACCTGTGCGAGGCGTGCGGGGCACGCGGGGCCAGTGGCCGACCGGGCCTGTTCCGCCGCCCGGTCCGTCTCCGTCGTGGCGGGGGCCGAAGGGAGTCCGATGAGCCAGGAGGGTGAGGTCCGGAAGGCCCGGCACGAGGCCGCGGGTCAGCCGAGGTCGCGGCAGTACAGGGCGTCCGGGGTCCGTGAGGAGCCGACGCGGCCGGTGTAGGCGATTCCGGCGGCGTACTCGTCGTCCGCGCACTGGCCCTTGTAGTGGCCTCTCGCGAAGTCGCCGCCCCTGGGGTGGGTCCCCCGGTTGTCGCTCCGGTCGAACCAGACCGTGCGACCGCTCGTGCCGGTGATCCCGCCGGGTGCGGCCTTCGCGCACAGGGCGGCCGAGACGGCGGCACCGCGCACGCTGTAACCGGTGAGGAAGTGCCCAGCGGGGCACTGCAGTTTCGTGTAGCCGGTTGCCCAGTCACCACCCGGCGCGCCATGCCGTTCGTCCTTGACCACCTCGTGCCGACCGGCCGGGTCCCACAGGTGCCCGGTGGTCACGTCGGAGCACAGTCCCCGGTTGCCCGTGTGACGGAGACCGAGAAGTCGCTGCCCGTCGGGACATGCCGCCTTGCGTGCGCCGGAGTCCCAGTCGGGAAGCGCGCGCATACGGCGGGAGGCGACGAAGTCGCTGTGGTCGGGGCTGAGCATCGACCAGTCGGCCACGGGGGCGACGTGTCCGGAGCGGCCGCCGCTCCGGACGAGCCGGGTCCACGCCCCGGCCCGCCAGTCGTCACCGTCGTAAATCCCCATGCGACGGCCGGCGGAGTCCCAGTGCAGCAGTGCCCAGCCGTTGCCCCTGCGGTTCTCGTGCCAGCCGACGAGCGGCCAGTACGCGAAGTCGGCGTCGGTACGGATCAGATGGTCGACGAAGTTCTCGAACCAGGCGCGAGCCGCGACGCTCGTCTCCTCCCGCCCGCCGACACCGAACTCACTGATCCAGACGGGGGCGGTGAAATGCCGGTCCTGCTCGACGGTGACGAAGAACGCCTGGCGGTTCAGCACGGCGGTCAGTTCGCCGGGGGAAAGGTCCTGGTAGCGGGGGTCGGTGGTCTCGCCGATTCCGGTGGCGCCACTGTGGTTCGGGCCGGTGTAGCCGTAGAAGTGGGCGGAGTACACGAGTTTGCCCGAGTCGACGAGGGTGTGCGAGAGCGCGCGCACCGGTTCCAGAGTCGGCCGCCCGTGCGCGAATCCGTCGACAGGGATGCCGGTCCAGTTGATGCCCTCGACGATGATGAGGAGGTCGGGGCCGGCCTCGGACAGGATGCGGTCGCCGACGCGCTGGGCGGCGGTGAACCAGTCGTGGTTGTCACCGAGGCCCCAGTTGGGGTCGTCCCAGATGTCGCGGCGGACCTCGTTGTAGAGATCCGCGCCCACGACACGCTTGTTCTGCTGGTAGCGGGCGGCCATGAAGAGCCAGTCGTTCTCCCACGCCTCCGTGGACCGGCTCGCGTTCCAGCGCTCGTTGCCGTCGACTCCGCAACACCAACAGGTCGTGTTGGTGTAGTTGTTGAGGATCACCGCGAGGCCGGCGTCGGTGAGTGCGCGTACCACGGCGTCGTAGACCTGGAGCGGGGTCCGCCTCCTGAGGCCGGGGTTGGCGGCGACGGCGTCGTCCGTGACGGACCGGGTGTCGTGGATCATCTCGTTGGAGAACGGCAGCCGGACGCTGTTGATCCCGATCTCCTGGAAACCGGCGATGATCTCGGTCATGGGGGCGCGGTCGAGGCCGAGAGGGATCCGGTGGGAGTTCTCCCCCGCGTGATGACTGGCGTCCTCGTCCACGCTGCCGGTGCCGTTCCAGGTACCGCTGGCACCGTGCCAGTTGCCGGACCGGAGTCTGAACCGGTCGCCGTCCGCGTCGACGATCCAGCGGCCCCGCGTACTGAGCGGCGCCGTCCAGTCGTCCGCGGCGGCGACTTCCGTACCGGGGGCGGTCTCCCGGGGTGCCGCCCCCGCGGGACCGGGCGTCAAGGGCGCCAGCAGGAGGACAGTGGTGAGGACCAACTTGGCCAGGGTGCCGCGCACGGTCACCTTCCCCGTCGTCGTCGCACGGATGGGGCTGTCATGACAGCGTCATAATGAGGCATGGAGGCGGTGTGGTCCAGACATCCCGCTCCCGTCCGCCACGCGGTTCCGGACGGTGAGCGGGTCGGCTGAACCAGTGGAGCACCGCGCGCGTAAAGAAGAGCGGACGGCCGCTCGCCCGAGCGGTCCATTTTGCGTCGCACCGATCGCGCAAGGAGTACGCAGCGATGAGCACCACCCCCCTGAGTGACCGGCTAGCCGGCCATCAGCCCCTCGTACTGGGGCTGTTCCGCATCGTCCTCGGCCTGCTGTTCACCAGTGAGGGCGCCGCGACGCTCTTCGGTGTACTCGACAGGCAGGCCGGCCCCACGGGCGACTGGCCGTTCTGGTACGCCGGTGTCATCGAGCTCGTATGCGGTGCCCTCATTCTCCTCGGAGTGGCGACCCGCAGCGCGGCGTTCCTCAGCTCGGGCGCCATGGCCTTCGCCTACTTCACCGAACACCAGAAGGACGGTGCCTTCCCCCTGCAGAACGGCGGACTGGCGCCAGCGCTGTTCTGCTGGGGCTTCCTGCTCCTGGTCTTCTTCGGGCCGGGCTCCCTGACGCTGCCGGGGCTGCTCCGCCCACGGTCCGCGCGGAGTGCCGCGGCGTCCCCGCCGGCCGGGGGCCCGGGAGGTGCCCAGGCGGGGTAGCCGGACGGCAGGCGTGGGTGAGGGTCCCGTCGACGGGAGGCCGCCCCGGCATCCGCCCCGCGTCGCGGCGGTACGGAGGGTGGCGGAGAGCGTGCCGTGAACGGCAGCGGTCCCGCCGGGAGGGCCGCGGTCCGACCGCGCACCCGGCTCAGGTGTCGGGGCTCATCCGCCGGCCGTCGCCTCGGCGCGGAAGGTGAGACACACAAGGGGGGGTGTCGTCGTCGACCGGGGTGCCCTCACGCTCCCAGAACCGACGGTGACCGGCGCGCCATTCCTCCAGCGAGGTGTCACCCTCACCTTCGGCGAGGGCGTGGTCCCATGTGACCTGGGCGAAGGACTTCTGCTCGACACCGGTGATCTCGAGAGTGGCGACGGAACGGCCGTCGTCGCTCAGCAGCGCCAGCCGCTCGCCCACGAACTCGAGACCCTCCGTCTCCTCGGCGTACTCGGCCAGCAGACCGGTCGTCGCCGTCTTCCGTCCGGCCAGGACCAGGGAGTTCAGCCGGGCCCTCAGCTCGCCCGGGCTGCCCAGTTCCATCGCACGCATGCCGTCGACCCGGGGCCACACCGCTCATTCACCTCACTTGAGTACACGCGGAGCGCAAGGCGCTTCGAACCGGCCATTATGGCGCCGCCGGTGGCGGTGACGTCGTACCGGGGGTGCCGGCAGGCGGACACGGAGGCATTCGCCTCCGGTATCGGGGCAACCGGCCCGTACCACAACCGGCCCGAGCCGACGCAGAGATGAGTGTGATGACATGTCCTTCCCGGAACACCCCCCGACGCGAGCCGACTCCGTGCCGACGCATCCGGACACGGGTGTGAGGCGGAACAACGGACTGGCTGTCGCCGCCCTGATTCTCGGTGTCCTGGCGGTCGTCCTGTTCTGGACCGTCGTCGGCGGTGTGGTGCTGGGGATCCTGGCACTGATCTTCGGCATCATCGGCGCGCGCAGGGCACGGGGCGGCCGGGCACCGCACGGCACGATGTCGGTCATCGGCGCGGTGCTCGGCGCACTGGGGGTCGCCGGATCCGTGGTGATCATCGCGATCGGCGCGTCGATCCTCGATTCGGACGAGTTCAAGAACTTCGACGACTGTGTCCGGCAGGCCGACACGAAGAGCGAACGTGACGCGTGCACCGAGGACTTCAACCGGGAGATCAACAACTGACCGCGGCCCGGAACGGAAGGTGACGACTCGCCGCCGGTGCCGTCGGCGCCGTCGTTCGAGGTCTGGGGCAGTCGGAGGCCGACCGCCCCCGTGCGCGTCACCCGGACGGACGGTGGAGGCAGGTGGAAAGCACGGCTTCCAGACGACGCGACAGGCGCCCCGCCGGGACGCGTAGGACAGTAAGACCATGAATCGTCACCGACGCCCATCCCGGCGGGCCCCATGGGTCGCAGGCGGTGCCGCCGTGCTCGTCCTCGGCGGCATCGGGGTGTGGGTGTTGGTCGCGCAGGACGGTGACGGTCCCGGTCCCACCCCTTCGGCCTCGACCGATCTGTCCCTTCCGACGCTGAACCCGCTGCCGTCGTGGACCTTCGCGACAGAGCCGTCGAGCACGGGAGGACGGACGCCGGCGCCGTCGCTCTCGCCCGGCCCGACCTCCCGCTCCCGTGAACCGGCCACGCCGACCCGGCGTCCGCCCAGGCCGCAACCACCGGGCCAGGGACCGACGACCCGGCCGGCTCCACCGGGCCAACCCCCGACGGCCGAACCGGTGCCACCGGCCCCGAAACCGACGGCCGAAGCGGTGCCACCGGCCCAGACGCCCACCGCCGAACCGGTGCCACCGGCCCAGCAGCCGACGGCTCAGGCGGTT
>NZ_NEUB01000118.1 GCF_002910825.1 Streptomyces sp. SM1 | reverse complement strand
GGCCCGAACCCACTGCGGCAACCCCGCAGATCCAGTTGATCCCGGCCTCGGCCGAGGGGGCGCTCGACGCCGCCGAGGAGGCCGTGGACCTGCTGCTGGACTCGGGCCGGGCCCCCGGTGACCTGCTGGTGGTCACCACCGGCGAGCCCCACCCGTGGGCCACCCACGAACTGTCCTTCGGCGAAGCCTCCTACTGGGCCCAGCACGACGCCGGCGACGACGTCTTCTACGCGGACGCCCAGGTGGCGGCCCGTGCCGGAGCGCGGCCCGTGGTCGTGGTCGCCGTCAATGGCGGTCCGGAGTCCGCGGCCGTCTCCGCCCTGTCGGTGGCACATGCCCGGGCCGGCGCCCTGCTGATCCTCTGCGGAGACCCGCAGCGGATCAACTCGGTGCTGGGCGCGACGGTCTGAGCCGGCGCCACGGCGTCCCGGTGGACGCCGTGGGGTGGTGCGGACGCCGTGGCCGGCCGCGGTGTCCGCACGGCCGATGTGCGGGCGTGTGTGCGTGGCGGGACAGCGGATGCCCGCAGCCGTCTGCCGTCTCCGCGCCGCGGCCGTGACCGGCGGTCCACGACGGGCCCGAGGCCGGCTCCGGCGCCGCCCGGACACGCCTCGCCGTACCGCGTCCTCGGCCCCAACGGCCGCGTGGGCGCGGGTGACCGAGTGGGGACAGGCGTCTGCTCCGACGCCGTCCGGACGCGCCGCACCGTCTCATGGCCCGGGCCCGAACGGGCGCGTGGGCCGGGGTATGTGGTGGGGACGCGTTCCCGGACGGGGAGGGCGCTCGCCCTGGTGTTGTCCGCGGAACGGTGCCGCTTCCCTCCGGGGAACGTCAGCGTGCCGCCGCGCGGCGCAGCACGTCCGACGCGGCGCCGCCGGTGCGCGGTATCCGGGGCGGCGCCTCGGACAGGGCGAACGGCTCCGGCGCCGAGCCCGCACTGGGGTGACGGCCACCACGCCCTTCACCGAGAACCTGCCAGCCGTCACGCGTGAGCGTGATGTACGCCCCGCAGCGCAGCCCGTGCAGCGTGCAGGCGTCCCGCAGGCCCCACATCCACGCGCCGTCCTCCTCCGTCCAACGGGCGTCGCCGTCACGGCAGTAGAGCAGTACCGCGGTGCGCACCGGTGTGCGGCGCCGCAGGTCGTGCGGGATGACCCGGCGCAGTTGGGCCAGCAGCACGTTGCGCAGCATCCACCCGTCCGCGGAGGATGTGCGGCGGGTGAACGAGGCACTCGCCCGAACCCGTTCGTCAGGGTCGAGCACGGCGACGACCGCGGTCGCCGGACCGGGACGGTGCCGGGCGTGCAGTCCGCTGACGACCTCGCGCGGACTGCGCAGCAGCGGGATTCCCGCGGCGGCCCACTCCGCAGGCTCGAGTACACGGGTGGCGGAAGCGGCGGACGTCGACAGCGATGTCGCCGAGGACGGAGCGAATCCGAAGGTCACGGTCCTCCCTTCGGCTACGCCCGCACTGCGGGCGGAATCGGATGCGGGGAGCGCGCACGCAACAGAGCCCTACCTGATCGGCGGGCGAGCCGTGCGGGTGCGGACTTCAATTCTTCCTGTCGAACTTGGATGCGGCAACGAGCAATTGGGGCAGCAGACCGGTATCGGACGTTCTACGGCTAATATCCCCACCCGGCGGGTGGGGCGAATCCTCAGCCCTGTACGGCCAGCACCAGAGGCAGCACGCCCTGTGCACCATTGCGCCGCAGCAGGCGCGCCGTGACCGCGAGGGTCCAGCCCGTCTCCGTGTAGTCGTCGACGAGGAGAACCGGGCCCTGCGCCCGCTCGAGCGCGGCCGCGAGATCGGGCGGCACGGTGAGTGCCCCGTCGAGGGCCTTGAGGCGCTGGGCGCTGTTGCTCCGGGAGGCGGGGCGGGCCTCCGCCGTGTAAGCCACCGAACCCAGCAGCGGCAGCCGGCCGATCTCCGCGATGCGCTCCCCCAGGGAGTGGATCAGCCGGGGCCGGGTGCGGGAGGCCAGAGTGACCACCCCCACCGGCCGGGGCCGGCCGTCCGCCGCCCCCGGGGCCCAGCCGCCGGGGCCCTTGGCCCAGTCGGCCAGCACTCCCACCACGGCCCCCGCGACGTCGTCCGGCACCGGCCCGTCCGGCGCCTGGGGCGCGAGCATCGGCCGCAGCCGGTTGCCCCAGCCGATGTCCGACAGGCGGCCCAGAGCCCTCCCCTGAGCGGCCTGCTCACCGGCCGGGATCCGGCCCTTGAGCTCCATGCCGATCGCCGGGAGGCCGGTGGGCCACATCCGCCGGGGCTCCACCTCGACGCCCGCCCGGCCCAGATCCACGCGGGCGGCCTCGAGCGCGACCGCGGAGGCCTCCGCGGTGTAGCGCGCGCCGGCGCAGTTGTCGCAACGGCCGCAGGGCTTGGCACCCTCGTCGTCCAACTGGCGTTGCAGGAACTCCATCCGGCAGTCCGTGGTCGCCGCGTAGTCGCGCATCGCCTGCTGTTCGGCCTTGCGCTGACGTGCCACCCACGCGTACCGCTCGGCGTCGTACGTCCACGGCTGCCCGGTGGCGGTCCAGCCGCCCTTGACCCGCTTCACGGCCCCGTCCACGTCGAGCACCTTGAGCATGGTCTCCAGCCGGGAGCGGCGCAGTTCCACCAGCGGCTCGAGGGCCGGCAGCGACATGGGCCGCTCCGCGCGCGCGAGGACGTCGAGTGTGCGGCGCACCAGATCCTCCGAGGGGAAGGCGAGCGACGCGAAGTACTCCCAGATCGCCTCGTCCTCCTTCCCGGGAAGGAGCAGCACCTCGGCGTGCCGGACACCGCGGCCGGCGCGGCCCACCTGCTGGTAGTAGGAGATGGGGGAGGACGGTGAGCCGAGATGGACCACGAAGCCCAGGTCCGGCTTGTCGAAGCCCATACCGAGAGCGGAGGTGGCGACCAGCGCCTTCACCTTGTTGGCCAGCAGGTCCTCCTCGGCCTGCTGCCGGTCGGCGTTCTCCGTCCGGCCGGTGTACGAGGCGACGGTGTGACCGCGCTGCCGCAGGAAGGCGGTGACCTCCTCGGTGGCGGCCACGGTCAGTGTGTAGATGATCCCCGAGCCCGGGAGCTCCTCCAGATGGTCGGCGAGCCAGGCCATCCGGTGCGCGGCGTCCGGCAGGGGCAGCACGCTCAGGCTCAGGCTCTCCCGGTTCAGCGGCCCCCGCAGCACCAGCGCGTCCGCGGAGCCGCCCGTTCCGAGCTGCTCCGCGACGTCCGCGGTGACACGCGCGTTGGCGGTGGCGGTGGTGGCGAGTACGGGTACGCCCTCGGGGAGGTCGGTGAGCATGGTGCGCAGCCGGCGGTAGTCCGGGCGGAAGTCGTGGCCCCAGTCGGAGATGCAGTGTGCCTCGTCGACCACGAGGAGTCCGGTCGCGGCGGAGAGCCTGGGCAGGACCTGGTCGCGGAAGTCCGGGTTGTTCAGCCGCTCGGGACTCACCAGCAGCACATCCACGTCGCCCGAGGCGATCTCTTCCTGGACGGAGTCCCACTCCTCGGTGTTGGAGGAGTTGATGGTCCGGGCGCGGATGCCGGCTCTGGCCGCTGCCTCCACCTGGTTGCGCATGAGCGCCAGGAGCGGGGAGACGATCACGGTGGGGCCGCTGCCCCGCGCCCGCAGCAGCGACGTGGCCACGAAGTAGACGGCGGACTTGCCCCAGCCCGTGCGCTGGACGACCAGGGCCCGGCGCTTGTCGGCGACCAGCGCCTCGATCGCCCGCCACTGGTCCTCGCGAAGCCGGGCCTCGCCCGAGGCGTCCCCGACGAGACGGGCGAGGACCGCGTCGGCGGCCGTGCGGAGATCCGCGGTGTTCGTGTGCTCCATGGGTCCCATACAACAGGACGGCGCCGACATCCGGTCGGGTGCTGTGGATGAGGGCGGGTCCCTCCGCTGAGGTATGGGTGTCATGTCCTTGATGCGAGTTATCCACAGGGCGAACCGGAATCTCGTGATCCGCGAGATCGTCTTGCCATGACGAACCACGACGAGACCACTGGAACACCGGGAAACAGTGACATTCCGGGCCGCGGCGAGAGTGAACGTACGGGCCTTCCGCCGAGGGCCCGGTCCGCGGGCCGCGCCGGGCCCGCCGGCTTCCGTGAGGACGGCCGGGGGCACGGCCGGGAGGAGGCCCGCGAGGGGGACCGCCCCCCGCGCCCGGACGGCATCGGCCGCACGGCCTACGACAGCCATGACCACGCACAGCAGGTCACCCTGCGCACCCCTGCCGAGCTCGCCGACGCCTTGCCCTACCTGCTCGGCTACCGTCCCGAGGACAGCATCGTGCTGGTCGCCCTGCACGACAAGGAAGGGCGGGGCCGGTTCGGCGGCCGGGCCCGGCTCGGCATCCCCGCCACCACGGACGACTGGCCCACTGCCGCCCGCCAGCTGGCCCGCGGCCTGGTGACGGGCAGTGAGCGCCGGGGCGTCCGGCCCGAACAGATGGTCGTCTTCCTCTGCCGCGAGCCGGGCCCGGGCGAATCCGGCCGGCAGGTCAAGGAGCGACTGGAGCCGCTCGCCCGCACCCTGCGCCTGGAGTGCGGCTCCCTGGACATCCCGGTCGTGGAAGCCCTGTGCGTCTCGGGCGGCCGCTTCTGGTCGTACTGCTGTGACGACGAGGGCTGCTGCCCGGCCGAGGGGACACCGCTGGGCCTGCCCGGCACCTCGGTGCTGGCCGCCGCCGCGACCTATGCCGGGATCCAGGTCCGCGGCACCCTGAGCGAACTGCGCGCCAGGTTCCTGCCCTGGGAATACCCCGCGGCCCTCGAACAGGAGAAAGCCCTGGACGCCGCCGGCATGGCGCTGGTCCCCAGGATCCTCGACGCGGCGAGCCGCCACGAGGTGGCCGAGGAGACGCTGAGCCTGGCCGGGCGGATCATGGGACGCCTTGCCGGCGCCCCGCCCACGTCCGGCATGCTCCCGGCGGATCTGCGGGACGACGACCTGCTCGGCCGCGACGAGGCCGCGACGCTGATCCTCGGCCTGCAGGACCGCACGACCCGCGACCGCGCGGCCGAGTGGATGGAGGGTGCCGAGGCGGAAGCCGCCCTCCGTCTGTGGCGGGCTCTGGCACGCCGCTGTGTCGGATCGTACGGCGAACACGCCGCGGCGCCCCTCACCCTCGCCGGGTGGGTCGCCTGGTCCACCGGTGACGAACTGGAGGCCCGGGAGGCACTCGCCATGGCGCTCGGCGCCGACCCCGACTACCTCTTCGCCCGTCTGCTGCATCAGGCGTGCAACGAAGGCCTCGACCCCGAGTCGGTCCGCCGCTGCCTGCGTACCGAACGCGAGGACCGTGGGCCCACGACGCCCGACGAGCCGAGCA
>NZ_NEUB01000117.1 GCF_002910825.1 Streptomyces sp. SM1 | reverse complement strand
GCCAGTAGGAGCGGTTACTCCCGCTGTCGGATGTCCGCGCCGCCCGGGCCCGGCACCGTGGACCGGGTGAAGAAACTCAGCCGCCCCGCACGCCGGGCCCATCTCGTCGTCCACGGCGTCGCCTCCGCCGGCTGGCTCGGGCTCACCGCCGGGCTGCTCGCGCTCGGTGTCACCGCGAACACCACCGGGTCGGCGGTCATGCTGGAGGCGTCCGTACGGGCCATGAAGCTCTTCGCCGACCGGCTCCTGCTGCCGATCGCGTTCCTGACCCTCGTCAGCGGTCTCGTCCTGTCCCTCGGCACGCCCTGGGGGCTGGCGAGGCACCGCTGGGTGTGGACGAAGTTCTGGCTGACCCTGGCCACGACCACCGCCACGGTCTTCGCGCTGCGGCCGGGCGTGGACGCGGCGGCGCGGGCCGTCGCCGACGGGCACGCCCTGCCCGACGGGGGAGACGTCCTCATGGGGCCGGTCGGCTCCCTGACCGCCTGTCTCTTCATGACGGTCATCTCGGTCCTCAAGCCCTGGGGGCTCACCCGCCGCGGCCGG